>JBGQIB010000030.1:0-37104 GCA_041498295.1 bacterium | reverse complement strand
CGGCGGCGCGCAGCGCGTCGGGCTTCACGCCGAACGACTCGGACACGCGGGCGTAGATCTCCTTCTCGCTCACCACCGCGCAGGAGAGGCCGAGCTCGCGCGCGGCCGCATCGAGCACCTGCCAATAGAGCTGGCCCTCGAGCGCGTGCGCGCGCACGTGCGGATTCCCGAGCTTCGCCGGATCGCCGAGGCTGCCGACGACGAGGCCGACGCCGAGCAGCGAGCGACCCGACGCGGCGACTGACTCGGCCAAGGCCCGCAGCTCGCGCTGGCCGACGGCCCGCACTGCCTCGATCGCGCGCGCGAGGATTGGCGCGGCGCGCTCCTCGCCGAGCTCGAGCGCGACGTGGTACGGCTGATCGGAGTGCGGAACCGCGGGATCAGAGAGCATGACCTCGTGCCGCGACAAGACGCGCGGCGTCTTCCGCGAACCGGCCACGAGCACCGCCGTCGCGCGTCCCGTCTTCACGCGCAAGCCGAGCGCCGCGCTCTCGCGACTCATGCGCGCAGCTCCTCGCGCTTCAGCACCATCACCAGGCTCCCGCCGGAGAATCCGCCCGCTGCCGCCTGCAGCTCCGCGCGCCGAGCGGAAGTCACCCGATCGACCGCGAAACCGAGCGCGCGGTAACTGCGCTGCGCGCGCTCGTTGTCGGAAAACACCGTGAGCCAGACGTGACTCGCGCCGAGCTCGTCGAACGCGCGCCGTACGAAGCGACCGAGCGCCTCGCGCCCGCGCCCGCGCGACTTCTCGGAGACCGCGATCCGCTTCACATAGACGCCCAGGCCCACGGCACCCAGGTCGAAGGCGAGCAGGAAGCCGAGCGGCGCGCCGTCGTGCGCGCGCGAGATGAGCCAGTGCTCGCGGTCCTTCGCCTCGATCGCGGCCGCGTGC
Organism: bacterium; assembly: GCA_041498295.1. GTDB lineage: Bacteria > Myxococcota_A > UBA9160 > SZUA-336 > SZUA-336 > VGRW01. The sequence continues at coordinate 36,212 of JBGQIB010000030.1, read as the reverse complement.
TCCGCCCGCGTCCAGCGCCCGATGAACGGCACGTTCTCGGGGTCACGCTCGAGGGCGAGGACGAAGTCGAGGTCTCTCTCAGCCGTCGGACGCAAAGTCACTTCGAAGCCAGGGTACACGTCGAAGCGCGGCAGAGCGTCGCGGAGCTCGAGCCAGGGAGCGCGATCCGCCGTGAACACGTGGCGCGAAGGCCGAGTGTCGGGAACGCCGTCGAGCGTGGCGAGACACAGCGCGATCGCGTCCGGCGCATCGAGCCGCCGAATGAACAGCTTCGAGCCGCAGCGCCGGCAGAACACGCGATCGCGCGTGGGCGACGAACGGTAGCTCACCAGCTCCTCCTCGCCGCTCTGCCACTCGAGCTCGCTCGTGCGCAGCTCGGCGTTCGTCGAGAAGGCGGCGCCGTGCCACTTGCGGCACATCCCGCAGTGACAGTGCTCTGCCGAGCTGGGTGGGGCGCGGAGCGAATAGCGCACGCGCCCACACAGACAGCTGCCCGTGAGACTCATCGGCTACGCCGGCCGGTGGCAGACGGCCTCGATGTTGTTGCCGTCGGGATCGAGGACGAAGGCGCCGTAGTAGGTCGGGTGGTACATGGTGCGCAGCCCGGGCGCGCCGTTTTCGCTTCCGCCCGCGGCGAGCGCGGCTCTGTGGAATGCGTCGACCTGTGCGCGGTTCGCCGCGGCAAAACAGACGTGTGTCGCCCCGGGCGCTTGGCCGGCGCCAATCCAGAAGTCCGGCTTCACGCCGACGCCGAAGCCGGCCGCGTCGCCGTAGTCCGCCAGAACCCCGTAGCCGAGCGGCGCGAGCGCGGCACTGAAGAACGCTCGGCTCCGCGGGTAGTCGGACACTCGCAGACTCACGTGATCGATCATCTGGGTCTCCTCCGACGGTAGATCGTCAGAACCGTTCCGCTCCGCGCCGGCGCTGCGGGTCCGGGAAGTCGCGGTAGAGCGCGAAGCGCACATCCGTCGCGACTTGGTTCACGCGCGCGTGCAGCTCTTCGATCGGCTCGGCGCCCGCCGTCGCGAAGCGACCCGAGATAGCGACTCACGTCTTGGCAGAAGGCCACGTCCGAGACGCCGCTCTTCAAGTTGCACCACACGTGATACAGATCCACGTCCGCCTCAGCGCGCCGGAACCGGCGCCAGTCGCTGGAACGAGAAACGCCCGCGCGCGTCGCGCTCGAGCAGGTGGAGGTCCGGGTTCGAGAGCGACTCCCAACCCACGAAGCCGAAGCTCGGCTCGATGCTGTGCAGCACGAGCGAGATGAGCTGACCGTGACTCGCGACCGCGGGCAGTGAGTGGCCACGCGAGAGGATCTCCTCGAGCGCTTTCCACGCGCGCTCCAGCACTTCGCGCCCTGACTCGCCGCCCGGCACGCGGAAGTCCGGGTCGGTGAACGAACGCCGCACCACGTCGCGCCAAGCGTCGATGGGCGCGGGCGAGAGTCGGCGCTCGACGAGTCGCTCGTCCCGCTGCAGGGCGAGCCCCGTGCGTGCGGCGAACGGCGCCAGGGTCTCGCTCGCGCGCCGATAGGTGCTCGACACGAGGTGGTCGATCGGTTGGGCGGCGAGTTTCTCGGCAAGCGCATGCGCCTGCGTGGTTCCCACGTCGGTGAGAGCCGCGTCCGGATGCTGGCCGGACGACTGGCAGTGGCGGACGAGCAACAGCCGTGACATCGAACCCGAACCGTACCACGGAACGCGCGCGCGGACGTGACTGGCTCGAGCGAGCGCCTACTTCCCTCCGCTGACGTCGAGAATTGCGCCGGTGACGTATGAGGCCTCGTCGGAGAGGAGCCAGAGGACGGCGTTCGCGACCTCGCTCGGATCGCCGCCGCGCTGCATCGGCACGCCCGACCGGAGACGCTCGACGCGACCCGGCTCGCCGCCGCGCGCGTGCAGCTCGGTGTAGATGATGCCGGGCCGCACGGCGTTCACGCGCACGCCCTCGGCCGCGACCTCCTTCGCCAGCCCGATTGTGAGTGTGTCGATCGCGCCCTTGGACGCCGCGTAGTCGACGTACTCCCCGGGCGAGCCGAGTACGGCCGCGCCCGACGAGAGGTTCACGATCGCACCGCCGCTCCCGCCGTGGCGCGAGGACATGCGCCGCAGCGCCTCGCGCGCGCACAGGAACGAACCGACCACGTTCACCGCGAACACGCGCGTGAGACGCGCCGCATCCATCGCGTCGAGCCGCATTTGGCGCTCCAGAATGCCGGCGTTGTTCACGAGCGCGGTGACCGGACCGAGCTCGCGGTCCAGCTCGCGAAACAGGTGCAGCACGTCGGCCTCCGCTGACACGTCGGCCGCGATGGCGATGGCACGGCCGCCCGCGCGCGCGATTTCAGCCAGCGTCGCATCCGCGGCCGCGCGATTCTCGAGATAAGAGATACAAACCGCGTAGCCGCGCGCGGCGGCGAGCTTCGCGACGGCGGCGCCGATCCCGCGCCCTCCGCCGGTGACCAGCGCGACCCGGCTCAACGGCGGATCAATCGAGCGCTTTGGAGAAGCGCACGCCACTGACTCGATAGCCGAGCTTCTCGTAGAAGCTGCGCGCGACCTCGCGCTGCATGCCGCTGTTCAAGAAGATCTCCGCCGCGTCGTTCGCGGTGCCCCACTTCTCGATCGCGCGCACGAGCGCGGCGCCTGCTCCCTGCCCCGAGCCCGCTTCGGAGACCACGAGCGCGACCAAGCGCGCGTACAGACCGGGCTTCTCGTAGAAGCGCGCGAGGCACGCGCCAGCCATGCCGACGACTTCGCTGGCGACCTCGGCTACGAGCGTCGTGTAAGTCGAATCGGCGAAGATCTCCGCGAGCCGGCTCTTCATCTCGCTCGCGTTCGTCGGATAGCCGAGCGCGGTGATGAGGGTCGCGATCCGCTTCGCGTCGGAGAGAGTCGCGGCGCGAACCGATGCGCGATTGGCTCGTGGACGCGCCGTTCGCTGAGCGCTCATCACAGCCCCCCTCGCGCCATCGCGCGCGCGCAGGCTAGCATGCGCCTGTGCCGACGCGCGAGATCCGCCGCATGCTGCCGCAAGAGATCGAGGAGGTCGTGCGCATGTGGCGCCGCTCGCGCGACGCCGAGCAGCCCTGGCTCGAGGCGCGCATGAGTCACAGCGCCGCCGACGACCTCGGGTTCTTCCGCGACGTCCTTGCGCCCAAGTGCGAGGTCTGGCTCGCCGTCGCGGGCGGCGCCGTGCTCGGACTCCTCGCGCTGCAAGCTGGCTTCATCGAGCAGCTGTACGTCGAACCGAGCGTTCAGCGCAGCGGCGTCGGACGCGCGTTGCTCGAGCAAGCGAAGGCGCTGTCTCCGTCCGGACTCGAACTCTACACCCACCAGCGCAACCGGCGCGCACGCGTTTTCTACGAACGCTTCGGCTTTCGGCCGGTGGTCTTCGGAGTCAGCCCGTCGCCCGAGTGCGAGCCCGACGTGCGCTACGCGTGGTCGCCGACCAGCGCCGCTAGAGGCTCGACCAACCTGGGTGTACACACGTCGCTGTAGGCCTCGTTGTCGGCCCCGCCCTCGGGTATGCTGCGCACCGGCTGGTGGATGAGCTCGAGCCGGGTCTAAACCGTGCGCGGTCCGGGATTCCGGGTGCGGGGAAACTCAGCCCCGCCCAGCTGAACAGGATCTCGCAAAAGTCTTGCTCCGTGCTCGCGAAGCTCGGGCCTGGAGTGACCTGCGCCTAGTGCGATCGGCGGAACGCGCCGAACGCCGCGAGCGAGAGGCCGACGAGAACGGCGACCACGGCGGCCATGAACAGCGTGTAGACGGCGAAGTTCGCGAGCGGGCCTTCGGGCGCGAGGCCGCGCTCGCCGGCTGCGGCCCCGAGCGTCGCGCCAAGCCAGTTGCCGTAGGCGGTGACGATCAAGGTCCGCTGCAGCCAGCGCGCCTGCCGCGCCGACAGAGCGAGCGAGTCACCGGCGGCGCCGATCGCCACCAGCATCAAGCCATTCAGCACGCCCTCGAGGTGCGCCATGCGCCACGCACGCTCCGCGCCGGCCATCGCGCCCGTGACCACGAGCGCGTACGGAAAGCCGGTGAACATCCCGAGCAGGATCACGACGAGTCCATGGCCGACGAGTGACTTGGCTAGCCGCGGTTCGAGCGAGTTCATGGTCCACTTCTCTCCTCGAGTCGTTTGGTGAGGAAGCGCGGCGCCGCCGCGGACGGGCCGAAGCCGTGCCGCGCATAGAGGCGTTGCGCGCCCTGATTCGCGTCGACGACCTCGAGCGTGACCTTGCATGCGCCGAGAGAGCGCGCGCGGCGCGTGACCGCTTCGAGCAAGCGGCCGCCCACGCCACGCGCTTGGTGACTCGGCAGCACCGCCAGGTCGTGGAGGTTCACGAACGGCCTGCCCGCGAACGTCGAGAAACCCACGAAACAGACCGCGGCGCCCACCGCGCGCGCGCCGTCGAAGGCCAGCAGCGCGAACGCGGTGGGATGCCCGCACAACCCCTTCGCGAGGTTCGTGCGCGCCTCGCTGGAGAGCGGCGCGTTCTGCCCGCCGGGTCCGCGCGCGTACGAGTCGATGATCTCGACCAGCGCGTCCGCGTCCAACGCATGACTCAGGTCCGCTTCGCGAACCTCGGTCATGCTTCCGCCTCGCCGAGCGGGCGCGGCTGGCTGCCGTCGACGTCGCGGAAGCCGCATTCGAGCGCGAACTGCACCGCGACCGCGACCCGGCCACTCCAGCGCATGACGCCGCGATCGCGCAGCGCGGCGCCGCGAGCCGCGCCGCGGCTCGCGCCCGTCACCAGAGCCACCCGGCCGTGCATGGCTCGCGATCCTACTCCGCTAAGCTCGGAGCGTGAAGCAAGCCGTGATCGCCGTCATTCTCCGCGACCGGAAGCTCCTCGCGATCCAGCGCGGGCCTGCCGTGCCGTATGCGGGTCACTGGGCGCCACCCAGCGGCACGATCGAACCGGGAGAGACCGAAGCCGAAGCGGTCGTGCGCGAAATGGCCGAGGAGCTCGGGCTCGAGGTCGAGCCGCTCGCGAAAGTCTGGGAGTGTCCGACCGACGACGGTCGCTACACGCTGCACTGGTGGACGGCGCGGCCGCGTTCGAGCGTGCTGCAGCTCGAGCCGGGCGAAGTGAGTGCCGCGCGCTGGGTCACGCCCGAGGAGTTTCTCGCGCTCGAGCCGACGTTCGAGGCCGATCGCGCGTTCGTCGCGAACGTGCTTCCGAAGCTCAGCGACTTTGCGGCTGGCCCCAGACGACGAGCGCGGTGAGCGAAGCGTGGACGACCCCGTCCGGACACTCGTGCAGGATCGCGGCGCGCAACGCGCGGTCGAACGCGAGCGCAGAGTCGGAGCTCATACGCTCGCGCGAGAAGCCGTTGCGCGAGTGGAATGACTCGACGTAGTCGTCGGCGCCCTGCTGGATCGAGATCGGCGCCGTGCGCCGACGGCCGAGCTCGCGAAACAGGTCGCGCTTCGCGAGCTCCTCGATGAGGTCGACGTGCCGAAAGTCTCGATTCGTGGAGTGCTCCGCGATGAGCGCGCGCAGCTCGGAGTCCCAGGGCAGCGGCCCGAGAATGCGGCCGTCGACGATCGCGAGCCGTCCGGGTTCGTCGAGCCAGCGCGCGCAGCTCGGCAGCACGATCTCCCAGTCCATCCAGTGCAGGCTCTCGGCGGCGACGATCTGCGAGTAGCGCGCGCTCGGCGTGAACGACTCGACCGGCGCCGAGATCCACGTCAGGTTGGCGTGGCAGTTGCCGGCGCGGGCGCGCGCCCGCTCGAGCATCGGCTCCGAGACGTCGAGCGCGTCCAGTCGGCCGACGCGCGGCGCAAGCCGCAGGCTCAGATCGCCCGAGCCGCAGCCGAGCTCGAGCACTCGTGTCTGGCCCGGTGGCAGGAGTGATTCGAGTATCTCGAGCACCTCTTCGGGATACGGCGGCCGCGTAGCGTATGCCGCAACCACCGCGCGGTCCGCGAATTGCGCGGCGTACTCGGCCGAGAAGTGCGCCAGCTTCGCAGTCACTTCGCTTCCCAAGGCGCGCGCGACTCCCACTCACAGTGCTCGCTCGGCGCGCTGGGCGGCGGATCGTCGAGCGCCCCTGCGGGCACGATCATCTCGCGCCCGCTGCGCGTCGCATGCGGCAGCGGACAGCCGCAGCGCGTGCAGAACGCGGTCGCGAAGCTGCGCGCCGTCGGCAGATCCCAGCGCGCGACGAGCTCGCCGCCCGCGATCCAACGGAGCTGCGCGGGCGGCACACGCAGGTTCGCCGCGCGCCCGCTGCCCGTCGCCTTGCGGCAGCGCGAGCAATGGCAATACACGAAGCCGGAGAGCGGCAGCGCGACCTCGAACGCGACCGCGCCGCAGAGACAGCTTCCGCGCAGTACGCCGTCGCTCACGCGCCTCCTCCCGCGCCGGAACGTATCATGCGCGCGAAGGAGAGGGAGACATGCACCGCAGCCGGCTCGCGACCGTGGTGATCGATTGCGCTGAGGAGGACTCCGATCGGGGCTTCGAGTTCTGGAGCCGCGCGCTCGGCCGCGAAGCGATGCCCGCGGACAACCCGATCTACACGTCGCTGCGCGGACGCGTCGGCGGCGAAGCCGGCCCCTACGTACTCTTGCAGCGCGTGCCCGCCGCGGAGCGCGCGATCCACCTCGACATCGAGACCGACGATGTCGGGGCGGAGGTGCGCCGGCTCGAGAAACTCGGCGCGCGCGTGAAGGCGCGCATCCGCAATCACGTCGTGATGGAGGCGCCTTCCGCTCACCCGTTCTGCGTCGTGCCCCCCTATCGTCCCGATTTTCCGGCGAAGGCGACGGTGTGGGAGGGCGAGAGCTAAGGGCTGAAGCGCCGGATGTTCTCGAGGTCGACGATGTCGACGTTCGTTCGACTCCGGTACATGCGCTTCTTCTGGCGCGGGAAGTCGGCGACCTCCATCTGTCGGCGCTCGCCACCCATCAGATACACGAGGTCCTCGCCAAACGGATTGCGCAAGTGGTGACCGACCGATGGCGTCGGAAAGCCCATGAAGTCACCCGGGCCGACCTCGAACTCCGACTCGCCGATCTCCGCGATCCCGCGGCCCGACAGGATGTAGACCCACTCTTCCTCGTGTTCGTGCGAGTGATACAAGAACGATTCGTGACCCGGCGGAATCCGTACGTGAGTCACGCCGATGCGCGCGAGCTCGGTGATGCCGCTCAGCCTTCGCTGGTAGGTCAACGACTTCGGGTTCAGCGGATGGCGAAACGCGGCGGCGTCGTCCACGTGCTCCGTCGCGCGCACGAGATAGGCTTGGTCGTCGGCCATGGCTCGAAGCTCCTTCGTCGCTGACTCGGAAGGCTATCACGAAAGGCGCGCGGCCAGGGTGATCGCGAACGGCTCGAAGCCGAGTGACTCCGCGATCCGCAGCGCCGCCGCGTTCGAGGCCAGGGTCTGGTACTGGGGCAAGAGACCGAGCTCGAGCGCGTGCACGGCGGCCGCCTGCACCGCGGCGCGGCCGAGGCCGCGACCCCTGTGACGCGGATCGGTGACGACACCGAGGTGTGCCACCCGCGTGGCCAGTCGCTCGAAGCCGGAAGCGGCGGCGATCTCTTCGCCGGCCGGGCAAGCGAAGAGCGGCGGCTCCGCGGCCTCGAGGTTGGCGTGCTCCCACTCTTCGGAAGTGGCGTGCTCGCGAAGCGTCCGCAGTCGCGGGTCACTCGCCGAGCCCAGCCGCGTGATCCCGTCCGGCGCAGATAGCGCGCCGTGCAGATAGGCGATGCGGGCTGGGCCGATGAGTCTCGCACCGGAAGGCATCAGCGGGCGCAGTACTTCGGGAGTCACGAGCGCGTGCGCCTCCGTCGCGGCTCGCAGCCGCGCGTGAAGCGCCTCGGCCGCGGCCACCACGACCGCCGCGCCCGAGGCCAGCACGAACACCCTGTCGCGTAGCGGGTGCGGCACGAGCGTGAGACCCGGCTGCTCGAACGCGCTCACCGGGCAGCCGAGCCGCTCCGCCCAGAACGCCGCGACGCTCGGGTGCTTCATCCCGATCCGCTCTTCCTTCCCGCCCACTCGGGTTCGTAGCCTGGCACCCACTTCTCGAATTGCCGCAGTGAGTCCGCGATCTCCCAGCACGGCGCCTTCGAGCCCGCGAACTGGTGCAGCACGGGGCGCAGGCCGGGATCGTCGTCGAGAATGCCCGCGGGAATGATGACGATCTTGTCGCCGAGCAAGCTCTGCACGAGCTCCTCGCCGCGAACGAACCGAGAGTCAGCCGGCTTCACGACGGCAACGGTGCCGAAGGCCGAGCCCGTCTCCTTGCGACACATCGAGCAGTGACGGTGGCGGAGCAGCGACACCCGCTCCGCCTCGACCTGAATCCCGCCGCAGAGACAGCTGCCTCGCAACATCTCGGTCACCTCCGGGGTGATGATACTCAGGACGGCGTCGGCTGGGGTTCTCTTTGCACGCCTGGCGGCTCGAGCTGGGCGAGCGCGGCGACGCGGCGCCCGAGGTCCTCGGCTCGCACCTCGCCGGGCGGCACGGGCGGGCCGATCGAGAGATCGATGCGTGACCAGAAGCGGCGGAACGGGCGGCGCATCGCCGCGCCGTCCTTGCGGCTGAAGAAGCTGCCCCAGAGTCCCTTGAGCCCGATCGGAATCACGGGCACGGGCGTGCGCGCGACGATCCTCTCGACGCCGGTGCGGAACGGATTCATGCGCCCGTCGCCTGTGAGTCGCCCTTCGGGGAAGATGCAGACGATGTTGCCGTCCTCCAGCTCGGCGGCGATGCGCTCGAACGCCGCGTCGAGTGTCTCGCTGCTTTCGCGCGCGCTAGCGATCGGAATCACCTTGGCGTCGCGGAATACGAAGCCGAGCCCCGGGATCGCCAAGAAATCCTGGTGCATCACGAAGCGCGCGGGCCGCTTGCACACGCCCGCGATGAACAGCCAGTCGATGAACGTCACGTGATTCGCGACCAACAGCGCTGGGCCGTCGTGCGGGATGTTCTCGCGCCCCGTCGAGTGCAGGCGGTACAGCACGTTCGACAGGATCCACGCGACGAAGCGGAACAGGAACTCCGGAATCACGCCGTACACGTAGAACGCGACCACGGCGTTCTGGATCGCGAGCGCGAGCACGATCCATGGGATCGTGACTCGGAGCGCGAGCAGCGCCGTGACCTCGAGCGCCGAGATCACCATGAACAGCGCGCCCAGGATGTTGCTGCCCGCGACCACACGCGAGCGCTGACTCGGCTCGGCGCGCTGCTGCACGAGCGAGTAGAGAGGCACGACGAAGAGACCGCTCGACGCCGCGATGCCCGCGAGATCGAGCGCGATGCGCAAGCCGCCGGGAGCCGCGAGCACCTCGCGCAGACTGCGCAGCGCGGCGCCCGCCGCGGGCGGCGCCTTCGGGCTGGCGAGGAAGAGGTCGAACGCGAAAAGACTGATGCCAATCGAGCCGAGCGGTACGAGGCCGAGCTCGACGCGCCTTCCCGACAGTCGCTCGCAGACGAGCGAGCCGACGCCGATGCCGACACAGAAAAGTGCCAGGAAGAAGGTGTTCACGCGCTCGCCGGCGCCCAGCACGTCCTTCGTGTACGAGGGCAGGATCGAGAGCATCGCCGCGCCGAAGAACCAGAACCACGAGATGGCGAGCACCGACAAGAAGATGGCGCGATTCGCGCTCGTGATTCGGTACGTCTCCACGAGCGGCGCGAACGGATTTCGCGAGATGCGGAGACTCGGATTCTCGGCAGTCACCGCCGGCAAGCCGAGACTCACGAGCCAGCCGACGACCGCGAGCGCGACGATGCCCGCCGCCGTGAGCTTCGGACCGACGTCGCCCAGGCCGAGCAACAGCCCGCCCGAGATCGTCCCGAGCAGGATCGCGAGTGACGTGCCCGTCTCGACGAGCGCGTTCCCGCTCACGAGATCGTCCTCGTCGAGTAGCTGCGGCAGGATCCCGTACTTCACCGGGCCGAAGATCGCCGCCTGGAAGCCCATGAAGAACAGCGCCGACAAGAGAAGCGGCCCGCTCTCGGAGGTGATCGCGAACGCGCCAAAGCCCATCACGAGAATCTCGAACGCCTTCAGCCAGCGCACGAGTCGATGCTTGGGGAGCTTGTCAGCGAGCTGGCCCGCGCTCGCCGAGAACAGGAAGAAGGGCAGCGTGAAGATGCCCCCCGCGATCGCCACGACCCGGTCGGCCGGCAGCCCGAGCACGCGTACCGAGCGGAACGTCGCCAACACGACGAGCGCATTGCGGAACAGGTTGTCATTGAACGCGCCCAGAAACTGCGCCCAGAAGAACGCGGCGAAGCGACGCGCGCGCAGCAGGGTGAGTGGCGTCATCGGCGCGTGAGTGTTCCCGCCCTGGACGGCGGTTGCCAGCATCGGGCTATCATCCGCGCCGCTCATGCTGCTCGAAAGCACCCTGCTCCTGATCGCGGCGCTCGCCGTTCCGCTGACTCTCCTCTGGGACTTCTCGTGGGAGTCGACCATCGGCGTCGATCGCTTCTTCGGCCCGCCACACGCCGCGAACTATCTCGCGGTCGCGCTCGCGGGGGCGGCGGCGCTGCGCATGGCGGTGCTCGCGACGCGCGGCGGTGTAGGGGGCGTTTCGCTCGGGCGGATGCGCGCGCCGCTCGGCGCGTGGATCACGCTCTGGGGCGCGTTCGCGTTCGTGGCGGCGCTGCTCTTCGATCGCTGGTGGCAGGCGAACTACGGACTCGCCGCCGGCATCTGGCACCCGCCGCAGCTCGCGAAGGCGCTGGCCTACTTCGCCGTGGTGATCGGGGCATGGATCGCGCTGCTCGGGCAGCAGAGAGACACGCGCGGTGCGCTCGGGGCCGTGCTTGCCGCCGGCGCGGTGCTCGCGATGATCTCGGTCGTGACGACCGCGCAGAGCTTCGCGAACCGGCAACACTCCGCGGTGTTCTACGAGCTCGGCTGCGCCGCGTATCCCCTCGTGCTGGTCGCTCAGTCCGTCGCGGGGCGGCTGCGCGCGCCCGCCTCCGCCGCCGCGCTCGCGTACATGGGGCTCGTCGCGGGGATGGTCTGGATCCTGCCGCTCGTGCCCGCGTCGCCGCAGGCGGGGCCGGTGTACAACGCGCTCGACCATTTGCTTCCGCCGCCGTTCCCACTCTTGCTCGTCGTTCCCGCGCTCGCGCTCGACGCGCTGCTGCGCATGTTCGCGGCCCGCGAGCGGCGCGGCGCGGGCTGGGCGGCGGCGCTCGAAGCGGGGGCTGCGTTCTTCGCGCTGTTCGTCGCGACGCAGTGGCCCTTCTCCGCGTTCCTGCTCTCGCCCGCCTCGGATCACTGGTTCTTCGCGGGCGGGGGGCGGCACTGGCCGTTCTTTCTGCGCATCGATCCGGAGGCGCGCACCACGTTCTGGGATTTCGTGTCACCGGGCCTCGACTTGACGAGCGCCGGCATCACGGCGCTCCTCGCGATCCTGTCCGCGCGAGCGGGGCTCTTGCTCGGCGGCGCGCTCCACCGGGTGCCGCGCTGAAGGCGGTGCTCGCCGCGCTCGCGAGCGCGCTGCTGTGCGCGGCGAGCGCCGCAGCGCACATCGGCAGCCCGAACGTATTCTTCGAGGGCAGCGCCGGCGTCCACCCCGTGCGCATCGTGATTCGCCCGCCGCAGACTTTCCCGGGTCTCGCGCAAGCCGACATTCGAGTCACTGACTCGGACGTCACGGGCATCTCGGTGAAGCCGGCGTTTCTCGACGCGGGCGACGAGACGACCCCGCCGGCGATCCGCGCGACGCAGGTCGCGGGGGATCCGCAGCTCTGGAACGCGACCTTCTGGCTACTGCGCCGCGGCTCGTACGGCGTAGAGGTCGCCCTCGAGAGCGCGCGCGGCGGCGGGCGAATCGCCGTGCCACTGCAGGCCGCGGCGCTGGCGCGGCCCGTGATGCCGCCGGCGCTCGGCGCGACGCTCGTCGCGTTCGGCGCACTCCTCATCGGCGCCGCCATCTGGCTCGCGGCCGCGGCGGCGCGGGCAGCGGGACTCACTCCGGGCGCCGCCCCATCGCCGCGCGAGCGCACGCGCGGCCGCATCGCCGCCGCCGTCGCGGCGCTCGTCTCCTGCGCCGCGGTGTACGGCGGAAACTACCGCTGGCAGCAGATGGACCGCGACTTCGCGAACGCGCTCTCGAAGCCGCTGCCGGTCGAGGCCGGCGTGCGCCGCGAAGGCGCGCAGAACCTGCTCCATCTGGCGCCCACGCGCGACGCCCCAGTGACTGCCGCCTGGGACACGCTCGTGACCGACCACGGGAAGCTCATGCACCTGTTCCTGATTCGCGAGCCGGATCTCGACGCGTTCGCGCACCTCCACCCCGTTCGCCGAGACGCGCTCGACTTCGACGGCGTGCTGCCGCCGGTGCCCGGCGGCACCTACCAGCTCTACGCGGAAGTGACTCACGAGGACGGCTCGAGCGAGACCCTCGTCGGCAAGGTCAACCTGCCGCCGCCGAGCGGCGCCGCGCTGCAGATGGGCGCGGGGCCGGGCGGAGGCATCCTATGTCTCTCGCCGAGCTCGTTGGCGGCGAGCCCGTTGGCGGCAAGCTCGGACCAGCCGCGCGCGCTCGACTTCGACGACTCGTGGCACATGGGCGCCTCGGAACCCACGAAGGGTCGAAGCGCGGCGCTCATGGGCGGCGGACGCATGGAGTTTCGGACCGACGGCGAGCTGGTCGCGGATCGAGATACGGCGCTGCGTTTCGCCGCCTTCGACGCCGCCGGCGCCCCGCTTCCGCTCGAGCCGTACATGGGCATGTTCGGCCATGCCGCACTGCGTCGCAGCGACGGCACGGTTTTTACGCATCTGCACCCCGCGGGCTCGATCTCGATGGCCGCGGCGGAGATGTTGGCGCGGCGCGACGGAACGGCGTCGCCCATGCCGCTCGCGAGCGCCTCGATCGCACACGAAGTCGAGTTTCCCTACGCGTTCCCGCGCGCGGGCGAGTACCGCATGTGGGTCCAGGTGCGCAGCGGCGGCCGCGTGCTGACCGGCGTCTTCGACGTGGAAGTGCGCGAGAGCGGCTGAAGAAAAAACCGGGACGTCGTCTCATGCCGTAGAGTTCCCTCGGGATGCGATCGTCGCAGGTCACGTTTCTGGGCCTCGCTGCGCTGGCGCTGTTCGCCTGCGCGGAGCCGAGCGACGAGCTGACCGACGCCCCGGGTCGCGACGTCGCATACGTCGGCGATGCTCTGTGCAAGAGCTGCCACAGTGTCGAGGCGTCGCACTGGGACCGCACCGTGCACGCGCGCGCGTTCGGCGCGAACCCGCGCACCGAGCTCGAGAAGCACACCTGCGAGAGCTGTCACGGCCCCGGCGGGAAGCACGTGGCCGAGCCTACGCCGGCGACCATCGTCGCGTTCACGCGCGACTCGACGTACGCGCCGGAGGTGATGAACGCGATGTGCCAGCAGTGCCATCGGGGCGGCGCGCTCATGTACTGGATCGGCTCTACGCACGAGCTGCGCGGCCTGGCGTGCAGCGATTGCCACAATCCGATGGCGCAGACCTCGGCTCAGTCACTCCTGCGCAAGGAGAACGCGGACCAGACCTGCTTCACCTGTCACCCGCAGCAGCGCGCCGACTTCGCGAAGCGCTCGCACATGCCGCTGCTCGAGGGGAAGATCAGCTGCACCGACTGTCACAACCCGCACGGCTCGACCACGAGTCCGCTGCTCAAGGCCGATGACGTGAATCAGCTCTGCACGAGCTGCCACGCGGAGAAGCGCGGGCCCTTCCTCTGGGAGCACGCGCCCGTGCGCGAGAGCTGTCTCAACTGTCACACGCCGCACGGCTCGAACCACGAGAAGCTGCTCGTCACTGCGCTGCCGCTCCTTTGTCAGGAGTGTCACTCGCCGATCGATAACCCCAACTTCGGCCATCCCGCTGGACTCCTGACCGCGCAGAACATGGCGAGCGGCGGCGCGCCCGACGACCGCCTCATGAACCGCGGTTGCCTCAACTGTCACTCGCAGATCCACGGGTCGAATCACCCGTCGGGTCCGAAGTTCCACCGGTAGGCGACGGCGTGCGGCGGCTCGACCTTGGGATTGCGGTCGCCGTCGCGCTCGCCGCGTGGCCCGCGTTCGCCGATCCGCCGCGCGACTCACTCCACGAGGGCAACGCCGAAGTCTGGCAAGTCCCCGATCCACAGGGGATGTCGCTCTTGCTCGACACGCGAAAGCGCAGCCCGAGCGGCTTGCTCTACCCGTATCCGCCCGCGCCATACGATCTGTCGGATCTCGGCGACGGCTGGTTCGCGCGCGGCGCGCTCGAGAGCGGTTACCAGCTCGTCGGCGGCGACGAGCGCGAGACGCGCTTCACGAAGTACGTCGAGCGCAAGGACGGCTTCCTCGTCGACGGCTTGGACTTCGAGCTGTGGAAGCCCGAGACCGGCGACTACGCGTTGCTGCGCGCCGGCAGCGTCGGCCGGCACGACCAGTTCTACGATTTCGAGGCCAGTCGCGCGGGCTGGCTGCGCTTCCGCGGCTCGTTCAGCGGCGTGCCACACAAATATGCGTCGGACGCCACGAGTCTCTGGAACGGCACAGGGAGTGACTTGCTGACGCTCCCGGCGGGCCTCTCGCCCGCCGGAAACACGGCGGATGCGCTCGAGGCCGCGCTCGCTTCGCACGCGCTCGGCACGGTCGAGGTGCAGCGCGACCGCACGCAGCTCGCGCTGCGCGTGCTCGCGCTGCCGAGTCTCTCGCTCGTCGCGCAGTACGGGCTCGAGCAGCGCAAGGGCGCGATTCCGAGCGCCGCGGGCTTCGCCTATCCCACATACAGCAACTCGATCGGCGGCGCGCTCGAAGTACCCGCACCGGTCGACGACCAAACGCACAACGCGCGCGCCAGCCTCGAGTGGGGCAGCGACCTCGCGCAGCTGAACCTCAGCTATAACGCGTCGCTCTACCGCAACCAGGAGAACTCGCTCACACTCGCGCAGCCCTTCGAGTCGTTCGGGATCGCGCCGATCACGCAGGCTCGGCTCGCGCTCGCGCCGGACAACGATTGGCAGAACGTGCGCGCCGACATGGCGGTCAACATGCCGATGCGCTCGCGAGTCACTAGCGCGATCTCGTGGTCGCGCAGCACGCAGAACCAGGACTTGCTCCCGCCCACGATCTCGAACGTGACGATCGGCACCACCGACCTCGCGAGCTGGAACAGCGCGGCCGCGCTCTCGACCAAGAGCGCGCACGCGCGCGTCGATCAGCTGCTCGTCGACATCGCGCTGTCGGTGAACCCCTGGCGGCCGTTGCGGCTGCGCGGCGGCTACCGCTACACGAATCAAGACACCGATACGAACTACACCGCCTTCAACCCGCAGACGGGCCAATACGGCTACATCGTCGAGGACGGGGGACACGCGGCGGTGTTGGGCCCGGACTATCTCGGCTTCTACCAGCCGACGGTCCCCGGAAGCGCGTGGCGGTACAAGACCATTCCCTTCGGCCAGTCGCGCACCACGGTCGACGTCGGCGCGACCTACACGGCGCCGTGGAAGACCTCACTCGACGTGTTGCTCGAGCAGGAGGACGTCGATCGCGACGTCTCGGAGCGGCCGAAGACGCGCGAGCAGCGCGCGACGCTCTCGCTCAACTCACGCGCGCTCTCGTTCGCGACCGCGCGCCTCTCGTACCGGTACACCGGCCGCGACGGCGGCGACATCAACTACAACGTCTACAACCAGTACACGACGTCGAGCTTCCCGGGCTTCATCCCGACGTTCCCCGACGGTGACGGTGCACACAATTTGAATCAGATGGTGCGCCCGTCGCTCGCGAACCTCGAGAGCTCACTCTGGAACGCGCGGCTCGTGTTCGCGCTCGGCGATCGCTCGGATCTCTCGCTCGCCGCGCGCCTGCTCGACAACAACTACGGCTCCGACTACGGCTTGACGAGCGACCGCAGCAGCGGCGTCGAAGCGGACTGGACCGTGCAACCCTCGCCTGCGATCTCGGCGAACGCCTTCGTCTCGCTCGAGCACCACAACCGCGACATGCAGAACATTCGCGGCTTCGCGATCTCCTCGAACGGCGATGCCGGCGGCCCGAACTTCCCGTTCTCGGACCAATGGGGCGTGCGCGCGCACGGCGACGCAGTAGGCTGGGGCGGCGGCCTGACCTTGAACCCGCTGCACTGGCTCCAGTTCGAGACACGCTACACGTTTCTAGTCACGCGCGAAGAAGAGGACCTCGCGTTCGCGACGCTGAACGCGCTCGCGGCCCCGGACTTCTCGAGCCCGGTCCCCGGACAGCTGCCGAAGTTGCGCAGCCGAGATAACGCGCTCGAGACCAGCGTGCGCGTCGCCCTGCGCAAGTCGGTCGGGCTGCGCTTCTTCTACCGCTACATGCGCTCCGACGTCAGCGACTTTCACCAGACCGACCTGCCGACTCTGATCGGCCGGCGCATCTACCTCGGGCACAAGGATTTGAATTACGAGGCGAGCTTTTATGGGCTCGGGTTGCAGGTCTCGTTCGGCTCGGGCTGGTGAGAATCTGCCCCACAGCTCGCGACGTAGGTGATATCGTCGCGACCTCGGGAGGGGAAACCGATGAAGCATCGCATCAGCCTCGTTCTGCTGGCCGTTTTTGGCTTCGCTCTGCTACCGCGCCCGGCGCTCGCTGCGTTCCACATCATGGAAATCGAGCAAGTGATCGGCGGCGTGGGTGGAGACGCCAGCGCGCAGGCCGTGCAGCTCAAGATGCGGCTCGCCGGACAGAATCTTCTCTTGGGCAACGCGCAGCTCGTGGTTCGCGACGCGGCCGGGGCGAATCCGGTCACGTTGTCCACGTTCGCGGGGACGAATCCGACGAACAGTACGGCGTGCCGCGAGATCCTGCTCGCCACAGCTTCGATGGCCGCGAAGACTACTCCCGCGGTGACTGGCGCCTACACCATGGCCGCGATCCCGGCGAGTTATCTCCCGGCCGGTACGCTCACGTTCGAGACGTTCGGTGGCGGCCAGACTTACTGGCGCGTGAGCTGGGGTGGAGCCGCGTACACCGGACCGCAGACCGTCGCGACCGGAACGGGAGCGGTGGCCAACGACGCCGATGGCCTCACCAGCCCGGCCTTCGCGGGGCCGCTGCCTTCGACCACCGCGCAGGCGCTGCACTTCACGCGCGCGTGCGATGTCGTCACCGGGCTCAGCACCAACTCCGCCGCAGACTACGCCCCGACCGCGGGCGCTGCGACGCTCGTGAACAACGCGCTCGCGTCGTTCTTGGTCGTCTTCGCGGCCCCGACCGGAGTTCCGGCGCTGCCGGATGTCGCGAGGATCCTATTGGTGGGAATCCTAGGACTGGGCGTGGTGACCTTCGCGTACAAGCGCCGGCGCCGCGCTTAGTCGGCCTTCACACCGGACGCGGATACGGCCGCCGATAGAGCGGCCCGGCGAGCCGGATTGTCTCGGCGACGAGCTCCGCGATGGAGTCGACCGAGCGCGCCAGCTCGATCGCTGAGTCGCCGACGCGGGAGAGTGTGCGGGTGACGCGCGCGCCGAAGTCACGCGGCGCCTGCGCGAAGCTCGCGATCTCGGCGAGCGCGGTCTTGTCCGAGAGCAGGTAGCGCCGGTTCAGCGCGAACAGCACCAACACGAGCTGGTGCGCGACGCGCCCGAGGCAGCCGGCCGTGCCGAGCACGTCGCCGCGCTTGGCGAACTTCGACGCGAAGCTCTCGAGCGTGAACTCCGACGCCCACAGGTAGGTCTGCGCGAGCGCGCGCCGCAGCGGCTCGGGGTACACCGCGACGTGTCGCTTGAGCTCCGCGACGACACCGGAGGGATCGAAGAGAGGAATACAGATCTCGAGGTCGCCGAGATAGGTCGCGCTGAGATATCCGAACGGCGGCAGCTGGCCGTAGTGCAGCTCGAACTTGCCCGCGTGCGCGTCCGCGATCACGCGCTCCAGGTGCTCGACGCTGCGGTACAGGAAGTCGACGCGCTGGCTGCGCACGGTGAGCCACGCGCCGCCGTTCACCCAGGGGCCCCAGACCCCGAAGTCCGTCACGACCGGGTCGGGGGTGTCGTTGACCTCCGCGGCGAGCGCGCGCACGGGCTCGATCGCGAAGGGCGCCGCCTCGCGGTATAGGACGCCGAGGTCGATGTCCGAGTCCGGCGTCGCGAAGCCGCGCGCGAACGACCCGCCGAGCACCACAGCCGCGACGCCGGAGATCTCGGCGAGGCGGCGCGTAAGTGAGTCGACGAGCGCACGCTGTTCGAGGGAGAGCTCGGTCATGGGGCGGACGAGTTAGATCAGCGCGCGGGCGCGCGCCACTTGTCGTAGCGGGGCGGCCAGTTGCTCGGCTCGCCGCGCTTCTTGTACGTCGAGAGCAGCGCGGCCTCGATCTGGAATTCGAAGAGCTTCTCGATGCCGTCGGATCCGCCGCCGCTCGCGAGATAGGCGGCGCGCACGGAGCGCTCGAGGGCGGGATCGGCGCGATGCGCGGCGTGGCCGGCGAGGTAGAACTCGTCGTCGCGATCGGGCGCCGGGAAGGAGTGCAGCGCGTAGCGGCCGTCGCGCGCCAGATCCCGCTGCTTCGGCGACGGGCCGATCAACCCGTAGAGCGCGCCCTCGCACACGATCGGACAGAACGGATGCACTCGAGGCCCGCCGTCGGCGCGCACCGTCGCGAGATACCCGAGCGGCACGCCGAACTGGTAGAGGAGCGCTCGGCCGCGCGCAGCGAGCTCGGGCGCCGCCGCCGCGAACTCGGCCCAGCTCGCGGCGCTCATGACTCGCGCTCCACGACAAAGCCGCCGTCGCGCAGCATGGGCGCCACGGGGCTCGCGTCGAGCTCGGCGGCGAGCTCCACGTCGCGCGCGAAGCCGCGCTCCGCGAGCTCCACGCCCGACGCGCACCCGCGCAGCGCGCGGGCCAGGTTCGGAGCCGCGCTCTCGTACGCCGCGCGCGCGAGCGCCGCTTCGGGCGACACGCTCCCGTGCAGGCGCGCGATGATCGCGCCCGCGCCGATCAGGTCCTCGGCGGCTGGCCGCAGGCTCTCGTCGTCTCTCCAGCGCTCGCCCGCGGCAATCACGGCCACGGGGCCGCCGCGAGCGTCCACCGCAGCCGCGACCGCCGAGGCGTTGCGCAGCGAGCCCGCGAACACATCGCCCGACTCCGCGGCGAGAAACGCGAGCTGCGAGCCATTCGGCGAGGGGAGCACGAGACGCGCGTCTGCGGGGATGGCCGTGAGCGACGCGGGCGAGAGCGAGTAACCCTGGGCGTTCCACCGCGATCCCGCGACGAGCGCGCCACGCGCCGCGGCGAACTCCGCGACGCGCTCGTCCTTCCAAAGGTAGGGAAAGACTGTCGCGCCGCGCGCGCACGCGACGGCCACGCTAGTCGCGAACGAGAGCACGTCGACGATCACGAAGAGCTTCGCGTGCGGCGCGAGCGCGCGGAGACCGCGCTCACCCCATTCGAAGCGGACGTCGTACGGCGCCTGACTCGTGAAGCTCGCCATCGTCAAATCCGGCCGGCCCAACAGAGCCGCTCAATCCAGAGGAACGCCGCGCGCGCACAGCGGACACTCCGCCCGGCTCCCAGATCGTATTCGGAAACTCGGCGACTGTCTCGAGCTCGAGGCCCGCGCCCGCCGCAAGCTCCGCCGCCTTCTTCCCCAAGACCGCCAAGGTGCCGAGCGCGATCGGGTGCGCGCCGCAGCTCGCGAGGTCGGCGAGCGTCGCGCGCACGGCGGAACCCGCATTGACGACGTCGCTCACGATCGCGACGCGTTTGCCGGCGAGCTCGCCGCGCAGCGCGCTCGGAATCCGATACCGCGCGGGAAACAGAGAGTCACTCGTCTCTTCCACGAGCAGCTGGGCGTATGTGAATGGCACGCAGAGCTCGTGCGCAACGAACAGCGCGACGAACGCCCCTTCGACCAGCGGGCCACAGACCGCCTCGATGCGGTACGGCGCGAGCCGCCGCGCGAGCTCGACCGCGAGGCGCCGCACGGGTTCGGGCCGCAGACACAGCTTCTCGAGGTCGAGCCACAAGTCGCCATGGTGCCCGGACTCGAGCCGGAAGTGTCCGTCGCGCCGAGCCAACAGACGCGCGACCCGGTCATCGATGGGCAGTGACTCGGAGGGCACTTGATTCCTCAGCCGCCCGAGCGGCGCCGGAAGCCGATCGACAAGAGCAGCGGCAGCCCGAGAAGCTGCCAAGTGTAACTCGACACGTCCGTGGCCAGCCGGTAGATCGGATTCGCTCCGAAGTACGCACGCGCCTCGTCGTCGCCTACGTGTTGCGCGATGGCCGTACCGCCGAGTGCGATGTCGCGCGCGATCGCGAGCCCGCCGAGCGCGACGCGCAGGCCGAGCGCGAAGCCGCCGATCGCATAGACGCCGACGGCCCCGCCGCCAAACACGAGCCCGCCGCACGCGAGCCCGCCGAGCGCGAGGAGGCCGAGCGACACACCGCCGATTCCGATGCCGCCGCTCACGGCCACGCCGCCGAGCGCGAACAGCGCCCCGAGCGCGACGTCACCCACCGCGAACCAGCCGCGTGCTACGCCTCGCCGGTAGACACCGTCGCTGATCGTGCCGGTCTGGATGTCGAGGAGCGGAAGTCCCAGGACGCGAAGCCCGCTCGTGTACGCCATGCAGGCACTGTGCGTCATTGACCCCTTTGCGCAACGGTCGCGCCCGGAGTCATCTCGGCCGACGCTTTCTCGTGTAGCCGGCGCGCTTCGCGGCCCTCGGCGACCGCGGCTCGAATGAGCGCGCGCACGCCGCGTCGCGCGAGGTCGGCGGCCGCTGCGATTCGGACGTGACGGATTCGCGCACCGCCGCCCATCAGCAGTCGCTCCGGATCCGCGAGCGAGGCGCTGCGATTGAAGCCGAGGTTCACGTACGCGGTGTAGGCCGCGACATGACAGAACGCCTCCTTCAGCCGATCCGAGAACGTATACCGTCGCGACTCACTCGACCTAGAGCCGCGCCAGCAGCGTTTTGGGCGCGACGCTGCAGTAACTCGCCATCGCCAGCTCCGCGACCTCGTCCCAGTCCACCGGGCCGCGGTCGAGGCGCAGGGCGGCCCAGCCGCGCGGACCGATGTACGCCGGGACGTAGAAGCGCTTCGGGTCCGCTTGGGCGAGCTCTGCGTTCTCGCCGAGCTCCGCCTTCCAACACAGCGACACGATCCCGTCGCCGTGGTGGTCGTCGAGGAAGTACGCGAACACCTTCTTCCGCACGCGGAAGGTCGCGAAGTCGCCCTTGCGCTCGACCGTCGCTTCGGGAAGCGCGAGGCAGAGCTTCGTGAGCTTCGCGAGACGCCGGTCGTCTGCCATGCCCCTACCGTATCACCGACGCCAGGTCGCTCACACGTGACACGACGTACCGCGGCGGAGCACCGAGATCGGCGGGGAGCGGCCTCCCGTGCGGGTTGACCCACGCGACCGGGATGCCCAGCGCCGAGGCGCCGCGCACGTCGGAGTCGAGTGAGTCACCGATGTGGAGCACGGCGTCGGTCGCGCAGCCGAGTTGAACGAGCGCCGCCTCGAAGAGCTCCGCGCGCGGCTTGTAGGCGCGGCAAGCTTGGCTCGTCACCGCGTCGTCGAAGGACCAACCCAGACTCGAGACGGCTGCGGCGAGGTCGGTCGCGTCTATGTTCGACACGAGACACACGGGGACGCGCAGCCCGCGCAAAAACTCCACCGCGCCGTCGATCGGTTGCGGCGCGACCCAGTAGGCGAAGAGCTCCGCCGAGAGCTCCTCGGGGTCGAGCGGGCTTCCGTAGCGCTCGACCAACTCCGCCAGGCTCGCGAGCTCGAGCGCCCGCTGAGTCTGGAAGCGACCCCCGTGCGCCGCCGCACAGAGCGCCCCGAAGCGGCGGCTCCAGTGCCCGCTGACCTCCGCCGCGGCCGGGGCGCGCGGGGAGCTCTCCGCGATGCGCTGCACGATGCGCGCAATGATCTGAGTGTCCTCCTCGACGAGCGTGCCGTAGAAGTCGAAAAGGATCGCCTCGTATCTCGCACCCGAAATCACCGAGCCAAGACGCGCGCGACGCCGATCAGCGCCTCGCGCGTCACGATGCCCGCGAGTCTCTCCTCGTTCCACCCTTCGGTCCCGGCGGGCCGCTGTGGCAGCACCATGAATCGGGTCTCTCCGCTCGTGTCCCAGACGCGGATCGCGACCTCGTCAGGTAACTCGAGCCCCATCGCACGCAAGAGCGCGCGCGGCTCGCGCACCACGCGCGCGCGGTACTCCGGGCTCTTGTACCAGTCCGGCGGCAGGCCGATCACCGACCACGCCGTGCACGAACACTGCGTGCACACGATCACGTTGTGAACCGCGTCGGTGTTCTCGAGCACGACGAGATATTCGCTGTTCGCAGCGCGGAAGCCGAGCTCCGCGCTGGCCGCCGCGCCGTCGGCGAGCAGCCGTGCGCGATACTGCGGGTCGAGCCACGCGCGCGCGACGACGCGCGCGCCGTTCTTCGGATCGAAGTTCTCCTGCGCCTCTTCCACGCGCTTCTCGAGGAAGTCCTCGGGCACGAGGCCCTTCGCGTGAAGCGCTTCCTCGAGCGCGCGCACGCGCTCGGCGATCGGCGCATCGGGATCGCGCTTGCGCGGACCGCTCATCTATTGGCCTCCAAGTAACTCTCCCAGAGATCGACGACCACCGTCTCGCGGCTCTCCGCTGCATCGGTCCAGAGCTCCCGCGCTTCGAACTCGACGTGGTAGGTGTGCTCGAGATGGGCTGACAGCGCATGGCCCGCGAGATCCGGAACCTCGAACGCGCGCGACACGCGCGCCACGACGCCGCGCCGCCCGCGCACGTAGCGCGGCACGCGCGTATGGCCGGCGGGGTGGATGTCGCGAACCAGAACGGTGTCGCCCGCAGCAAAGCGCGGCTGCGCGCGCGGGGTGACACGGACCGATTTCACGTCCGCCGGCGGCCGAGCCAGCGGGAAGCGACCGCCGGCGCGCGCCTCGAGCTCCGCGCGCGTGACCACGCCCTTCTCCACGAGCAACGTCGCGACGCCCGTGAACCAGCGCTCGTAGTACGAAGCCGCGAGATAGTGCGCCGGATCCATGCGCTCCACCGCGTGTCGGTACTCGTGCACGTTGTAGGCCTCAATGAGGCGGATGCCGAGCATGTTCAGCGCGAACGCGCGCGCCTCCCAGCGTTCGTGGAAGACCGGCTCGTTCGGCTCGATCTCCACCGCGCCGAAACCGCTCATGCCGCCGAGGTCGTGTATGCCGTCCATCTACCTACCCAACCGACCTGGAATCATACGCGAGCTGGCGTGACCTGGTGCGTCCGCGCGTGTAGGCTGAGGCGATGAACGAAACTCTCTCCCTCGGGCGCGCCGCCGCTCTCGATCTCGCGCGGCGCGGGTTCACGCGCCGCCAGATGCTGCGCGTCGCGGCGTTGGTCGGCGCGGGTACGGTTCTGCCCTTCGGCTCGGAGCGCGCGCTCGCGCAGCTCTCCAACGTCGGGAAGCTCCCCGACGACGCGGTGAAGATCAACGCGAACGAGTTCCCCGAGGGGCCGTCGGCGCGCGCGCTGGAGGCGCTCGCCGAGGTCGCCAAGCGCGGCAACCGCTACCAGTATCCCGAGACCGACGCGCTCGTCGAGACGTCGGCGAAGCTCGAGGGTCTGAAGCCGGAACACTATTCGGTGTACCCCGGCTCGAGCCTCGCGCTGCACCACGCGGTGATTTCGTTCACCGGGCCCAAGCGCGCGCTCGTCACCGCCGAGCCGGGCTACGAGGCCGCGGCGCGCGCGGCCGAGTTCATCGGCGCCAAGGTCGTGCGCGTGCCGCTGCGCCGCGACGGCGCGCACGATCTGCCGGCGATGCTCGCGGCCGCGAACTCCCAGCCCGTCGGGCTTTTCTACGTCTGCAACCCCAACAACCCGACCGGCACGGTAACTCCGCGCGCTGCAATCGAGACACTCATCGCCCAGAAGCCGGGCGACTCGGTCGTCCTGCTCGACGAAGCGTACATCCACTTCTGCGACGAGCCGCCCGGCGTGGACCTGGTGCGCGCCGGCAAAGACGTCGTCGTGTTGCGCACGTTCTCGAAGATCTTCGGCATGGCCGGCCTGCGCGCGGGCTTCGCGATCTCGCGCAAGGACCTCCTCGCGCGCATGACCGGCTGGAACACGGGCGCGATGCCGGTCACCGCGATGGCGGCTGCGCACACGATGTTGGGCGAGCCCGAGCTGATCGCGGCGCGCAAGCGCGGCAACACGGCGCGGCGCAAGGACCTGATGAAGTTCTTCGAGGCGCACGGCTTCGCCTACACGCCGTCAGTGAGCAACAACCTCATGGTCGACGCGCGCATCCCCACGCTGCAGGTGATCGACGGCTTGAAGAAGCAGAACGTCTACGTCGGCCGGCCGTGGCCCATCTGGCCGACACACGTCCGTGTCACCATCGGCTCGGCCACCGACATGGAGCGCTTCAAGAGCGCGTTCGTCGAGGTCGTCTCGGCGACGGGCTGAGCTGGGCCCCGGCGCCGTTCAGGCGCGCGGATCGAAGCGGAACACGACGATCCCGGGCGGCACGGGGTCGTAGCCGCGGAAGTGCAGCACGCTCTCACGCTGCGCCGCGTCGGTGATCCGCACGGCTTGGAGCTCGAAGAGCTCGTCACCCAGGCGCACCTTGACCTCGGGATGCGCGATCCAGATCGCCGCCCAGCTCTCGACCGGCCACCACGACGCGAGCGCCCAGCGGTGTGACTGCACGAAGAGTTGGCCATCGTAGAGGAAACATTCGAGCTGGATCGAGTGCGGCTTCTCCGGCCGTGATTCGATCTCGCAGATCCTCCTCCCGCCAGGCAGCTCCGCCGACCACGTCGACGGCGGAGGCCTGACCGTCCCCGACAGCGATCCGCCCGGCACCGGGCCGCAGCCCAAACACGCGACGACAAGCAGCGAGACGAGACTCGTGCGTTTCATCGCTCCTACGCCGCGATGACGGCGGTGGCTTCGATCTCGATCAAGAATCCCGGGACCGCGAGCGAAGTGACTCCCAGCCAGGTGCTCGCGGGCGGAGGGCCGCCAGCGAAGAAAGTCTCGAAGAGCGGACTCAGAACGGCCCCATACTCGGGCTTGTAGTTGACCACGTAGACCCGCAGCGCCACGACATCGCTCGGTGTCGCCTTCGCCGCGTCGAGCGCCGTCCGGAGGTTCCCGAGCGCGGCCTCCGCCTGGAGCCGCAAGTCACTTCCGCCGACGAGCCTTCGCTCCGCGCTCCACGCGGTCTGGCCAGAGATGTGCACGGTGATCCCCGGCGCGGAGGTCACCACGTGCGTGAAGCCGAGGCCCTTCGTCGAGAAGAGCCCCGCGGGGCTGAGGTGCTGCTTGGCCACGGTCATGCGCATTTCCTCCTGTGTGCTGAATCATCGCAGAGGCCAGCCGTGCTGGACAAGCCGACCTCCTCGCCTGTCTCGCCGAGCGCCGCCGCGCTGCCCCCGTCTCGCCGTGCTCGACGTGACCCGCCGGAACGCGATCAGGTGAACGGCCACAGGATAGCGCGCGTGCACGTGAGTCATTCTGCCCAGGCGGCGAGGAGCTCTTCCGCGAGCCCTTCGATGCTCGCGCCGGGCGCGTGCACGAGTCGATCCACCGCCGGTAGAGATCCGAGGCCGACATAGACCCGGTGCGACGCCTCGGACAGGAGCTCAGCGTCCGACGGCGAGTCACCGACCGCGGCCGTGCGAACATGCGCCACGCCGAGCTCCGCCGCGAGCTCGCGCAACCAGCGCGCCTTGTCGCGCGGCCACACGTGCTCGATTGCGCCGCGCGCGTCGATCGCCGTGCCGAGAATGCGCGGAATCGCGAGTGGCCCGGCCAGCCACTCGAGCGCGAATCGCCAGGTGATCGACGCGATCGCAACCTCGATCCCGTGCGCCTGCAGCATCCGTACACCGGCGCGTGTTCCCGGCGCCCACTCCAGCGCGTCGAGCGCGGCGCGCAGCGTGGGCTCGGGCACGCCGCGGTACCAGCTCGCCATCTCCACGCGCGCGAGCGCGATGTCCTCCTCCGACGAGAGCCCCTCGAGCTCCTTCATGCGCGCAAGGCGCCCGAGCGGCGCCGCGAGCAGCTCGCAAACCGTCGGCCCACGGGTCAGCGTTCCGTCGAAGTCGAAGACGACGAGGCCGGCCCGTGTACGAGTCACTCGCCCTGGAGGCGCGGCGGCGCGCCGCTCTTGAACGTGAACACGCGCCACGGGTGAGGGCTGCCGGGGCGTTGCGTCGCGGTGTAGGCGTCGCGGGTGTACTCGCGGATCGCCGCGTCCCAGAATGGAATGCCCGCGCGGTTTCCCTCGGACACGCGCACGACCCACGAGCCCGGCAGACGGTCCCAGAGCAGGAACGCCGCGCTGCGGCCGACCCCGAAGCGGCGGTAGCCTCGGAGCACGAAGAACTCGGCGACGTCGAGGGCCTCGAGGTCGTCGCAGAGCGGCGAGCCGCGAGTCACGAACGCAAAGCCCGCGATGCGCTCCCGGAAGCGAATCAGGAACGGGAAGCGCCGCTTCGGCTCCGAGAAATACAGCGGGAGCTTCTCGTAGCCGAAGCGGCCGTCCTCTCCGGGCGCGACCTGGAACGTCTCGCTCAGGTCGTGCACGTAGAGCTCGAGCAGGTTCGCGAGCAGGGCGGCATCGGCCGAGGACGCGGAAACGAGTGTAACTTCGCCGCTCAAGCGGGCGAGCTCGAGCAGAACTCGGCGTCGACCTCCGGCGGGCGCGACGGTAGAGCGCCGGGCGCAGGGAATGGCTGGCGAAACGTGAATGCGGCCGCGGTGGGTCCGAGCTCGCGCAGGAGCTCGAGCTTCTCGCGCGCTTCCTCGACCGTGGGCGTGTGTCCCACGGGAATCCACCAGAGCACGAGGCTCGGTCCGGCCATCGGTTCGAACCACGCGCGCCGCCCGCGCAACGGGCCGACGTGGTCACTGCGGTACACGTAGGTGTGTAGCGCCTCGAGTGAGCCCCAGACCGACATGTTGAACAGGATCAGCGGGTCGTCGAACGCGCGGATCGCGGTCGCGTCGCCTTCCTCGCTTTGCATGCGCCACGCGAAGCCTGGGCTGCGATCCGCCAGCGCGTTGATCCGCTCGAGTTGCGAGCGGAAACCCTCCATGACCGCGTCCGCGAGCGGTCCGCGCATGCGCGCGACGTTGGCCTGGGCGAGCACGAAGCGTCTCTGCTTCATGGCGGGCTCATGTCTCCGTTTGGTGTCGGCCCAGGACGAACGCACCGACGAGCGCCGAGCCGAGTTCGAGCAGCGCACTGATTCCGGCGCTCGAGATGAAGCGCGCCTGCGCCTCGGCCGTGCCCTCAGGCAGGTGCGCGATGTTGTCGGGCGACACCAGAATGTAGTGGTGGTAAGTCGCGAACAGAAGCGAGCCGAGCATCGCGAGCGTGAAGACCCACAGGCCGGCGATCGCGAAGCGCGTCCACAGGAGCAGCGCGGCGACGGGCGGCGCGATCACGATCACCGCGTATGCGTACGCGAGCTCGAGCGGCGGGAGCCCGATCGCGAGCTCCGTATGCGCCCCTGAGTGCCAGAGCGTCACGGCGAGATGTACGGCCGCGAGCGCGGCGATGATGAGCCTCGAGATGCCTCGCGTGGCCATGCGTCACGGTACCACGCCGGCTCACTCCCTACGCAGGTTCCTGGGGAGCTTCGGTGTCGTCGGATCCATCGCGTCCCAGGGCTGCGCGCTCTCCGCCCACACATCGGCGGTCGCGCGGAACCAGCTCGGATCGTCGAGACTTCCCGCGCGGATCCCCAGGAACTCGGCGCGCCCGGAGCTCGACGCGAACAAGGGCGAGCCACACGCCGCGCAGAACGCGCGCCGGGCAGTGTTCCCGCTCTCGGCCGAGCTCTCGAAGACCTTCGGCTCGCCCTGGGTGACTCGAAACGCGGCGCGACTCACGAGGACGGTGGGCGAATAACCCGCTCCGCCGGCGCGCTGGCAGTCGCGGCAGTGACAGTTGACCATCGACACCGGCGCGCACGAGCACTGATATCTCACGCCGCCGCAGGCACACCCGCCTTCGAAGCGCGAAGGAACCGATGGGATCACCGCTCCACCACGCAGAACTCGTTGCCCTCGGGGTTCGCCAGATGTCTC
Organism: bacterium; assembly: GCA_041498295.1. Taxonomy (GTDB): domain Bacteria; phylum Myxococcota_A; class UBA9160; order SZUA-336; family SZUA-336; genus VGRW01. Next base: position 8,147 of record JBGQIB010000030.1, on the reverse strand, counting down.
GCCGTCTCCGGGAGTCACTTCCAACCGGACCCTCGGCCGCAGAGGGTCTCCGTCCTCGTCCTGTTCCACCTGCACACGCTCCTGCATTTCGAGGATCCTGCGCACTTCTTGATCGAACACCGCCGCGATCGCGAGCCCCCAGCGCCCCTTCCGGGAGCTCCGTCTGTAGTAGAGCCAGCCGCGGTCGTCTAGCCACGACCCCAGACGGTGTAGGCCGTAGAGCGCCGCCGAGCTTCCCGCGATCCAGCCGAGCCAGGTCACGAGGGGAGTCACCTGCCCAGGACCTGACGAAAGTGGTCTCGCCAACCCTCGGAGAGGGCGGGCAGCGCTGCAAGGCGCCGAAGAAGCGCCGGATCCGCGCGTCGATCGTAGAAAGCGCGCACCGCGTCGGCGATCGTGATCCGGTCGCCGTCCGCCTCGATCAGCTCGATTGAGTCACCCACTCCGAGCTCACCCTCGCGAGTCACGGCGAAGTAGAAGCCGCTGCGGCCGCTCCGCTGGAAGCGCTTCACGATGTCGGGCCGCCCGAAGCGCAGTCCAAGCTTGAAGCACGGCTGGCGCGGCTGGGTGACCGCCAGCTCCGCCGAGCCGCAGCGGATCCGGTCGCCGATGCAGATGCGATCCTCGGTGATTCCTTCCGTCGTCAGGTTCTCGCCGAATGAACCCCACGGCAGCTCCGCGAGCCCGAGCTCGCGACGCCAAAGTGCGTAGTGCTCGGATGGGTACGCGTACACCGCCTTGTCGATCCCGCCGTGCACCGACAAGTCCGACTGGCGGTCGCCGTCGATGTTCTCTGCGCGCACGCGCACGCGGCCCGTGACAGGCGCTTTGAAGATCGAGGTCCGCACCGTCTCCCCGCGCCACTCCACGTCGCGCGGGAGCCCGACATTCAGCGACATGAGCTTCATGCGATCTCCACTTGAAGCATCCTGTCATCCACCATGCTTGGCGACTGCCGGCCCAGCAGATACTCCGCTACCGGGGCGTTCGGCCGATGCGGTCGAGCTTCGAGGCGAAGTAGATCACAGTCGGCCGGCCGAGGATGTCCTCGCGGCGGATCGTTCCCCAATAGCGACTGTCGAGGGAGACGGATCGAGCGTCTCCGACGACGAAGTAGCGGCCGGGCTCGACGGTGAGAGTCTGGAAATCGCGCCCGAGGAAATCCGAGCGGGAGATCAGGTGTGCTCGGCCGTCGATCCATTCGCGGATGACTGAATGCTCCTCGCCGTGCGAGTCGCGCCAGATACGGCGAAGGCGCTTCTCGGCGAGAGGGAGCCCGTTGAGAGTCGCGATCCCGCCGTGAAACTCGATCGTGTCTCCGGGAATGGCGAGCACGCGCATGACGTACTGTGCGCGGTCGCCGTCCGCCGAGCGGTCGAACGGGATGACTTCGTTCCCGAGCTGGCGCGCTCGGAAGAGCACGAGATCTCCCCGAGCAGGTGGCTCCAGTGCGAACGCGAGCTTGTTGACGAAGACAGTGTCACCGGGGATGAACGTCGGAGCCATCCCCTCACCGCGAAACCGGACCGTGTCGTATGAGAACGGCGACGGCCACGTTCGATCCCCACACGCCGTTGCTAGCACGGCGAACAACGTGACAGCGAACACTCGACGCGGCACGAATGCCACACTATCAGTGCCCTGGCGAGGACGCGAGTCACCTCGGATCACGCTCCAGGAGCGCGAGCGCTTGGTCGCGCGCGCGTTCGAAGGGGTCGCCTGCCTCGTTCGATCTCACCTTCGACTCGACGAGCGCGAACGCCGCCTGGATGAGCAAGAACGCCCAGATCGCGAGCCCGAACGACAAGCTGCTGCGACCGTCGCAGAGCGCGCCGAGGGCGAGCCCGGTGCCGATGAGCAGCGCCTCGAGCGCGAGAGAGCGCGCGCCGAAACGCCTCGCCGTGCTCACGCCCCGCGCCACCCCGAACGCGGCGGCGAGCGGAAGCGCGAGCGCGGGCCACGGCAGCTGTGCGAGCCCGAGCGCCACGCTCGTGAGGCCGAGACCGAACGCGACTCGGGCGCGAGCGCCGAATGAGTCGCCGATGCGCGCTCCCGCGATCGGCAGCAGAGCGAGCGCGAACCACGCGCGGGCGCGCCCGGGGCCCGCCCACGGCTCGAGCGCCACCACGGTGGCGATCGCCGAGAGCGCCGCGAGCCCGGCGAAGCGAACCGCGGCGCTGAACTCCGCGCCGCGCTTCATGACCCACCCGGCGTGCGCGCGCGTCGCCGCAGAAGCTCGAGCGACACGTCGTGCTCCGCGACCGGCGCCGGGCATACCCCTTCCTCGCCGCGCGTCGCATCTTCGTGTAGCCGCTCGCGCACGCGCTGGCGCAGCCCTTCGAGCTCCGTCTCCTGCCGACTGAGTCGCTCGACGAGCTCCGCGCGCTCGCGACCCAGAGCGGCTGCGCGAGCGTCGCGCGCCGTGCCCCGCCGCTGCTCGAGCAAGAGCTTGCGCGCCGCGAAGCGCGCGAGCTCCTCCTCGCCGCGGCCGAGCGCGAGCTCGACATCCGCATCGAGCGCGCGCAGCTCTTCGCCGCCGCACGCGCTCTCCGCCGCGAGTCGCACCAGCTCGCGCTCGATCGCCTCGCTGCGCGCGCGCTTGCGCGCAACCTCGAGCTCCGCCTCGCGCAGTAACTGCTTCGCGAGCAGCGAGCGCTCCTCGAGACTCTCGAGCACCCCGTGCGCGTCGGCGCGCACCAACAGTCCCAACCGCTCGAACAGGCCCGCCTTCACGGCGTCACCTGCTGCGCCTTGGCGCCGGCGCGGCGCGCATCTTTACCGGCCTGCAGCTTCGCCTTCGAGAGCTGATTCTGCTTCTCCGACTGATTCGCGCCGCTGAACGCGTCATCGACCTCTTCGCGGAGCGTCTTCGCTTCCTCGAGCTTCTTAGCGACGGGCGCGGAAGCGACGTTGTCGTTCAGCGACCCGACCCGCGCCGCGAACTCGTCGATGGTCTGCTTCGCGCGCTCTGGCTCGCCGTTCTTCACGAACGCCGCGACCCGGTCCTCGAGCTGGCCGAACGACTCCTGCGCGACGGAGCGCTCCCACGCCGCCGGCGACAGCGCCTGAACGACCTCAGCCGGGCGATCCGCCCAGGCCACGCGGAACGCATCTGGAAGCTCGAGTGACTCTCGCTTGCCGTCGCGTTCGTAGCGCAGCGCGACCTTCCCGAGCGGCTGCTCGCCGGCGCCCTCGGGCACCGAGAGCGTGAGCCAAATGCGCCGCTCCTGACCCGCGAAGAGGGCACCCGGCGCGAACACCACGGAAGCACCCCGTGTCTCGAGTGGATAGCCGGCCGCGTCGACCACGCGTACACCGGGCGCGGGCGTGATCTCGACCTCCAGCGCCGACGCGACGGTCGCGCGTGCGGCGTCGAACTCGCGCGCGAACACGCTCGCGAGGTCGCGTGCGTGGTCGAGGTAGTAGAAGTTGCCGGTGCCCGCGTCCGCGAGCGCGCCCATGAGCTGCTCGTCGAAGTCCGAGCCGACGCCGATCGCGGTCACCACCCACTCGCGCTGGGCGGCGCGGCGTACGCGTCCGACGAGCCCCTCGCGGCTCGAGTCACCCTCGTTTGCGAGCCCGTCCGAGATCACGATCACGCGCGCGGCCCGGCTGGGTGCGCGCGAGGAGAGGATGGAGCCGATTGCGAGATCGAGCCCTTGCGAGAGGTTCGTGCCGCCCATCGCGACGATCTGGTCGACGCGTGTCTCGAGCTCACGCAGCGAATCGGTCGAAACGCGGACGAGCGGTGAGTCGATGCGCGCTTCGCTGGCGTAGCTCGCCAGCGCGAAGCGATCGTCCGGTCCGAGCTGGTGCAGGAGCTCGCGCACCGCGGCGCGTGCGTGCTCGATCTTCTCGCCCTCCATGGAGCCGGACCGATCGAGGATGACCAACACGTCCGTCGGCACGCGCCGCGCGGCGGTCGAGTGCTCTTCCGCCTGACCCGTGATCGCGAGCTCGAGCCGCGCGAGCCCATCCCCGCCGCGCAACAGTCTCGTGCCCTCGAGCTCGCCCGAGAGTCGGACGGGCCCTTGCGCCGCGAATAGCGTCTTCGCCGACGTTGCGCCGGGTACGCGCGTCGCCAGCTCGCGCGAGGCGACGCCCGCCGCGATCGTGAGTGCCAACGCCATACCGAGCGCCGCTCCGCGCCGGTGTTTGCCGATCCATTTCAGTGTCGCTTGCATCGAGGTTCTCCTTGGTGGCTTCGTGCCGCGTGACAGACGCGGGCCACAGAGGAAGCATCGGGCAAGTTCGCGCTCGCGCGCGTAAAGCTTCGGCCAACCGTGCGAGTGGGAATTTACATGCGATTTACGCGCGGGAACTCCAGCCAAAGCGCTTGGACGCCGTATCATCCAGAGTCCCATGGCGAACGGCGCCGCACGCATCTTGGTGGTCGAGGACGAGCCCGCGATTCGCACGGGTCTCTGCGACGTGCTCGCCTATCACGGCCACGAGCCGGTGGGAATCGAGACCGGCGACGAGGGCCTCGCGCGCGCGCTCGGCGAAGACTTCGCGCTGGTCGTGCTCGACGTGATGCTGCCCGGGCTCTCGGGTCTCGACGTCTGTACGGAGCTCCGCGAGCGGCGCCCCCGCCAGGCGATCCTGATGCTCACCGCGCGCGGCGCGGAGGCCGACGTGCTCGAGGGCTTCCGGCGCGGGGCGGACGACTACGTGACCAAGCCGTTCTCCGTGGCCGAGCTCGTGGCGCGAGTCACAGCGCTCCTGCGGCGCACGTCCGCGGACGAGCCGCACGCGCTGGCGCCGTTTCGCTGCGCGGATCTGTGGATCGAGCCTGCGCGACTCGTGGCCGCGCGGGACGGAGAGGAGATCGCGCTAAGCGCGCGCGAGGTCGCCCTGCTCGCGCTGTTCGCGAGCGAGCCCGGGCGCATCGTGAGTCGGCGGCGCTTGCTGCGCGACGTCTGGGGCATGCACGCGGCCGACGCGGTCGAAACGCGCACCGTGGACGTGCACATCGCCAAGCTGCGCAAGAAGATCGGCGCGAGCGCCAGTGCTCCGATCGAGACGATCCGCGGCCTCGGCTATCGACTGGTGATCGCCTCGTGAATCGCCTGCGCGTCTGGTTCGCGCTCGTGGCGGTCGTGTGTCTCGTCGCCGTCGCGGCGCTCGTGTATCGCGCGCTCGAGGTGGCCGACACCGAACGGCGTCTGCGACACGATGCGGTGGCAGAGCGCGTGCTGGACGAGATGGAGCGCTCGCTCTCCGAGGTGATCGCCGCCGAGGAAGGCCGCGGCGCGGCCGATCCCGCCAACGCTCCGGTGGGCTCCTTCATCGTCGGCCGCTACGAGCTCGGCGCCGATGGCGCGATCCGCGTGACGACGCCGGCACATGCGGCGGAGATCGAGCGCCTTCTGCGCGGCGCCGAGGCCACGCCAGTGGGAGGGCCCTTCGTGGCCATGCGGCAGAGCGCCGGCACGACCCTGCCAGTGACTTCCTCGGCATCGCCGATCCAGGAACAGGCCGCGGCCAGGGCGGAGCCCGAGAAGAAGGCGGAGGCATTCGAGATCCTCGCGAAGTTGAACCGCGGCGCGGAACTGCGCGCGAAGGGCCGCGTGGCGCCGAAGCAGGACGAGGCGGCGTACGACAGCGTCTCCAGCCTCGAGGATCGGCGCGCCGCCCCATCCGAGGCGGACGCCGTGCTCTCGCGGCTGCGCGGACGCGCACTCGACGCGACTCACTTGGCGCTCGAGCGAAACGTCGCGGTCGGCGGGCGCACGCTGCGTCAGGGCCTGGTGATCGCCGTGCCCCAGCTGTTCGCCTGGCTGCGCGACGAGAATCTCGGCGGCGAGCTCGCGGGCCTCGCGCGCGTCGCTTTCGCGGGACCCTTGGCGTCCGAGATAGCGCCCTCTTCCGAGGACTTCGTCTACCGCCGCCGCTTCGCGGAGCCGTTCGATGCACTCGGCGCGCAGCTCGTGCTCGCGCCACTTCCCGGTGTAGGGACCGCGGCAGCAATCGAAGCGCTCGGCGCCGCGCTCGCGCTGGTGCTCGCGCTCGGCTTGCTCATCGCCTACCGCACGGTCGCGACCGTGGTCGCGTTCGCGGAACGGCGCGCCGTATTCGCCGCCTCGGTCTCGCACGAGCTGAAGACGCCGCTCACCGCGATCCGCATGTACGCGGAGATGCTGCGCGATGGCATGGTCACCTCCGAGGCGAAGCGCGACGAGTACTACCGCGCGCTCGCCGTCGAGTCGGACCGCCTCTCGCGCCTGGTGAACAACGTTCTCGAGTTCTCGCAGCTCGAGAAGGGAGCGCGCCGGCTCGCACTCGGTGTGGCACCGATCGAGCCGGCGCTGCGCGAGGCGCTCGAGATCCTGCGCGTGCACGTCGAGAGCGAGGGCTTCCGGCTGGTGGTCGAGATCGCGCCGAACCTCGCACCCGTGCGCTTCGAGCGCGACGCGCTGGCGCAGATCGTCTTCAACCTGGTCGACAACGGCGTGAAATACGCGCGCGACGCGCAGCGACGCGACATCGTCGTCTCGGTCGCGCCGACAGCGACCGGTGTCGCACTCACGGTGCGTGACTTCGGGCCCGGCGTGCCGCTGGATCAGCTCCGCCTGGTCTTCGAGGCCTTCTGGCGCGGTGAGTCCGAGCTCACGCGCCGCGCCAAAGGCACCGGCATCGGCCTGGCGCTCGTGCGCCGACTCGCCGAAGCCATGGGCGGCAGCGCGCGCGCGCAAAACGCGGAGCCCAGCGGCTTCGAAGTGGAGATCCAGCTCGCCGCTGGCTAGCGACTCTCGGGCGAGACGCCAGCGAGCGCCGCGGCCAGTTGCGCATGAGCTCCCGGGTCGACGGGCCGGTGCTTGACCACGCCGCTCGGCGGGTATTTCGCGAGTGAGTTGCCACTCTTCCAGTTCTTCGCGGGCCGGATCGGTCGCTCCACGAAGCCGCCGCCGCAGTTCGGGCAGATGTTGCCCAGCACCTGATCCACGCACGTGCCGCAGAACGTGCACTCGAAGCTGCAGATCCGCGCCTCGCTCGACTCGGGTGGCAGCGGCCTGTTGCAGTGCTCACAGGTGGGTCGGAGCTCGAGCATCGTGGCCTCCTCCTGACTCAACGTTCGCGGCGCTCGTGCCGATAGCCACGACTTTAGCGTCAGGACCCCCCGATGATGACCCGCGCCGCGCTGCTGTGCACCCTTTGCACTCTACTTGCGACCCGAAGTGCGATCGCCTCCGAGCTCGTCGTCGTGATCCAGGGGGTCGAGTCGCCCGAAGGCGAGCTCCAGATCGAGCTCTACGAGGTGCGGCAACGCACCACGTTTCCTTACGCGGACCGCGGTGTGCTGGCCGAGGTGCGCATCCGCGCGCGGACCCTACAGCCGCCCGGCAAGCAGGCGTCCGTGTCGTTCGGCGATCTCGCGGCCGGGAGCTACGCGGTCTCGGTCATTGACGACGTGAACGGGAACGGCGACATCGACCTGAACATGCTCGGCATGCCGACCGAGGGTTACGGCTTCTCGAACGGCGCACACGGCACGCTTGGTCCCCCGTCGTTCGACGCCGCTGCCGTGCACGTCGGACCCAGCGAGCCGACGCGAATCGAGATCACCCTCAATCACTGAGCGTTCGCGACGCGCAACTGACTCGCCTGCGCGATGAACGCTCGGCCGAAGCTGCTCAGTGCCTCGACACGTGACTCGGCGATGACGGCCTGCGTGTCCGCGAACGCGATCGGGCGAACCGACTTGCTCTCGCCCTCCCCGCGCGCGAACGCGTAGAGATATTCGTTCCGGTTGTCGAGCAGCATGCCGTCAGCGATGGTCAGCGCGTTGCGGTGCGTGCCGGGCGCCAGCCACATCCCGATGATGGTCAGATACAGGGCGCCCAAGGGGTTCACGAACTCGTCGGTGTCGGTCGCGAAGTTGACGACCAGGATGGCGTCCGCGTGCGCGCGCGCCGCCGCGGTGCGCACCTCCTCGAGGCGGCAGCTCGCGCTGTGGTAGTCACACTCGCGGACCAGCGCCGCGGGGAGGATCAGCAAGTCCTTTGCGACCCCCGCCGCGCGCAACGGGGCTTCTCAAGACTCGAGCACCGAAATCTCCTCGGAGGTCCAGGCCTGCGGCTGAGGCGCAATCGCGATGCGCGCGGGAAGAGGAACCTGAGGCTTGAGTTGGTCGATCTCCTCGATCG
>JBGQIB010000029.1:0-37273 GCA_041498295.1 bacterium | reverse complement strand
CTTGAGTTCCAGCGTCATGCCCCGATCATCGCAGACTGCAAACGCACCGTGGTAGCCGTGCAGAATCCCCGGGAGCGAGATGGCTGTCGACTCCAGGCGGAGAATCCCACTGAGACGTGAGGATTGTCTTCGCTCTGGTGCCGTTCGGACCGAAGGACTACTCGTCTGCTCCAAGCGAACTCGCCCCTTTCGAGAGGAAGATGACAACAAAACGGACGCCGACCACAAAGGATGTTGGCTTGCTGCGTCAGCTATACGAGCAGCAGCAGCTAGTTCTCGCGCCTGAGTTCCAGCGCAACAGCGTATGGCCGCCCAAGGCCAAGGCCTATCTCATTGACACAATTCTCAAGGATCGACCGATACCTCTTCTCTACTTCCAGCGGACGACTTCTGCGCAGACCGGCAAGCCGTCTTATTCAGTTATCGATGGGCAGCAGCGGCTGCGAGCGATCCTCGAGTTCTTGGACAATCGGTTCGGACTCAGCGAGAGTGAGTCTCCGAGCCTAAAGAACAAGCGATTCAATCAGCTATCTCCCGAAGACCGTGAGCGCCTTCTTGGCTACGACCTCTACGTCCAAGAGCTGGTTGGATACACTGACGCAGATATCCGCGACATGTTCGTCCGGATGAATCGATTCGTCGTAAAACTCGCACCGCAGGAGATCCGTCACGCGGAACACAAGGGCAGGTTCGCCGAGTTTGTCGAGAAAGTTGGCCGATGGTCCTTTTGGAGAGAGCACCAAGTGTTCAGCCAGGCTCAAGCCAATAGGATGCGAGCCGTAGAGTTCGCGGCGGAGGCGACGATTCTTGTTCTCGAAGGACCGCAGGACAAGAAACAAGTCATCGACATGTACTACAAGCACTACGCGGCGAAGTTCCCTGAGGCTAGGCTCGCGGAGGACAGTCTTCGGAGTCATCTCGAGTGGATTGCGAAGGCACTTCCAAATCTAAAGGGAACTCGATTTCGCAGTCCGGTAGACCTTTACGGCATTCTTGGAGCTCTTCAGCGATTTACAACTGAGAAGGCACAGACAGTGCCCATCGATCCGAAATCTGCAGGCCCTAGGCTGCTGGAATTCGAACGCTCGCTAAAGGTCGACCAGCCTCAGGGGAGGCCGGCCCGGTACCTCGCCAGCGTCGGACGACAGACTGACAACCTCCTGCCACGATCGAATCGAATCGAGGTACTCGAGAGCGTGATTCGAGGCGAGTAGGATCGTGAAGAGGCTGTCCCGAAGTGCGCGAGAGTTCTACGAGGCTCTTTGCAGCACGATCAAGGAGCGAGATACTACAGCGAAGGCGCTACAGGCTCGGATCCGTGAAGCTCTGGCAGGTCACAATCTCGATATCCACCTGATCTCTGCCAGAGCCAAGTCCCCAGAGTCTGCACTCGCCAAGATCCGCCGGAAGAACTATAGAGATCCGGCGGCCCAGATGACTGACCAGCTCGCCGCGCGTGTCATTTCGTACTACGACGAGGACGTCGACACAATCGCAGAGATTCTGCGATCGAAGTTTTACGTCGACGAGATGCGATCCGTGGACAAACGGACGGATCTCACGACTCGAGAGTTCGGCTACAAGTCGGTCCACCTGATCGCTCGGTTGCGGAAATCCGAGCAATCTAGCCCGCAGTATGCCGGTTTCGGCAGTCAAGTGTTCGAGATTCAGGTGCGCAGCATCCTCGAACACACCTGGGCAGAGATCGACCACGAGATACGGTACAAGGCGGGGATTGAGTTCCCCGACATCACTCAGCGCCGCTTTGCAGCACTCGCCGGTGCGCTCGAGATACTCGAGGGCCAGTTCCGCATTCTCCGCGGAAGCCGACTGGAACTCATCGCTCACTACAGAGCTCGCTACGCCGATGGCGAGGATCGCGATTCTGATCTTGATGCCGCTCGCTTGGTGGCCGTTCTCGAACTCTGCTGCCCCAACGGAGCAAGCTTCCTTGGCGCTCCATCAACTATTGCAGCCTTCCCGCCCCGGATCGAGGCGGTGATCGTGGAAGCACTGCAACGGAACGGGATCACAACAGAACGACAGCTGCGCAAGCTGATCAACGCCAGCGCGACTCGTCGTGTGATTGCGCAGTTCGCGCAGCGAATGAGGATCGCACCGGATCAGGCATCACACTTCGCGGTTGGTGTGATTGCCGCCGGGATTGCGGATCCGAAACGGTTCGTCAATGACTACCCGGAGCTGGCTGCAGATTCGGAGATGCGCGCGGTCCTGGCGGAGTGTGCAGCACGCAGGTTCAGGCGAGCCGCATCCCGGGCGAAGCGGCTCCGGACAAAGCGCCCGCGCACGCGGCGAAAGGCAAGTCCGAACTAGGAACGAAGGAGCTAGCGACCGATGGCTGGGAGCGCGCTAGGGTGAGGTGCATGACTCGGGAACTTGTGCCGGTCCGCCGGATCAGTGCCTCATCCCCAGTGTAAGGAGGCAGGAATGAGCAAGGCGGTAGCGCGACCGACAGGAAGTCTGTCGAGAGCTGAGCTCGAAGAGTTGATCCACTCGGGCGAAGTCGAGACGATCGTCACCGTCGTTCCTGACTTGTACGGCCGGCTCGTCGGCAAACGCATCACGGGTCGCTTCTTTCTCGACGAGACGGCCGAGCACGGCATGCACGTCTGCGACTATCTGCTCGCATGCGACATGGAGATGGATCCGACCCCCGGGTACGCGTTCACGTCCTGGGAAAAGGGTTATGGCGACGTGCTCTGCAAGATCGACTGGAGCACGCTGCGGCGCGCGACCTGGCTCGAGAAGAGCGCGATCGTGGTCTGCGACGTGTTCAAGGAGGATTCGGAAGAGCCGGTCTCCGTGGCGCCGCGCAACGTGCTGCGCCGCCAGATGGCGCGCGCGCGCGAGCGGGGCTACGTGCCGATGGGCGCCTCCGAGCTCGAGTTCTTCGCGTTCAAGGAGAGTTACGAGAGCGCGCACGCGAAAGGCTACGACAAGCTCGCGACGTTCGGTCAGTACGTCGAGGACTACCACATCCTCCAAGGCACGAAGACGGAGGCGCTGAACGGCGCGATCCGGCGACACTTGGATGCGTCGGGGATTCCGGTCGAGTTCAGCAAGGGTGAGTGGGGACCGGGGCAGCAGGAGATCAACCTGCGCTACTGCGAGCTCGTCGACATGGCGGACCGGCACGTGATCTACAAGAACGCGTGCAAGGAGATCGCCGCGAGTCTCGGCCTCGCGATCACCTTCATGGCGAAGTGGGACGCGCAGATGGCCGGAAACAGCATGCACGTGCACACGAGTCTCTGGGACCCGAAGCTCGAGAAGAATCTGTTCGCGGGCGACGAGCCGCTGCCGGGCTCGTCACTTCGCTCCGCGAAGCTGTTTCGTCACTGGCTCGCGGGGCTGCTCACGCACGCACGCGAGATCGCGCTGTTTCTCGCGCCGACCGTGAACAGCTACAAGCGCTTCGTCGAAGGCACGTTCGCGCCGACGGCGATCGGTTGGGCGGTCGACAATCGCACCGCGGGCTTCCGGGTCGTGGGCCACGGCGCCGGGCTGCGCAGTGAGTGCCGGATCCCCGGCGCCGACGCGAATCCGTATCTCGCGTTCGCGGCGCTGCTCGCGGCGGGGCTCGACGGCATCGAGCGCGAGCTCGAGCCGCCGCCGATGTTCGTCGGCAACCTCTATACCGCCGAGGGTCTGCCGCAAGTGCCGCGCAGCTTGGGCGAGGCCATCGGAACCGCCGAGGGCTCCGCGTTTCTGCGCAAGGCGTTCGGCGACGACGTGGTCGAGCACTATCTCCACTTCGCGCGCGTCGAGAAACGCAAGTTCGATTCGGCCGTGACCACCTGGGAGCGGGCGCGCTACTTCGAGCGCATCTGACGCGGGCATGAGCGAGCGGCGACCGACGATCGGAATCACGACTTACGGGCCCTCGGCAGCGACCGACGGCGAGCTGCCCGCGTTTTCGCTGCCCACGCGCTACGTCGACGCGGTCGTCGCCGCGGGCGGAACGCCGGTGCTGCTCGGCGCGAGCGCGCTGCCGGCCCAGGACGTGCTCGCGATCCTAGACGGGCTCGTGATCGCGGGCGGCGGCGACATCTCCCCGGACACGTATGGCGGGCGCGCGCACGAGACGATCTACAGCGTGAATTCGGCGCGTGACTCGTTCGAGCTGGAGCTCGTGCGGAGCGCGCTCGAGCGCCGCGACCTGCCGACCCTCGGCATCTGCCGCGGCATGCAGATCATGAACATCGCGCTGGGCGGCGATCTCACGCCGCATCTCCCCGACGTGTTCGGCGAGAGCGTGCTTCACCGCTTGCCGCCGCGCGTCCCGACGACTCACTCGGTGCGCATCGAGCGCAGAGGCGCGTTCGGCGAGATCTTCGACGAGGCGGAGCTGCCCGTCTGCTCGTGGCATCACCAAGCGGTGCGCACGCTCGGTCGCGGCCTGCGTGCGACGGCTCACGCAGCGGACGGCGTCGTCGAGGCCGTCGTCTTCGACGACCACCCCTTCGCGCTCGGCGTGCAGTGGCATCCGGAGATGCAGGCCGCCGAGGACCCGCGCCAGCTCCGCGTCTTCCAAGCGCTCGTCGAGCGCGCGCGAGCGAGTCAGCGCGCATGAATCGCGCCGAGGGCACGGTCATCGGCGTTCTGCGCGGTGCGTGCGAGGTCGTCTGCGGCGAGCGCCTCACGCGGCTGCGCCTCTCGGGCGCGAACGCGCGCCAAGAGCTCGCGCTCGCGGTCGGAGATCGAGTCACGTTCGATCCCGAGAAGGGCGTACTGCTCGACGTGTTGCCGCGGCGCACGCAGCTCGCGCGCCTGCGCACCTTCGGCAAGCCGCGACCGCAGGTGATCGCCGCGAACATCGATCGCCTCGCGATCGTGACTTCCGTCTCGAACCCGCCGTTCCGATCAGGCGCGGTCGACCGATTCCTGCTCGCGGCGTACGCGGGCGGGCTCTCGGCGATCCTGATCGTGAACAAGCTCGATCTGCTCGAAGCCGGCGCGGAGCTCGACGACGAAATCAGTGCCTATGAAGGGATCGTGCCGCTGCTCGCGGTGTCGGCGGCGCGCGGCGTGGGCCTCTTGGCATTGCGCGCCGCGCTCGCCGACAGCACGACCGTATTCGCGGGTCACTCCGGCGTCGGGAAGAGCTCGCTCTTGAACGCGCTCGAGCCGGAGCTCCGCCTCGAGACCGGCGAGGTCAGCGCGAAGTGGGACCGCGGGCGACACACGACCGCGCAGGCCGTATATCTTCGTCTTCCCGGCGGGGCCGTCGTGATCGACACTCCGGGCGTACGCGAGATCGGCACCGGCCCCGTCGATCCCGAGCTACTCGGATTGGTGTACCCCGACCTGGCGCTGCTCGGGGCGGACTGCCGCTTCCGCGACTGCCGCCACCGCACCGAGCCCGACTGCGCAGTGCTCGCCGCTCTTCAAGAGAAGCGGCTGCGGCCCGCGCGGCTCGCGAGCTATCACCGGCTGGTCGAGGAGCTCGACGCGAGCCGCTGAGCGCGACCGCTCAGCGCCCCGGCACGCCGCCGGCGGACACGCTCCACACACTCCAGAGCGCGCGCCGTTCGGAGTGTGCCTCCTGCTCCGCTGCGCGGAAGCTCTTCTCGAGGCGGCCGGCGCCGGCGTCGGTGGAGTAAGTCGCCCAGCCGAGCAGGACGAACGCGATGTTCAGGTTCGAGCCGGTCCGGTCACAGAGATAGGCGAGCACTCGCCCGTTCGGGTCCAACGGCAGCTCGCCGGGAACGTCGGACACCACGTACAGCTCACGGGCGCGCAGGAGCTCCGCGAGGCCCCGAACCGCTTCGGTGTAGCCCACCTGCCCGGGACGCGGTGCCGCGACGTTGCGCATGCGTACGCGCACGAGCTCCGCGCCGCAGCGCAGGTCGGCACTGTCGCCGTCGACGACGCGCAGCGCGACGCAGGGACCGATTCGCTCTGCGGCGCCGGTCTGCGCGTGCGCGTTCGACGACAGGAGCGCCAGTGAGGCGAGCGGGGCAAGGATGAGTGCGAGAAGCTTTCGATGGATCATGCGCTTCGATAGAGCAAGGGCGATGCCTGGCCGCCGAGGCGCGCCGCGGCGAATTCCGGCGCGAGAGTGCGAATCCGCGCAGCGTCCGCATGGCAGTGCAAGCGTCCGAGCGCCTCGGCTCAGGCGTCGGGCGAGCTCCGCGCCGCCGCGCGCAGGCGCTCGGGCGTGAAGGGCAGGTCGCGCAGGCGAAGGCCGGTCGCGTCGAAGACCGCGTTCGCGATCGCCGCGGCCGTCGGTCCCTGCGAGGCCTCGCCGGCGCCGAGCCAGGGCTGGCCCGGCCGGCCGAGGAGCACCGTCTCGATCTCCGGGATCTCGTCGAAGCGCAAAATCGGGTAAGTCTCCCAGTCGAGGCTCGTGACTCGCTCGCGGTCGAAGCGCACTTCTTCCTTCAGGGTCCAGCTCGCGGCCTGCACGAAGCCGCCCTCGAGCTGATTCGCGAGCCCGTCGGGATCGACGATCTGTCCCGCGTCGTCGGCGATCGCCTCGCGCTCGAGCCGGATCGCGGCGCTCGCGTCGTCGACACTGAGCTCGAGCGCGACGGCGCACCAGGTCTTCTGGTTCTTGTAGCGCGCGAAGGCGATGCCGCGGCCACGGCCGGATCGAGTCGGCCGGGTGACTGACTGCCAACCGAGCCGCTCCGACGCGGCGCGGAGCACGTCGCGCGCGCGCGCGTCGTCGAGGTGGCGCAGGCGGAACTCGAGCGGATCGACACCGTCCGCATGTGCGAGCTCGTCCATGAACGATTCGAGCGCGAACACGTTCGCGAACGCGCCCAGCGCGCGCAGCGCCGAAGTGCGGAACGGGCCGCCCTCGAGGAAGTGCTTGACGATGCGGCGACGCGGAAATGTGTAGAGCGGATCGGCGTTGCGGTGGATACCGGCGTGTGGCGCGAGCGCGGGCCGCGGCGTCGGCGGCGCCATCGGCGGGTCCCGGTGCCACGCGGCCACGAGCCCGCTCGTGCGCTCGCTGTACGGCAGCGCTCGATTCATGTGCGTGTAGCTGCGCGTCTCGTGACTCCAGTCGACGACGCGTCCGCCCGCATCGAGGCTCGCTTGGAGGTCGACGATCATCGCCGAGCCGTAGGGCTCCCACGCGTGCTCGTCCTCGCGGCTCCACTGCACGTGCACCGGGCGTCCCGGCAACGCGCGCGCGACGAGCGCGGCGTCGAACGCGACGTCGTCCGCGCCGTTGTGGCCGTAGCAGCCGGGACCCTCGACGTGCACGAGGCGCAGCCGCTCGTTCGGCAGGTGCAGCGCCTGCGCGAGCGCGAGCCGCAGGATCGAAACCCCCTGACTGTGAGTCCAGACCGTGAGCGCGCCGTCGACTTCGTGCGCGACCGCGGCCGACGGACCGATCGAGCCGTGCATCTGGAACGGGCGCGTGTAGCTCGCGCGCAGGGTGTGGGCGACACCAGTCGGTGTCGAGAGCGGAGGCACCGGCTCGTCGACCGCGGTTCCATCGACCACCGGGAAGCTCTTCGCCGCGGCGGCGCGCATGCGCGCATGGAGCTCGGCCTGATCGGGAAGCTCGGTCGCGCCAGTCCAGCGCGCGCTCTTTCGCAGGTTCTCGGCCGCTGCGATCGCCTGCGCTGCGCTCTCCGCGGCGACCGCGAGGAAGCTGCCGTCGCGAATCACCGCGACCACGCCGGGCATGCGCCGCACTTCGGTGTCGTCTAGCGAAGCGAGCCGCGCGCCTGCGCTCGGCGGCCGCACGACCCGCGCGTGCACCATCCCCGGCAAGCACAGGTCCTGCACGAATACGGCTCTTCCTGTGACCAACGCCTCCATTCCGAGCCGCAACCCCGGCCGGCCGAGGATCCGGTACTCCGCGGGGTCCTTGGGCCGCGCGCCGCCCGTCACTTTGCGCCCGAAGCGCTTGCCGCCGAACAGCTGGAACCAGCTCGTCTCTCTCTCGAGCCCGAGCGCGCGCACCGTGCCATCCTCCACCTGCAGGGCGAGCGCGGGCGCGCCCAGCTTCGCGGCCGCGAGCTCGAGCAGGTGCTGGCGCGCTTCGGCCGCCGCCAGGCGCAGAGCGGTGCCGCTCTCCTCGAGCGAGTTACTCCCGACGGTGTAGAGCTCGTTCGGGCCGTCGGCCGTGTCGGCGGTGCGAACCCGCACGCGCGCGAGTGACACGTCTAGCTCCTCCGCCGCGATTCGCGCGAGTGCGGTCTTGATGCCTTGGCCGAGCTCCACCTTGCCCGTGTACACCGTCACCGTTCCGTCGGCGCCGATGCGCAGCCACGTGTCCAGGTCGGGATTGCGCTGCAGGCTGGGCGGAATCACGAGCGCGCGAGCTCTTCCGCCGCGCGCCGCACCGCGCGCAGCATGCGAGCATGCGCCCCACAGCGGCACAGGTGCTTCGCCAGCGCCGCGCGGATCTCCGACTCACTCGGCGCGGGGTTCGCGTCGAGCAGCGCCTTCGCCGCGATCACGATTCCGGGCACGCAATAGCCGCACTGTGCCGCCTGCTCCGCGACGAACGCGCGCTGTACGACGTCGAGCTCGCCGTTCGCCGCGATCCCTTCGATGGTCGTGATCTCGCGTCCGACGAACGACTCGGCCGGAGTCGCGCACGAGAGCACCGCGCGTCCGTCGCAGAGCACCGCGCACGCGCCGCACTGCTCGAGCCCACAGCCGTACTTCGCGCCAGTGAGCTGGAGCTGGTCGCGCAGCACCCACAAGAGCGGCGTCGACGGGTCGACGTCGACGCGGCGCAGCTGGCCGTTCACGCATAACTCCACGCGCCGATCGTATCACCCGTCTCGACTAGGCGGGGGTGCGTTCCTCGCGCACGAACAGCATCCCGACGAGCCCGAGCGCGAGGAAGATCAGAATCGGCGCGAAGCCGATGCGCTGACTCGAGAACGCCTCGGTGAACCAGCGCACGGTGAACGAGCCGATCCACGCGACCGACGTTCCCGAGAGCGAGTAGATGCCGAAGAACTCGGTCATCATCTCGGGGGGCGCGATGCGCGCCAGCATGGTGCGCGAGTTGGCGTACGCCGCGGTGATGAACACGGCGACGAGCGTGACCACGCCGATGTACATCAGCTCCGGCACGCTCGCGAAGAATGGCAGGCTCCAGAGCCTCGGCGCGGCGCGGTCCCACGGGACGAAGAAGAACAGCTCGTCGGGCGTGATCGACACCGCGAGGATCAGGCCGAGCGACGTTCCGCCGATCGAGATCAGGATCGCGCGCTTGCTGCCGAACGTGTCGTCGAGCCAGCCGCCGACGAAGCCGCCGAAGACGGCGAAGATCGAGAGCACGATGCCGTACACGGTCATGGTGAGTGAGTCCCAGCCGAAGACGCCCGCCGCGTAGACGCCGCCGAAAACCAGCACCGCCGTCTTCCCGTCGTTGTAGATCATGCGCGCGAGCAAGTAAGTCGCGACGTTCCGGTAGCGGCGCAGCTCCTGGAGGGTGTGCCAGAGCTGCCGGAACCCGGCGCGCACCGCGGCCAGCGCCCTTCGTTCACCCCGCGCGCGGTCGGGCGTGAACAGGAACAGCGGCAGCGCGAACACCACGAGCCACAGCGCCGCGATCGGGCCGGTGATGCGGTCCTGCTCGAACGCGGTCGTGTCGAGCCCGAACAGCGCCTTGCCGGGGATGAAGCTCCAGTCGACCTTGCCCGGCAGCGAGAAGCCCCAGAGCATGAACACCAAAATGAGTAGGGACGAGGCGTTCCCGAGCGCGAGCCCGAGCCCCGACAGGAAGCCGACGCGCTCGCGCGGCGCGATCGACGGCAGCATCGCGTTGTGAAACACCGCGGAGTACTCGAAGGCGGCGGAGTTGGCGATCAGGATGATCGCGATCCACGCGATCGAGAGCCCGGCCCCGCCCGGCAGCGCGAACCAGAGCAGCCAGCTGGTCGGGGCCATGACGCAGGTGAAGAACAGGATCCACGGCTTGCGCCGCCCGCCCGAGTCCGCGATCGCGCCGAGGATCGGCGCGAGCAGCGCGGTCGCGATCCCGCCGTAGCCGTTGATCGCGCCCCAAATCACCTGGCCGCGCACCGGATCGCCGACGACGTGCGACGTGAAGTACGGCGCGAACAGATAGATCGTGATCAGGATGACGTACGGGTTGCGCGCCCACTCGAAGACCGCCCAGCTCCACTGACCGAGCCCCGACGCGGCCGGCGCGCCGGTCACGGCTTGGGGTCCAGGGGCGCCGATCGCGCGCGCACTCAACTCACTCCCTCCGCAGCGCGCGTCCGGGCAAGAGGCCGAGCGCCGCGAGCGAGCATACTCCGGCGACCGCGAACACGGGCGTGTAGCCGAATCCGAGCGCGACGTAGCCGAGCCCGAAGCTGCCGAGCGAGAAGCCAACGTTGAACGAGCCGTTGAACAGCGCAGTCACTTTGCCGCGCACGTCCGAGGCCGCGCCCTCGAGCGCCACCGCGTTTAGCGCGGGATAGAAGAGCCCGTGCGCGACGCCGAGCGCGGCCCCGGCCCAGATCAGACCCACGCGCGACAGCGCGATCATCGCGAACCCCGCGACGGCGTAGATCGCCAGGGCGAAGCGAGTGACCCGCATGCGGCCTGCCCGGTCGGCCAACGAGCCGAACGGCCCGCGCACGATGCCAGCCGCGATCGAGTACGCGACGAAGAAATCGGAGACTCGCTCGATGCCCAGCGAGAGCGCGAACGGCTGGTGGAACGTGAACATCGCCGCGAAGCTGATTCCGGCGAGCGCCGAGACGGACATCACGCGCGCGAAGCCGGGGCGCGCGAGTGCCGGGCCGATGCCGGGCACCGGCGGCGCGTCAGTGTGCGGTGTCGCGCGCCGCTCGCGCACGAAGAGCAAGAGCAGCCCCGATAGCGCCGCGAGTATGGTCGTCGCGCCGAACACCAGCGGCCAGCCGGCGCGCGCGGCGACCCACTCCGCGATCGCGGGCGCCAAGGCGTTCGTGAGCACGAAGCCCGAGCCGTAGTAGCCGAGCACCTGGCCGAGCCGCGCGGGCGGCGCCAGGTCCGCGGCCAACGTCTGTGTCGCCACGAAGAAGAACGTGAACGCGATGCCGTGCGCGATCCGCAGCGCGAGCAGGAACGGCCCGAGCCGATCGACCGCGAGGAATCCCGCGCAGGTCACGACGAGCGCGGCCGAGCCGAGAAACGCGAACGGCAAGCGCCCGCGTCGATCGATCCACACGCCGGCGAACGGCACGAGCGCGACGTTCGCGAACCACATCGCGGACGAATACACACCGATCTGCGACGCGTCCGCGTGCAGCTCGAGCGCCAGGAACTTCGGCAGCAGGAAGTACGCCGAATGCGCGAGCCCGAACGCCACGACCGCCGCGAGCAACGCCCCGAGCTGCGCCGGAATGCGCTCGGAGCTCGGGTCGGAGGGATCCTGTTCCGGCGCGGCCAAGACGGCAGGTGATAGCATGCCCGGGTGGCGCTCGCGCTCGCGGGACTGCGGATCTGGGACGGCGTGAGTGACGAGCTCCGACCCGGCCTCGAGACCTTGCACGTCGCCGGCGAGCGCATCGCGGGGGGCGCGAGCTCGGACGAGGAGCGCAGCGAGTTTTCCGGCGCGGTCGCGATTCCCGGCCTTTGCGACGCGCACGTGCACATCGCGCTCGATCCTGCGCGGCGCGAAGCTCTACAGGACGCGAGCTCCGATCCGCTCGACGCGATGGCCGCGCGCGCGCGCGCGATGCTCGCGGCGGGCATCACCACGGCGCGCGACCTCGGTGGCCCCGAGTTCGGCGCGCTCGAGCTGCGCGACCGGATCACCCGCGGCGAGATACTCGGCCCGCGGCTCTTGTGCGCGGGTCAGCCACTCACTTCGCCGAGAGGTCACTGCTGGTTCTGGGGCGGCGAGGCGCGGGGCGCGGACGAAATGCGCGCGGTCGTGCGCCGCCAGGTGGAGCGAGGCGCGGACTGGATC
Source organism: bacterium (assembly GCA_041498295.1). GTDB lineage: Bacteria > Myxococcota_A > UBA9160 > SZUA-336 > SZUA-336 > VGRW01. Next base: position 25,362 of record JBGQIB010000029.1, on the reverse strand, counting down.
AAGGTGATGGCGACCGGCGGCATCCTCACCAAGGGCACGACTCCGGCGTCGTCTCAGTTCGACCAGAGCGAGCTCGACGCCGCGGTCGCCGAAGCGCGCGCGCTCGGCCGACACACCGCGGCGCACTGTCATGGCACCGAGGGCATCTCGCGCGCCGCGCGCGCCGGGGTGCGCACGATCGAACACTGCTCGTTCGCGAACGCCGACGGCTTCGGCGGCGCCCCCGACGCCGACGTGATCGCCGACGTCGCGCGCTCCGGCGCCTGGGTCTCACCGACCGTGAACACCGGCTTCGCGCGTTTCTTCGCCAAGGCCGACGAGGTCGGCAAGTTCGCCTCGCGCATGACCGAGGTCTACACGCGCCTGCGCGGCGCGGGCGTCCGTTTCATCGCCTCGACCGATGCGGGCATTCCCGGCGTCGCGCACCACCGCCTGCCCGAGGCGCTGCCGATCTTCGCGCGCCTGGCCGAGCTGCGGCCCGTCGAGACACTGCGCACGGCGACCTCGGAAGCCGCGCGCGCGCTCGGGCTCGAGCACGAGACGGGCCGACTCACTCCCGGACTCGCCGCCGACATCCTGGTCGTCGACGGCAATCCGCTCGAAGACCTGGGCGCGCTGCTGCGCCCAATCCTCGTCGTCGCCCGCGGCCGAGTCGTGTTTCGGGCGTAAGGCGCGCGCCGCTAACGGAGCGCGAAGAACCAGTCGAGCGCTTCGGGCAGGAAATCGGGCGAGGGCCAGTGTTTCCCGCCCTCGTCCTTGCGAAACACCACGTGGTAACCCGCGCGCTCAAGGTTTGCGCGCATCGGCAGCGCGACGTGCTCGAACCGGAAGAGGGGGTCGTGCGTGCCGTACTCGAGCAGGACCTCGGGCTTGCGCGCGGCGTCGGGATCGAAGCTGGGCTCGAGCGCGATGAAGCCCGCCGCCCACGCCATCACCGCGCGGAAGATCCCCGGGTTGGACAGGCCGACCGAGAGCGCGTAGCTCGCGCCATCCGAGTAGCCGAGCAGCGCTTGGCGCGCGGGGTCGATCGGGTAGCGGCGGTAGATCAAGTCGTAGGCGTACTCGAGGAATTCGAGGTCGGGGCGCGCCGCGCTGGCGATCAGATCCCAGGTCGGAAGCAAGGAGCGCGGCACGAGGAAGAACGCGCCGCGCCGATCGGGCTCGTCGCGCACCGCCTTCACGAGCATCTCGTCCTGGCGGCCGGCGCCGTGCAGCACGGTCACGAGCGGATAGCGCCGGTCCGGGTCGATCTCGCTCGGCGTGAGCAGCACCGCGCGCGAATCGCCTCGCTCGATCCACACGTGCCCGGTCGGCGACGGCTCGGAGCAAAGCTCCGGTGACTTGTACGCGAGCGCGAGCGCGAGTGAATCGGCGCTCATCAGACTTCGCCGCCGTTCACCGTCAGGATCGCGCCGGTCGTATAGCTCGACGCGTTCGAGGCGAAGTAGAGCGCGGCGCCGACGATCTCGTTCGGCTGGCCGCCGCGGCGCAGCGCGATCGACTGGCGCGCCTGCTTCTCGAACGCCTCCATGTTCCAGGCCTTCGAGATGTCGGTGAGGAATGGCCCGGCCATGATGCAGTTCACGCGCACCTTCGGGCCGAACGCGCTCGCGAAGCCGACGGTGATCGCGTTGAGCCCCGCCTTCGCGGCCGCGTAGGGAATCACTCCAGCGGTCGGCCGCACCGCCGCGACGCTCGACACGTTGATGATCGAGCCGCCGTCGCCGGCGGTCATGCGCGTGCCGACGAGCGCCGTGAGTCGGAACGGTCCCTTCAGGTTCAAGTCGACGACCTTGTCCCACATCGTCTCGGAGACGTTCGCGACCTGGTCGTAGAGCAGCGACATGCCCGCGTTGTTCACGAGCACGTCGATTTTCCCGAACTCGCCGTAGGCGCGCTCCGCCAGCGCGCCGACCTCGTCCCACTTGCCGACGTGACAGGCGACGGGCAGCGCGCGCCGGCCGGTCTCGCGTTCGACTTCCTTCGCGGTCGCCTCGCACGCGTCGAGCTTGCGGCTCGCGATCACCACGTCCGCGCCCGCGCGCGCGAACGCCAACACCATCTCGCGTCCGAGTCCGCGACTTCCGCCGGTCACAAGCGCGACCTTGCCGGACAGGTCGAACAGCTTCTCGATCTCGCTCACAGCGGCACCTCCGTGCGGGGGAAGCATACCCGATGCGAGCCCGCCGCCTGGGACGGCGTGCGATGATCCGGGCAACCAGCCGGAGGAGTGCGGCCATGCGCAACGCGGAGAGCGAGCGTGCAGCTCTCGAGGTCACCGATGCGTTCATGCGCGCGTTCAACGCGCGCGACATGCGCGCGCACTTCGACACGTTCAACTTCCCGCACGTGCGCATCGCGAGCGGTCGGGTGCGCGTGTTCCAGACACGCGAAGAGCTCGAGGCCAACCCCGAGCGGTATGGCTCGCGCGAGGTCGAGGCGGGCTGGGCGCGGAGCCGCTGGGACGCGCGCGAAGTGATTCATGCGGGCGACGACAAGGTGCATCTGGCCGTGCAGTTCACGCGCTACGGCGCCGAGGGTCGGCCGCTCAATACCTACTTCGCCGTGTACGTGGTCACGCGGGTCGACGGCTGCTGGGGCATTCAGGCGCGTTCGAGCTTCGCGCCCTGAGTCACTCGAGTCGGGCGGGCCGCTCGCCCAAGTCCCCGATCATGCACTTCACCGAGCCGCCGCCCTTTTTGTGGAACTCGGAGACGTCGACGTCGACGACCCGCGTTCCCGAGGCGCGCACGGCCGCGGTGAGCTCGCCGGATACGCCGCGCGGCATGACGAGAAGTGACTCGCCGCCGCGCTCGAGTGCGAACGAGTTCGCCGCGTAGATGGCGGCGTCGGCGTCGCCGATCGCGATGAGCCGCTCGCCGAAGTGAGCGCGAAGATCCTCGACTGACAGAGGATGAAGCGCGGGCGGGTAGGCGAGCAGGAACTCGCGGCCGGGCCCGAAGGAACACAGACAGGTGTCGCCGTGGTAGAAGCGCTCGTCGACCAGCTCGATGCGAATCACGCGCTTGCCGAGCGGCTGGAGTGCTTCGATCTCGGCGAGCGCCTCGGGTTGGCTGCGAAAGCCGTACACGCGCCTCCAGGGCGGCCAGCCGAAGCGCGGCACGAAGCGCTGCCGGCGGATGCGGCCGTGCGTGAACAGATAAGTGTCGCCGGCTGGAAACAGATCCGCTTCGCCCTCGAAGCGCGCGCGGATCTCGACGCAACGCAACCCGCGCCGCGAGACCGCCGCGCGATACGCCGGCTTCTCCCCCGCGCGCGTCGGCACCAGGTTCGAGAGCACGAACACATCCCCGTGCCGGAAGCCGGCGTTCGCGGGATACACGAGCCCGGGGTGCTCGGGGTCGGGCGGGATCACGTCCACGTCGACGCATAGCTCGGCCAGTGTGTCTCGCAGCGCGCCCCACTGGCGAATCGCGAGCGCGCGGTCGACGGACTTCTTGCGCCCGTACTTGTCGCGCGTGTGCGGGTTCGCGCCGCCGACGACGGCGAAGTGCGCGGGATCGCCCATGAGGACGACGTGAGTCACGAGAGGCTCGGGAAGCCCGGATACGCCGCCGCGGGCCCGGGCTCGGCGACTTCGAGGTTGGCCTGCGGAAACGTCGTATACAGAGTCGACGCCGCGCCCGCCGCGCGATCGTTTCCGCTCCGCTTCACGCCGCCGAATGGGAGCTTCGAGGACGCGCCGACCGTGGGCGCGTTCCAGTTCAGGCATCCGACCCGAGTGACTCGCGCCGCACGCTCGTAGGTCGCGCGCGAGCGCGTGAACACGCTCGCGACCAGCCCGAAGTCCGTGGCGTCGAGCTCGGCGAGGCCCGCGTCGACGGAGTCGACGGCGACGACGAAGGCGTCGGGTACGAAGTGCTCCTCGCTCTGATAGCGGCTCGCGCGCGACGTCGCGCGCAGCCGGTGCAGGCTCGGGCGCACGTAGTGACCGGGGCGCGGTCCGTCCGTCGGTCCCCCCGCGACCAGCGCTTCCGCTCCGTCCGCCGCGGCCCAGGCCAACACTTGCGCGTGTCGCTCGCGCGCGGCGCGTGTGATGACGGGGCCCATGAACGCGCCCGGGTCGCTCGAGTGACCGATCACGACGCCGCGGAACAGCTTCACGAGTCGCTCCAGCAGCGCGTCCGCGACCGCGCGCTCGGCGAACACGCGGCTCGTGGCGCTGCAGCGCTGGCCCGAAGTCACGCACGCGCCGAGGGCGATCGCGCTCGCGGCCGCGTCGAGGTCGGCGTCGGCGCAGACGAGCGCGCCGTTCTTCCCGCCCATCTCGAGGGCGACCAGCTTCCACGGCTGATCGAGCGTCGCTTCGAGGATGCGCCGCCCGGCCGCGTACGAGCCGGTGAACAGCACGCCGTCGAGCGCCGGGTGGGCGGCGAGCCGCGCGCCCAGCGTCGCATCGCCCTGCAGCACGTTCGCCACCCCAGCGGGAAACGCCGCACGCTGCACGAGCTCCGCGTACAGCTGGCCCGTCGCTGGCGTCTTCTCCGAAGGCTTCACGACGACACAATTTCCGGTCGCGAGCGCGGGCACGACGTGGCCGTGCATCAAGTGACCCGGGAAATTGAACGGGCCGAGCACGCCGAAAACGCCGCGCGAGGTCGCGCGCCAGCGTCCGACCTGACCCGCGCCCAGCTCGAACGCGCGCTCGGCGACGAGCTCGAGGCCCTGCGTGAGCGTGATGTCGATCTTCGCGATCATCGCCGCCACCTCGCCGCGGGCTTCCCAGAGCGGCTTGCCGACCTCGCGCGCGATCACGGACGCGAGCCGCTCGCCGTCCGACTGCAGCGCCGCACCGAAGCGGCGCAGCGCCGAGGATCGGAGCTCTGCTGTAGCGTCCCGCCACGCGGGCCAGGCGCGGCGGGCGGCCGCGACCGCGCGCTCGACCGACTCGGCCGCGAAGGGAAACGCGCCGAGTGACTCGCGAGTGTCTCCTGGATCGACCGCGACGAGCTCGCCGTCGGCGCGCTCGGGCAGCGCCAGCCGCCCGTCGACGAAGTCCCCGCGCGCTTCGAAGGGCGACGCGTCAGCCACCGTCGCCGACCTTCGCGCTCGAGCGAGGCAGCGGCGTGAGTGTGACTTCGTCGCCCGCCGCGACGCCGAGCCGGTCGCGCGCTTCCTTGCCCAAGCGCAGCGCCGCGCCGTCGCGCAGCGCGGGCGCGGCCACCGCGCGAAACTCGCCGCCTTCCTCGCTGGAGACGATCGCGGGCGGCGCCCCGTCGGGCAGAGCGCCCTCCGCGACCACCAGCCGCACGGTCTGTTGGATCGGGAACACGCGCGCGGTCGGCGCGCCGACGAATGGGCCGCCGTCGAAGGGATCGATCTCGTCGACCCAGTGCAGGCCCGCGACCTCGAGCAGGCGCAGCGCGGGCGCGGCTTCCTCGTGCACCCGCCCGATCTGCGCGGCCACGTCCGCGTCGAGCAGCGACGCGTAGAACGGCGTGTCGGGGAACAGATCGAGGATGAAGCTCTTGTCCGTCGCGCTCTTGTGATCCGCTTCGGTGTAGCTCATGCCAGTGAAGCGGCGGCCGAACGCGTCCCAGAAGGCGCTGCGGCCTTGTGCGTCGATCGCGGCGCGCATCTCGGCGAGTATCTGGCTCTCGAAGCTCGAGCGGTGCCGCGCGATGAACGCGAACCGACCCCACGAGAGCAACTTCCCCGGCCAGCCCGGCCGGCCGCGCACGGCGGGATGCAGGATCAGCGAGCCGAGCTCCGTCGGGCCGTCGCGCGACGCGCCGAGCTGCAGGGTCGTGTGAGTGACTCGCACGCCGGTGCTCTCGGAGAAGCGCGTCTCCTCGCCGACGCGCAGGAAGAGATGCGGCATCTCCGGCGTGCCGTGCTTCGAGAGGACGGCGCAGGTGCCGACGACCTGGCCGGAGTCGTCGGCGAGCGCGAACTGATACTCGGCTCCCGGGCCGGGCGGGCCCGGCGCGCGGAACGACCGCTCGGAGCGCTCGAGGCGCCGGCGCACGAAGGCTGTGTCGTTGGGCAGGTTGGGGCTGTCGAGGTAGCGCGCGAGCTCGAGGATCGCGGCCAGGTCGGCGACGCCCGCGGCGCGCAACAGGAACATCACGCGCCTCCCGGGCCCGCGAGCCGCAGCAGCGCGGCGCGGTAGAGCGTCACCGCTTGGTGTAGCTGCGAGACGCGCGTGTGCTCGTTCGGCTTGTGCACGTTGCCCACCGACGTGCCCGGGCCGAGGACGATCGCCTCGAGCCCGGCCGCGGCCAGGATGCCGGCCTCGGTGCAGGTCGCCTTGGTCTCGATCCGCGCCGGCAAGCCGGCCGCGCGCTGCGCCGCTTCGAGGGCTCGCACCAGGTCGGAGTCTCTCGGCGTCGCGAGCGCGGGATTGGTGCGCATGCAGCGCAGCTCCGCGGCGCGCGCCAACGGCGCGACGAGCGCAGCCGCGCCGTCGCCCGGGATCGGGCGCACGTCGAACGTGAACACGGCGCATCCGTCCTCGAGCACGACGCGCCCCAGGCTCGCGACGCTGTGCGCGGGAGAGAAGCGCGAGTCACTGCGCGTTTCGAGCTCCGCCTCGAGCGCGCGCCAAGCGGCCAGGAAGCCGAGCAGCGGCTTCGCGGACCAGATCGAGCCGAGGGTCTCGACGATCTCCGCGGCGCGCCCGCCGTCGTGGACGAACCCGATCTCGCAGCGATCCGGCACCACGTTCACCGCGCCGCCGCCCGCCAGCGCGGTCACGCCGAGCGCGCCGCTCTTCTCGAGTAGCTCGAGCGCGGCCGACACCGCATTGTGTCCCAGCCCCGGCGCGCTCGAATGCGCGGCTGCGCCGCGCACCACCTGCGAGCTCGCGCGCAGCGCGCCCGGCTGCGAGAGCGCTTCGAGCCGAACGCGTGCCTCGTAGACCGCGTAGCCCTTGTGCGCGTGCACGATCGCCAGCTCCGAGGGCTCGCCGACGAGCGCGCGCGTGACTCCGCGCGTGAGCCCGCTCTCGACCAGCCAGCGCGCGCCGAGCATTCCGATCTCCTCGCCGAACGTGCCGATCAGCCGCACGCCGCGAGTCAGTGAGCCTTCTTCCGCCGCGAGTGCGAACGCCTTGCAGACGAAGTCGACCTTTGCGTCCGCGGAGCCCAGGCCGAACAGGCGGTCGCCGTCGTGCACCGGCCGGAACGGATCGCCGCCCGTCGCCGTCCACGCGCTCGAGTCACCCGGCGGGACCGTGTCCAGGTGAGTCACCAGCAACAAGTCGGGATCGGCGCCGCCAACGCCCGCGTCACACAGCACCGCGTGGTGTGCCCCGCCGCCGGCGTGCACGGACTCGAGGTCCGCCGCCAACCCGAGCTCGCGCAAGAGCTCGGCCGCGACGTCGGCGATTGCCCCGTTGCCCAGCCGCGACTCGGACGGAGTCGCAATGAACCGCTCCGCCCAGGCGACTAGGTCGGCCATCCCGACCCTGCCATCGACTTGCCTACTTGGCCGCTTGAGCGGCTGGCGCGCAACACGGACACAGCTCCCGCAGGTTCTCGAACGTGTAGATCCCCGAGTCGTGACCGTCACTCCACGCGAACGCGAGCGCGTAGCGCCCGACGCCGTTGATGCGCACGGGCCGAACGTCGGCGGGCACGCTGTCCGCGCGCAGCAGCGGTTGGCCGGTGCGCTCGTCGATGCAATGCGCGCAGCGACACGCGAGGCGCACGAGCCGCACCGGGTAGAGGCTCTCGTGCCCGTCCTGCCAGACGATGCGCAGCATGTCGGGCCCGGCCTGCGCGATCGAGGCGGGGGTGGGTGTCATCGGCGCAAAGCTAACCGACCGGTGCGGTAAGATCCGCGCCGCGCGGAGCGAGGCGAGGGCCGCCCCGAGCCGAGCTTGAGAGCGCCGCAGGCGCGCGCGTGAGGCGAAGCCGAAAGTAGTCGGAGAGACAGGCGATGGCGAAAGAAGGCGTGGCAATTCTCGGTGGAACGGGCGAGCAGGGACTCGGGCTCGCGTATCGCTTCGCGAAGGCGGGGCGCGCGGTGCGCATCGGCAGTCGCAAGGAGGAGCGCGCGCTGGACGCGGCGAAGGAAGTACTCGCCAAGCTGCCGGGCAGCGACGTGTCTGGACACGAGAACGCCGCGGCGGTTCGCGCGCTGCGCGGCGGCATCGTGATTCTGTCGGTGCCCTTCGAGCACGTGGCGGGCACGATCAAGGCCGTGCGCGGGGAGCTCGCGCCGGGAACGGTGCTCGTGTCGATGGGCGTCCCGCTCGCGTCCGCGATCGGCGACGTCGCGTCGCGCGTCGTCGGTGTCTCGCAGGGCTCGTGCGCGGAGATGTGCGCGGCGCTCGCGCCCGAAGGCGTCTCGGTCGTGTCCGCGTTCCAGAACGTGGCGGCGCACCGTCTGCTCGACCTCGAGCATGCGGTCGAATGCGACGTGATCGTCTCGGGCGAGAAGGAGCCGCGCGCGCGCGTGATGGCGCTCTGCGACGACGTGCCCGGTACGCGCGCGATCGACGGCGGGCCGCTCTACAACGCGCGCTACGTCGAGCAGCTCACGGCGCTGATGATCGGCATCAACATCCGCTTGAAGAAGCCCGAGGGCGTCGGCATCCGCCTGACCTACGTGTGACTCGCGCGTCGCGAGTCACATCACGATGCGCAAGAGCCCCTTCAGTATCTCTTTCAGCGGCACCTTGGTCGCGATGAGCGGGATCATCGGCACGAGCGCCGCGAGCAGCAGCGGGACGATGGCGAAGGCGTCGAGCGGCACGGGACGCAGCGCCTTCGCGCGTTCGTAGCCGGTCGCGAGGTCGGCGAGCGACGAAGGATCCTCGTTGCCGAGCAGCTCCTCGGCCTCGGGAGCGGGCGAGGACGAGATCCACTTGCGCTGAAACGCCGCGTCGTGCCGGCTCGAGAGCGCGCCGAATTCGTGGATTGCCTGGCGCTTGAGCGCCGCGAGGCGCGGCGTGAACGTGAGCAGCGGCGCGAGCACGAGCACGGGCGCGAGTACTCCGAACGCCGCGATGGTCGGATAGAACGACTCGAGCTCGGCGCCGTTGTACAGAACCTCGTCCGCGAGCACGGCCGCGAGCGACGTCGACGCCGCGAGCACGAGGACCGAGAAGCCCGCCTGGCCGATCGACAGGAAGCCGAGACCTGCGGCGCGATCCGGGTGCGTGGCGACGAGGCGAAGGTCGAGCCGCGAGATTCGCGCGAGCAGACGCGCCCAGACGATCCCGCGGAATAGCCAGCGCAGGAACAAGAACTGAAACAGCGGCACACTCACCAGCGCGTACCACCAGCCGGCGAGACTCAGTGACTCGCCGGTCGCGGACGCGATCGTGTGCCAGGTCGACTTGCCGTTCCCGAGCTGGCGCTGCACCGCGAACCAGCTGCAGACGTACGAGAGCGCGAGCAAGGCGAGTTCGACGGGCACGGAATCGATCCGTCGGCGCGCGGCTGCGATGGCCGCTCGAAACGCGGGCTCGTCGGCGGGCGCCAGGAGCTTCGCGTTCCGAAACTGCAGCAGCACCGCGCGCAGCCGCGGCGCAACCGCCACGTCCGCGAGCACGAGCAGAGTGACCCCGACGAGGAAGCGCGCGTAGGCCGCGGGGTCGCGGAGAAACGGGATGCGAATCTCGTCGCCTGTCGCGAGCCCCTCGAGCAGCGAGAGGCCGAGCAGCGGCAGCCAGCACAGTCCCGCCAGGACGAGCGCGCGCAAGCCGAGGCGCGGCACCTCTGCGGGTGCGAGACCCGTCCACAGCCACAGTCTCCAGCTCGGGCCGCCCTGTTCGAGCGCGAGCTCATCGTCACCGTTTGGTGTCACCTCGGGTAGCCCGGAATGCCCTCGCGGATGCGCGCCGAGAAGTCCGCGTCCATGCCGGCCGCCTTCGCGCGCTCAGTGACTTCGCTGCGCGTGCGCAGCTCCGCGAGCGGCAGCTTCCGGTCGATCGAGCCGCGCTCGTACAGGAGCTCGTCGAGGTAACCGTTCGCGAGCAGCTTCCAGGAGAATGGCACGTGGCCGCCCGCGTGCATGACCCGGTTGCGGATCGAGGTCGTACAGTTCTGGGTGAGCGCGTTGTACCAATCCGGCTTTGCGGCGAGCGAGTTCACCTCGGCCAGGTAGTCGAGCAGGAGCTCGCGCGCTCTCTCGACCGGCGCCGCGAGTCGGTACAGATAGGTGCGCTCGCCGCGCAGCCGGTCGCGCACGCCGATCACGTCGCGCTCGTCCGACACCACGTAGTAGAGCTCGTATTGCCGGAAGAAGCCGAGCAGCGCCGAGTACGACTCACCCACCTCCTTGCGAGTCTCGATCGAGATCGCGAGCGGGGGCGAGTCCTCGAACTCCCAGCTCATGATCGTGTGCGCGATGCGGGTCGGCCCCCAGAATGAGATGAACAGGTCGACGCCGCGCAGCTTGTCGAGGTCGTAGCTGCGCGTCTCCCAGCGCGCGTCGTAGTCCGTCTCCGTGCGGTAGGCGAAGTTCCGAACGTTCTCGATGGTGACTCGATTCGCGTCGATCTGCGCGCGCGCGGGGTGCGCGACGTCGGGCTGCCAGTCGCGATCGTTGCTCGGCGGGATGCGCAGCCACCAGGCCAGGACGGCGAGCGCGAGCAGCGCGAGCGCGACGAGGCTGCGCGCGAACGGGCGCACCAGCACGAGGACGACGAGAACCCCGAGCGCGAGCGCGGCCACGAGCGCCCCGGCGAGCGCGCGCGACTCGGGCCCGTCGATCCAGAGCGCCGCGGCCGCCCACAGGCAGAACCCGAACACGGGCACCGTCAGAAGTGCCGCGGCGAAGCGCGCCGCGCGAGTCACTTGGGGAACAGGAAGGTGATCGCCGCGCGCAATCCCCAACTGGGCCCGTTCGTCGGGGCGTCGAGGTACGAGCGGTAGCCGAGCTGGGCGCTCATGATCTGAGGTCCGAGCTTGAAGACCTGCGAGACCGTGAAGTTCGCGGGAATGGTCCAATCCGAAGTCGGCCAGTTGTAGCTCGACTCGAGGTTCACACCGAAAGTAGTCGCGGTCTTGGTCGTGTAGCTGAGGAACGGCTGGAAGTAGGTCTGATTCACCCGCTGGCGGTGCGTGTTCCCGGCGAACGACCAGATCTGGTTCGCGAGGAAGCCCATCGTGACTGGCCCCGACTGCTTCAGCAGCACGGCCGTCGGACCCGCGCCCCACTTCTGCGTGCCGAGCGCGCCTTCCGTCGCCGTGGGCAACAGGAGCGCCGGGCCGAACCCCCAAATGAGGTTGCCCCAGCTCGACGGCTTCGCCGGCGAGAAGAAGAAGCTCTGCGTCGTGTCGGACAAGCCGAAGCGCGTGCCCTCGCTCGGCGCGACGTCCTTGTTCCAGTGAACGACGGGCAGGATCGTGCGCGAGATGACGTTCCAGTCGTCAGTGAGCTTGATCGGGACGACCGGCTGGATGTTCAGCTTGTAGATCACGCCGTCGTTGTTCGCGCCGATGCGGTAGTCGACGTTTTCCTGGAACGGCACGCTGATCAGCGCCGCGACCGGGTTGCTGAGCTTCTTGGCGAGCTGTTCGTTGTCGTCCGCGTGCGCGACCGAGGCGAAGAGACCCGCGACACATAAAAAGGTCAGGGCGAAGCGAGTCATCGTGCGCACCTCCTGGCTCGGCGTCGCGAGCCCGCGGGCGCAGGCTATCGAGGCAGGTCGGGGAAGTCGAGCCCGACGGCGCGCATGAGCGCGAGTGCGTTGCCGCGCGCGATCACGCCGTCGCGCAGCCGGTAGTCGAAGTGCAGCGTGCCGTTCGCGATCTGATCCTCGAAGTGCGCGTTCCAGGCGCGCGGCGCGAGCGCGTCGGCGATCGCGGTCAGCGCGAGGTCGTGCGTGGTCACGAGCCCGACCGCGCCGCGCGCGAGCAAGCCGCGCAGCAGCGCTTCCGAGCCGATGCGGCGGTCGTGCGAGTTCGTGCCGTTCAGGATCTCGTCCAGGAGAAACAAGACGGGCAACGAGCCACTACACCGTTCCGTGACGCGACGCAGCGCGAGCAGCTCGGCGTAGAAGCGCGACGCGCCGTCGCGCAGTGAGTCCTGCACGCGCAGTACCGCGCCGAGCGCGAGTGGCGAGACGCACAGGCGCTCGGCGCGCACGGGCGCGCCCGCCAGCGCCATCACGACAGCGATGCCGACGCTGCGCAGGAACGTGCTCTTGCCCGACATGTTCGAGCCCGAGATCACGGCCAGCGCGCGCCCCGCCTCGAGCCGCAGGTCGTTGCGCACGCAGCGCGCCTCGTCGAGCAGCGGATGGCCGAGCGCCGTCGCGTGGAAGAGCGGCCCGTGCTCGGCGATCTCGGGAAATGGATCCGTGGGGTGCTCGAAGGCGTAGCCGGCGAGATCGCCGAGCGCTTCGAGCTCGCCCAAGGAATCGAGCCAGCGCGCGACCGCCGCGCCGCTCCGGGCGCGCCAGGCTTCGAGTGAGAACGCGACCTGGACGCTCCAGAGGAGCAGCAGCGCGATCGGCGCGAACAACTGATTCCGGCGCCAGTCGAGCACCGACACGATTCGGTGTAGCTGCGCGATCTGGCGGGACGCCGGCGCGCCCTCGACGTCGAGCGCGGCGCGCAGCGCGCACAGACGCGGCGCCTCGAAGCGCTCCGCCTCCACGCGCTCGAGCAGTCCCTCGAGGTGCGCGAGGTCGCGCGCGCGCGCGTCGATACCGGAGAGCACAGCCGACACGCGCGCGCGCAGCGCAAGCGCAAGCGCCGCTTCCGCGACGAGACACACGAGCGCCAGCGCATAGCCGCGGCCGCGCGCGAGTGCCGCGACGACCGCCACGGCGGTGAGCGCCGTCAGCAGCGCGACGCCGGCGCGCAGCGCGAGGCCGCCGAGTCGCGCCGGCGCGCTCGCCCAAGCGACCAGCGGCTCCGGCTTCACGCCCTCGCGCAGCTCCGGTCCCAGCGTGAACAAGGCCTCGCGCAGCGCGAGCCGCGGGCGCAGCTCCTCGGCCGCGAGCTGGCGCGCGCGTATCTCGTCGGGGGGCGCGGCTTCGAGCAGCCACTTCGCGAGCCGCTGCTCGCCACTCTTCGTCTGCGCCTGTGACAGCAGCGCGAACAGCGAACCCGGACCGAACAGATCGAGCTGAACCGCGTACGGATGCTCCGGGTCGAGATGACTCTCTCCGCTGTTGCCCCAGTCTCCCGTCGCGAGGTCGAGACGTCGCAGGCCGCGCTCGTAGAACTCGACGCCGCGCTCGGCGCACAGGCGCGCACGGCGCGCGCGCTCGTGTTGTAAGACCAGCGCGACGAAACCGAGCGCGAGCGGCGCGAGCCACAGTGCGCCCAGCGCGTGCGCCGCGAACGCCGCCCAGCCGACGACCGCGCCCAACGCGAACACAGCGAGACGCGCGTTCGAGAGCGCGCGCGTGCGGCGCGCCTCGGCCGCGACTCGCGCGCGGCGCTCTTGCAGGCGCGACGCGTAGAGCGCGCGCACGTCACTCGAGCTCGCGACCTCGGTCTCCGCCATCCGCGCCGAGCATAGGCGCCTGATACGATGCGCGCATGGCGTTTCTCTCTTTCCCGAAGGGCTTCCAGTGGGGCGCGGCGACGGCCGCGTATCAGATCGAGGGCGCGGCGCGCGAAGACGGCAAGGGCCTGTCGATCTGGGACGTATTCTGCCAGCAGCCCGGGCGCGTGCAAGGCGCTGACACGGGCGACGTCGCCTGCGATCACTATCACCGCTTCCGCGACGACGTCGCGCTGATGAAGCGGCTCGGTCTTTCGACGTACCGCTTCTCGGTGTCGTGGCCGCGTGTCCTGCCGAACGGCGCGGGCGATGTGAACGAGCGCGGCGTCGACTTCTACTCGCGGCTGGTGGACGAGCTGCTCGCCGCGGGCATCCAGCCGTGCGCGACCCTGTATCATTGGGACCTGCCGCAGGCGCTGCAGGACCGCGGCGGCTGGGCCGAGCGCGCGACCGCGCAGCGCTTCGCGGACTATGGGTCGCTGTTGTTCGCGCGTCTCGGCGACCGAGTGACTCGCTGGATCACGCACAACGAGCCGATCGTCACCTCGATGATGGGCTACCGCGCGGGCGTGCTCGCGCCGGGCATCCGCGACCTGCGCCTCGCCGGACGCGCGATTCACCACCTGCTGCTCTCCCACGGGCTCGCGGTGGCCGCGTTCCGCGCCTCCAGGATGCGCGGCGAGATCGGCATCACGAACGCGAACACGAGTTACGAGCCGGCGGACGAGCGCGAGGAGTCACGCGCCGCGTGCGAGCTCGCGCGCGACTTCGACACGCGCACCTGGCACGGCCCGGTGTACGGCCGCGGCTATCCCGCGGCGGTGCTGCGCTACTACGAGAAGAACGACGCCGCGCTGCCGATCGAGAAGGACGATCTGCGCACGATCGCTGCCCCGACCGACTTCCTCGGCGTGAATCTCTACAGCCGGCGGCGCGTGCTCGCCGACGCGAGCCGCGGCGTCGGCTATCGCGGCGCGCCGCCGACGCTGCCGCTCCTGCCGATGGGCTACGAGGCCGCGCCCTTCGCGCTCGGGGACTTTCTGCGCTTCGTCTCCGCGGAATACGGCAAGCCGAAGATCTACGTCACCGAGAACGGAGTCTGTGACAACACCGCGCCGACCGGCGGCGTCGTCGCGGACGTGGAGCGCACGGAGCTCCTGCGCGGATTCATCGCCGGCATGCACGCGGCGATCGCGGACGGCGCGGCCGACGTGCGCGCATACTATGTCTGGTCACTGCTCGACAACTTCGAATGGGCCTACGGTTACTCGAAGCGCTTCGGCATCGTCTGGACCGACTTCGCTACGCAGGCGCGCATCCCGAAGCAGAGCGCGGCGTTCTTCGCGGAGCTGGCGCGCCGGAATGGGCTCGATGTCTAGTGGCTCCTAAAGAGTCTCGAGGAGTCGCCCGATCGACCAGACTGACTCGAGCTGAGGGGCGCGAGTGACCTGATATCAGGTCGTCACTCAGGAGTAGATCCATGCAAGCATCCATTCTTTCCGTCGTTTCGCCCCTCGACAAGACCTTCACCTGTAGCCAGGCGGCGAGTGCTCGGCCGCGCATCGTCGCCGCGGAGGACGATCCGGACGCGGGCCTCGCGCTCGAGGTCACGCTGGGCGCCGCGTACGACGTGTCGGTGGTGCCCTGCGGCCGCGAGCTCCTGCAGCTGCTGGAACAGGAGCCCGCGGATCTGATCCTGCTCGACTACCAGCTCCCGGACATCAACGGCCTGCGCGTGATGGAGGCGATTCGCCGCCGCTATGGCGCAACGACCCCCGCGATCGCGGTGTCGGCGTTCTCGCACCGGCGCAGGGCGTGTCTGCAGGCCGGCTTCTCGACCTTCCTCCAGAAGCCGTTTGGGCGCGTGGATCTGATCTGGGCGGTCGAGCGCGGTCTTCGTCTCGCGCACCCGCGCAGCGCTGGAGCCTAGACTCACCGATATCAGTACATCAATCACATCGGTGACTTGCACGTTGAGTGACTCATCGAGATGAGGTCGCCCTCTCTTCAGAAGCCGTTCCCGAACGTCGATCCATCTGTGTGGTGCAGCGCGGGCCTTCGCGCACGACCGCCGAACTCGACGGCGTGACCCGTGAGTCCCGTGAGGTGTGGAGGCAAGAGCGTCTTGGCAGAGAATGGGGAGAACGACGAGGTCGAGAAGCTCGTCGTGCTGGTCGTCGAGGACAACCCCGACGATATCGAGTTGCTGCGCCTGCACCTCCGCTCTGCCGGTCCATTCGTCTTCTCGCTCGTCCCTGCGGAGTCACTCTCTCGCGCTCGGCGCGAGCTCGCGGAGCGGCGCTTCGACCTGATCTTCCTCGACTACCACGTCGGCGTCGAGGACGGCTCCGAGTTGCTGCGCGAGCTGCGCGCTGCCGGCCGAACCGACGCGGCGATCATACTCACCGGGCAGGGCGACGAGTACACCGCCGCGCGACTCGGGCGAGAGGGCGCCGACGACTACGTCGCGAAGCGCGACGCCCACGGCGACGTGCTGCGCCGGGCGGTCACGAATGCGCTAGCGCTCGGCCGCTTGCGCGAGGCGCGCTCGCGGCTCGCGGAGACCGAGCGGCTCCAGGCGGTGAACCGCGAGCTCTCGGCGTTCGCGGCCGTCGTCTCGCACGACTTGCAGGCGCCGCTGCGCACGGTGGAGTACTTCCTGCACTCCGTCTATTCCGACCCGGGGCTGGCCAAGCACGCGAAGGAGAGCCTCGAGTTTGCGCTGTCGGGAGTGACTCGCATGAGTTCCCTGTGCCGCGACCTGCTCGCGTTTTGCCAGCTCGGCACGGCCGAGCGCATGCTCGGCACCGTCGACCTCGGCGAGGTCGTGGCGGAAGCGCTCGCGAACCTGCACGCTGCCATCGAGGAGAGCTCTGCAGTGCTCGAGGTCGACGCGCTGCCGAAGGTCGCCGGCGAGCGCACGCGGCTTGTGCAGCTCTTCCAGAATCTGATCGGAAACGCGCTCAAGTTCCGGAACAGCGCCGCGCCGTGGATTCACATCTGCGTGCGCGACGTCGACGGCATGCAAGAGATCAGCGTCGAGGACAACGGGATCGGCATCGCGCCCGAAGACGCGGACCGCGTGTTCGGCGCGTTTGAGCGCGCCGCGACGGCCGATGCGCGGCCCGGCAGCGGGCTCGGCCTCGCCATCTGCCGCAGGATTGTGACGCAACACGGTGGCTGGATCTGCGTGGTGCCGCGCGATCCGCCGGGCACGACGATCTCGTTCACGCTGCCCACGCCCGAGTCATGGAGCGCGCCGGCGCGCCAAGAAGCCAGCGAGCGCTCGCCGCTAGGCCGGGTCTGATTCGCTCGAGAGCACACGCCCGATCGAGTACAAGAGATCGGCGCCGTCGACCGGCTTGCGCAGGAACGCCCGTGCGCCGGCCTTGCGCGCTTCGGGCAGGGTCCTCGCAGTGTCTCGTGCGGTGATGATGATGACCGGGATGTTCGCGAGGTCCGTGATGCTTTTCAGTCGGGCCATCACCACGAAGCCGTCGCCCCCCGGCAAGCCGACGTCGAGCACGATCAGGTCCGGCTGTTCCCGCTTCGCGACCGAGATCGCCTCGACCGCGTCGCGCGCGGACACGGTCTTGAAGCCATTGCCGCGCAGCCACACCGAGAGCCCGCGCTGCACGTCGGCGTCGTCCTCGACGACCAGAATCTTCTTCGTCATCTCATCTCCTTCTCAGCCGCGACTGCGGCCGTATCGATCCAATCCGCGACGCGCTGAATGATCTGATCGGGGGGGAGCGCGCGCACCTCTTCCCCGGCATCGAACGTCGACACCAGACACACCTCGATCTCGTCGGCGAGATCGGAGAGCTCGTCGTGATTGCGCGCGTTCGCTCGGACGCGCGCGGCCAACGCGTTTGCGCCCACGGCGTCCGTCGACGCCACGATCGCGACCTCGAAGGTCGTCACCGCGGGATTGAGACTCGGCAGGACCACGTCGCGGTCCCCGTAGACCGTGCGCTCGACCAAGTCGCGCAGCGCTCGCTGACCGCGGTCGACGAGCAATCCCTCGCCGCGATGGTCGTCGATGTTGACGCCGATTGTGATCAAGGTGATCGACGGCCTCAGCACCCCGTCCTCGAGCACGCGCTGCCCGAGGATCTGATGAAGGTCGAAGATCGGCACCGTGAAGCGAAAGACGCTGCCGCCCGCGGGCGTGGGATCGACCCAGATGTTCCCGCCCTGGCGCATGACCAGCTCGCGGCTGATGAACAGCCCGAGCCCGAGCCCCTTGCGCGACAGCTCGAGATGGTCACTCACCTGGTGCATGCGCTCGAAGATGCGGATGCGGTCCGCCTCGGCGATCCCCGGGCCCGTGTCTTCGACGTCGAAGCCGACCTTCTCGCCCTCCGTGCGATACGCGCGCAAGCGGACCGAACCGCCGTTCGGCGTGAACTTGATGGCGTTGTCGAGCAGATTGCCGAGCACCTGGCTCAGGCGATCGGGATCGGCATAGATGCGTGGCAGGTTGGGTTCAACGACGCTCGTGACTTCGATCCGCTTGTGAGTGGCGTCGTTCCAGAGCCGCTGCACGACCTCCTG
This sequence comes from bacterium, assembly GCA_041498295.1. Taxonomy (GTDB): domain Bacteria; phylum Myxococcota_A; class UBA9160; order SZUA-336; family SZUA-336; genus VGRW01. Next base: position 7,371 of record JBGQIB010000029.1, on the reverse strand, counting down.
CACGAGGGGCGGCACCAAGATCGGTCGCAGGTCGAGGCGGAGCTTCCCGGTGTCCGCGCGCGTGACCTCGAGGATGTCCTCGATCATCTTGGCGAGCTGCTTCGAGTTGCGGACGATGATCTCGGTGTACTCGGTCTGAGCGTCGTTCAGCGCGCCCGAAATGCCGGCGAGCAGGATCGTCGCGAACTGGTGCACCGCAGAGAGCGGTGTGCGCAGCTCGTGCGAGATGTGCGACAGAAACTCGTCCTTCATCTGCTCGCGGCGAGCGCGCTCGGCCTGCACTTCGGCGAGCGCGGCGTGGCGTTCGATCGCGTAGCGGATCGAGCGCAGCTCGATCTCGGCGCGCGTCGGCGGGCGGCCCTTCACGAGATAGTCCTGCGCGCCGGCGCGCACGCACCTCGCGCCCAGCTCTTCGTCATCGACGCTGGTGAGTACGACGATCGGCAGACCCGGACACTCGCGCGCGGCGGTCTCGACCGTGGCGATGCCCTGGCTGTCCGGCACGTGCAGATCGAGCAGCAGCGCCTCGAACTTCTGCTCGTGCGCGACGCGGATCGCGTCGCGCAGGTTGGTCTCGCGGTGCAAGTCGACGCTTGCGCCGCACGTCTCCTGCACCATGCGAAAGTGGAGCGGATCGTCCTCGAGCACCAGTACGCGCTTTCGCGGCACCTCGGTCACAGCAGGCTGGTCGCTCATGGAGTGACTCCGAGAACCAGCGGCGCTGCCGGGCGCGCGAGCCACCGGAATGGTCTCTTGGTTGAGCCGGTCAATGCGCACTCTCTCTCGATCCCTAGAGGTCGGCGCTGCGTCGATGCTGCTTGAGATCTCTCGGCTCGGACTTGAGAGTCGGTGATATCGAGATATCAGTGATTCAAGCGAATCACAAATCTGCGAAGAGTCAGTCAGGTCCAGGCGAAGGCGGGTTGCGCGCAGCCCATGAGCGCGGTCACGGTTGTCCCCGACGAGCGAGATGCTCTTCGCGACGCCGACCTGCGCGCTCATCCGCCGCCAGGGTGAACCAGAACGTCGCGCCGCGGTCGACTTCGGCTTCCGCCCAGATTCTTCCGCCGTGGCGAGTCACGATGCGAGATACCGTCGCGAGACCGATGCCCGTGCCCTCGAAGTCGCTCTGCGAGTGCATGCGCTGGAACGCGCCGAAGAGGTGTTTCGCGCGGCGCGCGTCGAAGCCGACACCGTCGTCGCGCACGAAGTAGGTCGTTTCACCGCCCCGCCGTTTGGCGCCGACCTCGATGTGGGCGTGCTCGCGCCTCGCCGTGAACTTCCATGCGTTCCCGATGAGGTTCTCGAGCGCGGCGCGGAGCAGCCGCGCGTCGCCCACGACCTCTAGGCCCGGGTCGATCTTGAAGTCGACGCTCCGCTCGGGCTCGCTCGCGCCGAGCTCCGCGGCGATCTCGCCCGCGAGCTCGGCCAGATCGACCCCGCGGATGAGCAGGCCGCCGTGCGAGATGCGAGCCAGGCCGAGAAGGGCGTCGATGAGGTCGCCCATCCGTTGTGCCGCCGCGCACACGCGGTTGAGATGCCCCTTCCCGACGTCGTCGAGCTGATCTGCGCAGTCCTGAACGACGGCCTGACTGAACCCGTCGATCGCGCGCAGCGGCGCGCGTAGGTCGTGTGAGATGGAGTAACTGAACGCCGCCATCTCGCTGTTCGCCATCTCTAGCTCGGCCGTACGCCGCGTGAGCTGGCGGTTCAGGTCGCTCATCTGGATTTCGGCGAGCTTGGTCGCGGTGATCTCGGAGAAGACGATGACGCCGCCGCAGACGGCCTCGCTCGCGTTGCGTAGCGGGCGACCGGTCACTCGGATCCAGGCGTCGTGTGCACGCGTCGGGCTCCGGACCATCAGAACGACCTCGTTGGTCGACTCGCCGCGCGCCGCGCGCGAGAGCGGCAGATCCTCCGCCGGAAACAGAGTGACGCCGTCCTCTCGGTACAGCCCGTAGACCAGAGACCAGTCGGCGGGCGCTGCCTCGCTTGCCGGCGAGCCCAGGATCTGCTCGGCGGCGGGATTGAAGATCAGAAAGCGGCCGTCGCGATCGGAGGCGACCACTCCGTCGCCGATCGTGTCGAGCACCGAACGGAACAGCGCGCTCCGGCGCGTGCTCTCTTCGGTGACTCGGGTGCGTTCGGCTTCGGCGTCGCGACGCCACGCATCGGAGCGGTTCAGCGAAGCCGAGTTCCAGAGCACGAGGGACGCGAGGACCAGGACCGTCGCGATCGCGAATACCACGAGACCGCTGGAGTGGTCGAGCACGCCCGAGCGCTCCGCCATGAGGCGGACCCAGCCGAGCAGGAGCGGGACCGCGATCGCGGCGGGCACCAGCACGCGTGCCGCGGCGCCGCCCGGGCCGCGCTCGGCCAGGATCGAGACGAGCGCGCGTTCTGGATGCGCGAGCAGCCCGCCGACACTCAGCAGTGACAGCGACAGCGCCGTGAGAAACGCCATCGGCCGGTAGAGCTGTGCGATGCCGCGGAGCTCGCGCACCTCATAGAGATACCCCGCGATCCCGGCCAGCCCCACGATGCCGCCGGCGACGAGCAGCGCCTCGGAGAACCTCGGCGCGTAGTGCGAGCCCAGGAGCGCGACGCCCAGCCCGAGCGACGCGATCCCGAACGCCGTCGCGGGCGCCATGCGACCCGGCGCGAACGCCGAGTCGGTCCATGGATCCGCGACCAGCAACTGATCGATTCCGAGGTCGACGCCGAACCCGATCTCTGCGAGCGCCGCGAGGCCGAGGAGCGCGGCGCCGGCCGCTGCGACGCGTGCCGCGACGAGCCCGGTGTGACTCGCCGACGTCCGGAGCTGCAGCGCGAGCGACGCGCTCGAGAGCAAGATCGCGAGCGCCGTGTTCGCCTTCATCTGAGGCAGGCCGGGCCAGAGGTTCGTGAGCGCGGGAACGTGGAAGAGCCAGCCGGCCAGTGCGCACAGGGAGGCGAGCATCGCGGCCGCCGCCGCCGTGCGCGCGAGGCGCTGAAAAGGTCTCTTCGAGATGTAAGTCAAGTCGCGCGCTCTCCCGACACCTAGCAGTCGGCTCTGTGGAGGGGCAGCTTGAGACACCGCGGACAAATCCGCGAGCCGGTGACGAGACGATATCAGTGCCTGGGGCGACTCACTGCTTCAATCAGTGACTCACGTCCAGGCGAAGAGCGGTTGCTCGTAGTGAGCGACGCGCGTCGCGCGGCCGTGCAGCGCGACCTCGCGCAGCTGGAAGAGCACCGCGGCGGTGGGCGCGTGGATGCTCGTGCCGAGCATCGGAATCGGCAGTGAGATCACCGGACGATCGCTTTCGGGGATCGAGTGAAGCCGGGGGATGTCGGGCCGCTCGAGCTCGTCGACGGGCACGACGTGGACCTCGGCGACCTCGTCCGGGTTGGGCGCGAGCGCGCGCCCTGCGCCGCCCCAGAAGACGACCGGAGTGATCACGAAGCCCGAGCGCGTGACGAAGTCGTCCAGGCGTCCGAGCGCGTCGGCCGGCGCCAGCGCGAGACCCAGCTCCTCGTCGAGCTCGCGCAGCGCCGTCTGCTCCGCCGATTCACCGGGATCGACGCGCCCGCCGGGCAGCGCCCACTGGCCGGGATGATTGCGCAGGCCCGCCGAGCGCCGCGTGATCAGAAAGCACGCGCGCCCGTCGGCGTCACCGACCAGTGTCGCGGCGACCGCGGCGTGCACGAGCTCGGCGTCGGCGCGCGCCTGTCGCTCGAAGCGCGCCAGGTTCGCCGTGACCGCTTCGCGCAGCGCGAGGTCGAACCCGCGAGTCATGGCTCTTCCGATCCTCTCGAGCTACGCGATCGCGACGGCGTGGCGAGGGGAGGGCCGCCCCGAGCCGAGCCCGCCCCCCGCGGGACATCGGCCCGCGGGCCGATGTCGGCCGAAGGCGCGCGCAGTGAGCCGCAGGCGAACGTAGTCAATGAGGCCATCAATCCTTGGGCAGATGCAGGATGCGCTCGGCGATGATGTTCTTCTGGATGTTCGGCGTGCCGCCGCCGATCACGACCTCGGGCCAGTTGAGCGCGCCCGTTTGCCAGCGGCCGCCGTCGACGGCCTCGTCGGCGCCGCGCGGATAGGCCGCGGCGTTGCCCAGCAGCTCGAGGGCGAAGTCGCCCATGTCGACCTCGAGCTCGGCGCGCAGCAGCTTGTTCACCGAGGTCTCGCTCGAGAGCGGCGCGCCGCGCAGCTGCTGAGTCAGCGAACGCATGCCGTTCAGGCGCATCGCCTCGATCTTCGCTTCGAAGACCGCGAGCTGCCGGCGCACGCGTGAATCGCGCGCAGCGGCCACGCCGTTGCGCTGCGTGCGCTTCGCGAGCTCGACGAGCTCTTCGAGCTTGCGGAACATCGCGGTGACCTCCGCGATGCTCGAGCGCTCGCTCGCGAGCGCCGACACGGTGACTTGCCAGCCCTGGCCCTCGGCGCCGAGCCGATTCTCGACCGGCACGCGCACGTCGTTGAAGAACACCTCGGCGAACATCGCGCTACCCGACATGTTCTGGATCGGGCGCACCTCGATACCCGGGGTCGACATCTCGACGAGCAGGCAGGTGATGCCCTCGTGCTTCGAGGTCGAGTTCGGGTCGGTGCGCACGAGCAGGATCATCCACTTCGACCACATGGCGATCGAAGTCCAGATCTTCTGGCTGTTCACCACGTAGAAGTCCCCGTCACGCACGCCCCGACACTGGAGGGAGGCGAGGTCGCTGCCGGTGCCCGGCTCCGAGTAGCCCGTGCACCACTGATACGCGCCGTCGAGGATGTCGGGGATGAAGCGCTGCTTCTGCGCCTCGCTGCCGTACGCGATGATCGCCGGGCCGACCCACGCCAAGCCCATGAAGCACGCGCCGAGCGGCGGCGCTTTGCGCTGCGCCATTTCTTCCTTCAGGACGACCTGCGCCATCAGGCCGCCGCCGCCGCCGCCGACTTCCTTCGGCCACGAGAATCCGACCCAGCGCTTCTCGCGCACCTTCTTGTTCCACTCGAGCACGAAGCGCATGTCGTTGCGGTTCACGCCCTCGGGCAGATTCTCGTCGAGGAAGGCGCGCACCTCGGCGCGGAACGCCTCCTCTTCCGGAGAGAGTCGAAAGTCCATCACAGTCCTCCGAGGCGCGCGACGCGCTCGTAGTGGAAGTCCGAGTCACCGAACGTCGGCCGCGCCCACTTCGAACGCTTGAGATACAGCTGGATGTCGTACTCCGCCGTATAGCCGACCGCGCCGTGCAGCTGCACGCCGTCGATGCCGATGCGCGCGAAGGCGTCCGTGCCGTAGGCCTTCGCGAGCGACGCGGAGCGAGGCACCTCGTTCGGGCTCTCCTCGAGCGCCCACGCGGCGTAGTAGAGCAGTGACTTCGTCGACTCCAGGTCGACGTACATCTCGGCGAGCGGGTGCTTCACGCCTTGGTACTTGCCGATCGGGTGACCGAACTGGATGCGGTCCTTCGCATACTGCACGGTGAGCGCGAGTGCGGCGTCGGCCGCGCCCGTGAGCTCGGCCGTCACGGCGATCGCGCCGCGGTCGAAGAGCCGTTCGATCGCCGGCCACGCGCGGCCAGGAGCGCCGAGCAGCGCGCTCTTCGGGATGCGCGCCTGGTCGAGCTTCAAGGTGCCCAGGCGTTTGGTCGCGTCGATCGTCGCGAAGCTCGTGGCGGTCACGCCGGAGCTGCCGGCGTCGACGACGCCGAGCGCGAGGTCGTGCGCGGACTCGCCGCTGCGGAACGCGACCACGAACAGGTTCGCGGCGCCTGCGTCGGCGACGAACCTCTTCTCTCCGGTCAACACGAACGCGTCGCCGTCGGGCTTGCCGGCGAGCGCGATGCCCGTGGGGGCGAGCAGGTCGCCCGCCTCGAGCAGCGCCAGCGTCCCGATGCGCGTGCCGTCCGCCAGACTCGGCAGCCAGCGCTGCCTCTGCTCCTCGCTTCCCGAGTCGAGGATGGCCGCCGCCGCCAGCGTGGTCGAGATCAGCGGCGACGGAAACAGCGAGCGCCCCGTTTCCTGGAGGAGGACGACGAGATCGACCCAGCCCAGCCCCGCGCCGCCATATGCCTCGGGGATCGTGAGCCCGAGCCAGCCGAGCTCCGCGAGCTCGCGCCACAGGTCCGGCTCGTAGCCGGGCCCGGTCTCCATCACCTTGCGCACGTGCTCGAGCGGCGAGCGCCGATCGAGGAGCTTCCGCACCTCCGCTCGAAGCAGCTCCTGTTCCTCGCTGAATCCGAAATCCACTGACTCTCCTCTCTCTCCTGCTCGCCAGCGATTTAGGCGAGGCGAGGGCCGTCCCGAGCCGAGCCAGCAAGCGGCGCAGCCGCGCGCAGCGAGCCGAAGGCGAGCGTAGCAAGCTGATGGGATGAAAGTCGCGGTATCTCGCAGGGTTTCGCGACCGTCCAAATGGACGGTCCGCAAGGCACCTGGCGTAGGCGAAATCTCCCGATCTGGAAAACCCAGTAATCTCAACATCTTGGCGGTTCGGTGACGATACCCTCAAGATCTAGTGGCTCCGGTGTTGACCGTCGTTCGACCCCGGGGTAGAAAAGGGCTCCGGGATTCCAAGGATTCCGATTCGGCAGCCAGGGGGGCTACGGGCGGCCGGATGGAAGCGGGCGAAGCGCTCTGGAGGAGGGCCTGCGCTCGGGGGCTCTGAGGTACAGAGCCTCTCCTTGGGCCCGGAATTTCGGTCTCGTCTCGGAGGTTGGGACGGGGCTCGAGGGGTAGAGTGGCGGAGCAGGATCTGAATGCGACGGGCGGAGTGATGGGCGAGATGGACGAGAAGAACAGCGTCGAGATTCCGATCCGGCGGCATTTCACGCGCGCGGGCAACGATCCGTACGCGAGCGTTCGCTGCGAGAGACGCACGGCGAAGATCGCCGACGGCGACACGGTCGTGTTCGAGCAAGCGAACGTCGAGGTGCCGGAGTCCTGGTCCCCGATGGCGACGAACATCGTCGCGTCGAAGTATTTCCGCGGTCACCTCGGCTCGCCGTCGCGTGAGTCGAGCGTCAAGCAGCTGATCGGGCGCGTCGTCGGAACGCTGCGCAAGTGGGGCCGCGAGGGGAACTACTTCGCGACCGAGGCGCAGGAGCAGATCTTCGCAGACGAGCTGACTCACCTGCTCCTACACCAAAAAGTGTGCTTCAACTCGCCGGTATGGTTCAACCTCGGCGTGGTCGAGCCGGACGGAAGGCTCGTGCCGCAGCAGGCGAGCGCGTGCTTCATCAACTCCGTCGAGGACACCATGACCTCGATCATGGACCTCGCGAAGACCGAGGCCATGCTCTTCAAGGGCGGCTCGGGCACGGGCACCAACCTGTCGACCATCCGCAGCTCGAAGGAGCCACTGGCCGGCGGCGGGATCGCGAGCGGTCCCGTGTCGT
>JBGQIB010000028.1:0-37845 GCA_041498295.1 bacterium | reverse complement strand
CGACCAAGTCCCCTCTCTCTCCGTAGGTCAAGGGCGAGATGGCGTCGTTCTGCGGTGCCACGCCGGTTGTGAGACCGAGCGGATCGTGGCGTTGCTCGCGCTCCGGATGGCCGATCTCTTCGACAGCGACGAGCAGGCAGCACGGGCGCCGGCACGCGCGAATGACCGGCGACCCGAGATCGAAATAGTCGGCGTGCCGACCGAGGAGCAGGCCAAGGCCCTCACGCACTCGCGGCGCGTCGTGCTCGCGGAGACACTCGACGCCGTCGGCATCAAGCGCATCCGCTGCTACGGCGATGAGTGGCTCGGAATCCCAGCGCTCAACGGCTCGTGGAAGCTCTGGGCGGTCGAGGCATCCGGAAAGCCGCGCCTCGCGGGCGGGAAGCTCGGCCGCCGCAACGCTGGTCCGGTCTCAATTGTCCGAAGCGCAGCTCTCGCTGGGAACCCGACTGGTCTGCAGCGCCTATGGGATGTCGAAGGGGAGAGCGACCTTCTCGCGTGCGTTGAAGCTGGGATTGAGCATGTGGTCGCCAGCACCGGCGGGGCGACATCGCTCGCGGGTCACGATCGCCAGAGTGAATGGCTGATCGGGCTTCAGCCGCAGGAAGTCTGCGTCGTCGGAGATCTCGACGATGCAGGGGCCCGTGGCGCAGAGCAGCGTGCGGCGTGGTGGCGAAGCCAAGGGATACCGACGCGAGTCGTAGGGTTGCCCATCGAACTCGGTCCTAAGGGCGACCTGCGCGACTACCTGAACGGCCGATGCCCCTCGAACGGCTCCCCAGCGACAGAGCCGATCGGAACTGCGCGCGATCTCAACCAACGCGGGGAGGCGTCGGCACTCATCGAGCCCGCTGTCGAGCCCGAGTTCTCGGAGCCGGATCCCCCCGGGACTCTCGACTTCCCGAGGGACGCGCTCCGCGGAACCTTCGCGAGCGTCGTCGAGCTACTCCGGCCCGTCACAGGCGCGAGTCCCGCGCACATCTTCGCCTCAACATGGGCGGCTCTGGCCACGTGCATCGGACGCGCACGCCGGGGTGAGTGGTCCGGCCCCGTCTCGACGCCGACCTTCTTGCTCTGCGTAGGCCCAACAGCCGATCACAAGTCGTCCGCGATGGATCGCGTGCTGGCACTCTTGCCGGACACTGTTCGGCGCGTAGATGGCGTGACGAGCGACGCCGGGCTCTTCGACGCGCTCGAGGACGCGGAGGGCGCCGCGCTTCTGCTCCACTTCGATGAGCTCGGATTCCTGCTCAAGATGGCCGGGATCTCCGGACAGACACTCGACTCTATGCTCAACCGGTTGTGGAGCGCCCCGCAGAGGCTCGATCGGCGGCTCTCAAAGCGGAATCGGGACGGCGGAGACCGCAGCGTCGAGCGGCCCCTCGTGTGCCTCCTCGCGGGAACTCACGTCTCGACCTTCTGGCGCCAGCTCGACGATCCTGAACTCGCGATCGGGTCGGGGTTCGTCAACCGGCTGGCGCCGTTCTGCGTGGAGCGTGGCCGCAGTCTCGAACTCACTCGAGAGCCCGATGAGCAGCGGGCCGACGAGATCCGCAAACACCTGAAGCGGCTCACCGAGCTCGATTCGGCCAAAGTGCGCCTCTCTCCGCAGAGTCAGAAGCTGTGGATCGAGTACGCCCGCGAGCACGAGCGGCGGATCGCAGAACTCGAGCACCCTCGGTCCGCCGTCATGAAGCGTGTCCGTGACCACGTGGCGCGGCTCGCCCTGGTGTACGCCACCGACGGCGGGCGTCTTGAAATCGAACCCGCGGATCTCTCGGCGGCGATCGAGGTCGGGTCATTCATCGCCGCGAGCTATGACGCGCTGCTCGCGGGGCGTCCGCTCCCGCGCGGAGCCGAACGCGAGTCTGGGGTCGAGACCGTGTGCAGACGCCTTCTCTCCAAGCGAACCGGCCGAGCCTTCACGGTGCGCGAGCTCCAGCGCGGCTGGCCGCAAACGCCCGCGCCCTCGTCACGAGAAATTCGGCGCGCGCTGGACGGCATGGGCGACATCAGGCCAGGCCCGGGCGGGAGTCGCAGCAACGCCTACACCCTTGTGCGTGGGGGGGCCTATCCGACACCCGACACTCAACCCCGCGAAATCAAAGGGAACAAGTGTCGGGTGTCGGATGACGCCTCTCACGCGTGGGAGTCAGCGAGCGCATGACTTACTTGCATCCCTCCTTTGTCGAGCGGCTCAAGAGGAAGTACTGCGAGCCGGAAGCGGCGACGAACTCCGACCTCGTCGGCTCGGCGTTCGAGCGCTTCTTGGCGGACGCCTCGATCCCGCTCGCGGTCTTCCACTCGCGGGCGTTGGGGCGCGACTTCATCTTGGCGCGCGACGCGAAGGCCCTCGAAGCGCTCACGGAGGCAGACCATGGGCTCCCGGTCCTCACGTTCGCCGACTGCGAGCTCCTTGCCGGGCTGGGGCCCGCTGAGATCGGCGCGGTCCTCGTGGTGAAGTGCTCGCTTGGGCCTGAGGTCGCGCTACGGGAACTTCGCCCTGCAGAGGTGCTGCAATGAGTGACGTAGCGTCCGTGCGTCCGCTCCGCACCGCCGAATGGGTTGGAGCTCGCCTCGGGATCTCGCGGTGGCAGGTGTACGAACTCGCGAAGCGGGCTGCCCTCCCCCACGTGAAGTTGGGCCGATTGGTGCGGTTCGACGAAGACGCCATCGAGGCGTTCATCGGAGCCGGCGGCACCAGCGGTGCGGCGCCGAGCCAGGCGGGAAGTGCAGCAGCCTCACGCTCCGCCCAATCACCCCTATTGGCTCTCACCACGCGACCGAGGCGGCCCTCAGCATCGCACCCGAGCTCGAAGCTGTGATCCTCGTGACTGGGCAGCCGCGCACGGGCACGACCGCGGTAGCCCGCATCCTCCACCATCTCGGCTGTCCGATGGGGACGATGATGCACATGCCGCTGGCGGCGCCGGGATGCGATTACGATTTCGAGGACGCTCTCGCAGTCTCTCATCTCGTGCGCCACGCGCCATTCCGTGACTGGTGGCCTGCATACGAATCCACGCGGCGTTCTAGTTTTCGACAGCTCTGCGACGCTGGGATTCCATGTGCTCTGGAGTGGGGAGTGAAATCCCCCGGCTTCCTGCCCTTCGTCGAGACGCTGCGCGATCTAGCGCACGAGCCGGTACGCGTGGTGCTCTGCGTGAGAAATCCAACCGAGCAGAAGCGTTCGTTCCAGCGTCAGATCGTGTCCCTGGTAGATGCTCAAGTATATGGCCGCGCACTGGAACTCTATTCGGAGTGTCTTGGGCACGAAGCGCTGGCACCGGATCTCGTCGTCGAGTTTGATGAGCTACGAGCGGACGATGCAATCGCCCACGACCTCGCGTCACTCTGTGGCAGCAAAGAAGACGCTACGCGGGTCTATCTCGACGTCGCGCGGCACTGGAGTCTCCAATGATCCGGCTACTGACCCGTCGTATTTATACCCACTTCATGCAGGAGGATGGCTACGTTGCCTCCATCCTGGCGATCATCGGAGCCGCGACCAGTGTGGGAGCCTCAGCCTATGGCGCATCCCAGACGGGCGGTGGCGGCAATCCAATCTCTGGCAACGACATTCTTGGTCAGCAGCAGGCACGGCCACTCGGCGCGAGCGGCACACTCGGTGCTCTCTCGACGCAGCAGCTCTTTGAACTCGGCGTGCCGATGGGCCTCATCGAGGACGATCTCCTCGCGCGCACGATCTCGAATAACAAGAACGACAAGGTCGCGCGCGGCACGATTGCACTGCTGAACCGCGCCCGTTCGGCTGCCGCGAATGGCGATCAGGCCCTCGCGCAGCATTACGTGAACCAAGCGAATCGGAATGCTGGTCTTGCGGGCGCGAATATCTCGCTCGTCAACGGCCAGGTGCAGGTCAATTTCCAGGGCGCCGAGGCACAGATCGTCGCGCAGCTCCGCGAGGCGGATGCCGGCCGGCAGGGCATGTTCAAGAATCGACTCACCGCGCTCTCGAACCTGAACAAGGGTGCAGCGGGGATCGCGGTGCCGACGGCCGAGGAAATCAAGGCGGCCGAAGCTAAGCAGGTCGACTACCTGAATCGCCAGCTCGACACGGCGCTCACGCTGAAGCGACAGCAGATCACCGAGGCGGCGAACGCAGGTGGTTATTCGCCGAGCGGGGAGCTTGCACAGCTCAGCACGTACGAGACGACCCGGCGCGCGAACATCACTGACACCGAAGCACTCTCGCGCGCCCTCGCGCTGACGGGCGTGACGACCGACGTACAGTCGCGGGCGATCGACGCGATCAAGAAGGCGCTGCAGCCGACGTTCGGCAACGCGCTGGGCGCGGCGGAGACGCAGAACAGCACAGACTCGTCCAACTCGATGCAGCTCGCGCTCGCCCTCGCGACGGCGAACGCGGAGGCGTCGGCGGCTCGTAACGTGAGTCAGGCAAACGCCTACTCGCAACTCGGTACGAATGCGCTCAAAGCCGGGCTCGGCGCTGCCAACATCTACCAGAACTCTCAGGGATAGACCATGCCGAACTTCCCCGTCTTCAACCCACCGCAAGACAACGGGCTCGATCTCGTGCTGCAAGAGATCATGCGCAAGGGCGAGGCCGTTGCTCAAGTCCTGAGGCTCGAGTCAGATCCGCGGTAGGATCTGATGCGGAGTGCTAACAATAGTGCATCGACTGTTTGATTTTAGTTGAATCATTTCAGACGAGAGGCTAGGATGGTGGCAAGGAAGAGTCGCCGCGGGGGTGCCCGCAAGGGTGCGGGCAGGAAGCCGCTCGGAGCTGCCGCGCGGGACGAAAGAGTGGTCGTGCTGCTCACCGCAGCGGAGCTCAAGCGTCTGAAAGCTCTCGCGAAGCGCGCTGGCGTTCTCCCAGGCGGCTTCGCGCACCAGCTTCTCTCGCGGGATCTGCGTCGGGCGAAGTAGCACGGCCCTGGGGAAGTCATGGCGAAGCCAGAGAAGAAGGCAGTTTCGAAGCTCGAGGCCACGGCCGACTTCGTGTTGATGCCCGCCCCAATCCTCCGCAAGAAGGAGGATGTTCCGAACGTCCTCGATCGTATCGAGGACTGGCTCCACATGGCGCAGATGCTGCCCCGGATGCCTGGGGTTGCACACATAGTGCGAGACGGAGTTCTGCACGATGCCGCTCAAGGACTCTCCGTGGTCTCGGCATTCGTCAGGGGGACGAGCATCCGAGTCATCGAGGAGGTCGACGAGGAGATCCGCGACGCCGTTCTCAAACTCCTTGGCGGCGCGCTGGGGGCCGGCGGCGTTCCAGGCATGGTGGACTCGCACGCAATCGACGACGAGGACGCAGCCTTTCTGCTCCGAGCGGTAACTCGAAACGAGATCAAGTGGCCGTTCATCGAGCGGGCGAAGGTGATGGAATGATCCCCGAGGGCACCGAGGGACTGATCTCGTCGGAGTCGAGCCGACGGGTCAAAACGCGGCGGCGCGGGGTTGTTGAACGTCTCGGTCCGGACCGCTGGAGTATCCGGTGGTTTGTCGGTCGCAGCACCGACGGAAAGCGGCTCTACCAGCGCCGCGCGCTCACTGGGACCAAGAGGGCAGCAGAGCGTGAGCTCGCAGTCGAGCTGCGGCGTGTAGAGGGCGGGTACATGGATCCTGGCGACCTCACCGTCGAGTCGCTCATCGGAGAGTGGCTTGCGGCGAAGGAGGTCTCGCGCAAGGTGACTGCGCGCACCCTTTCGGACTACCGGTACCAGGCCGAGAAGTACGTCGTTCCCTTCGTCGGCCAAGTGAAGGTTCGCGCACTGCGCCTCGACCACGTTCAGGCGCTCGTGAATTCGCTCGCCGGTGAAGGCAAGGCCAGTGAAACGGTGCGCAAGGCGTACCGCGTCCTGCACAGCGCCCTTGCCTACGCAGTCACTCAGCGCCGGCTGCTCCCTAGCAATCCTGCGGCCGGTATCGAGCTTCCGCAACGCGAGCAGCGGGAGATGCTTGCGCTCGGGCTCGAGGAAGCATCTGCGTTCATGAAGGCGATCATCGGGAACCGGCACGAGGCGCTCCTCGGCTTCCTGCTCGGGACCGGTTGCCGGCCCTCGGAGGCCTTCGCGCTTGCGTGGCGCGACCTCGACCTCGAGCGAGCAACGGTCACGATCCGGCGCCGCGTCGAACGCGTTCGCACAGAGCTCCGTATCCTCGAGGGAACGAAGACCAACGGCGGGCGTCGCACGCTCCGCCTTGCTACGGCGCTCGTGAACGCTCTCCGCGCTCACCGCGGGCGGCAGGCACAGACGATCCTCGAGGCCGGCCCGAGGTACGATCGGGACGCCGATCTCGTCTTCGCGAACGATGTCGGCGGCCTGCTCGACCCTAGGAACGTGGTCAACCGCTACTTCAAGCCGGCGCTCGCGCGCGCGGGTCTCTCGTCCGAGATGCGCCTGTACGACCTCAGGCACTCGCACGCGACGCTGCTCTTGCACCGGGGCGTCAACGTGAAGGCTGTCTCCGCTCGGCTCGGCCACGCGTCGGCTGCGATGACACTCGATCGCTACGCACACGCACTGCCTGCGGCAGAGTCTCAGGCGATCGCCGCACTCGATGCGGTGCTGGGCGGGTAGCGGGGTCGGGTTTGGCCGAGTTGGCACCACGCTGGCACCACGAGGCGACCACCCGATCGCGTAAGTCCTGTCGGGGCGGTCGGATTCGAACCGACGACCTTCTGCTCCCAAAGCAGATGCGCTACCAAGCTGCGCTACGCCCCGGTGACGTGGGGCAGGCTACCGAATCTCGCGGGGGGGCGCGCGGGAGGGTGGTTGCTGCGGGCGGGGGGCTACGGGACCGGGAGGCCTTGGTACTGGCCGTGGTCGAAGGTGTAGTCGAACGGGCCGAAGGCCTCGAGAGCCACGCCGTCTTCGTACGACTGCGACAGGCGATGGACGAAGACGGTGCCCAGCTCGAGCGTGACCCACGAGTCCGACGTCGAGACCGCCAGCAAGACGGAGTGGCCGACCTTTACGGTGAGCGTCTGCTCGCGGTGCATGTGAGCCACTTGGACGAAGTCGCCGAGCGGCGTGCTGATCGACTCGAAGCCGACGAACGTGTTCGCGCCAGCGAGTGTGGCCTTGCCGGCCCTCGCGCCTTGATAGAAGACCCTCATCCCGATCTTGTATTTCTGCGGCTTGCCCAGAACGACGAGGAATGACTGGACGCGCTTGGGGTGAGCGACGGCGAAGACGACGTCGCCGGCGATGGCCGTGCCGACCCGATCTTCCTTCCCATGCACGACCTCGCTGAAGTCCTGTTCGAGCATCCCCGCGTCGTCGTACTCCGTCTCGTACTCGGTCGACTTCTTGTGCTCGAGGAGGTCCAGGAGCTGCTGCGCAGAGTCTGGCCGTCACTGCGGTTGAACACGCGGAAGTCGCCGATCTGAGGGAACGCGTCGAGATAGTCCGTGAGATCGACCTTCTCTACCGTCGCGGCCGCGGACTCACCTGCGAGCCCGATGCCGACGAGAGCGAAGACCGCCGCGAGACATAGGATCCGACGCGCTCGAATCTGCATGACTCCCGCCTCCAGTCACGAGTCTATCAGAGAATCGAGCGCAGGAAGGGGGCGATTCGGCGCAGCGCCTGGCCGCGGTGACTGACGGCGGCTTTCTCGTCGGGATTCAGCTCGGCCATGGTGCGGCCGGGGGCGGCGTCGGGGAGAAAGACCGGGTCATAGCCGAAGCCGCCCTGACCGCGGGGTGCAAGCGCGATTGCACCCTCGCAGGTGCCGCGGGCGGTGGCGGTGACCTCGCCGTCGGGCTCCGCGACCGCCACCGTGCACACGAAGCGCGCGCGGCGGTCCTCGGCGCGCTCGAGCTCGCGCAGAAGCTTGGCGAGATTCGCCGCGTCGTCGCCCTGCGTCCCCGCAAACCGCGCCGACAAAACGCCGGGCGCGCCGCCGAGCGCATCGACCTCGAGGCCCGAGTCTTCGCCGAGCGCGAGCAGACCGCTCGAGCGCGCGGCGTGCAGCGCCTTCGCGCGCGCGTTGGCTTCGAAAGTGACTCCGGTCTCTTCGAGCTCCCCGATCAGCGGATGCTGCGCGAAGGTCTCGAGGATCAGGTTTGGGATCGCGAGCAGCGCGCGCAGCTCGCGCTGCTTTCCGTCGTTCCGCGTCGCCAGCAGCAGGCGCTTCAAGCGCCCAGGACGCGCGCCTGGATCGCTGCGAGCTCGCCGATCCCCTTCTCGGCGACGTCGAGCATGCGATCGAGGAGCTTGCGGTCGAACGTTCCGCCCTCCCCCGTGCCCTGCACTTCCACGAGGCGCCCGCTGCCGGTCTGCACGACGTTCATGTCGACTTCGGCGCGTGAGTCCTCGGCGTAAGGCAGGTCGAGCAGGATCTCGCCCTCGAGCACGCCGACCGAGATGGCTGCCACAGAATCGTGTAGGGGGCTCTGCTTCAGGAGCCCCACCTCGACGAGTCGCTTGCACGCGGCCGCGAGCGCGACGTAGCCGCCGGTGACCGAGGCGGTGCGCGTGCCGCCGTCGGCTTGCAGCACGTCGCAGTCGATGTAGATCGCGCGCTCGCCGAGCGCGTGGAGATCGATGACCGCGCGCAGTGAGCGCCCGATCAGCCGCTGTATCTCCTGCGTGCGCCCGGAGAGCTTGCCCTTCTGCGCCTCGCGCTCGCTGCGCGTGTCGGTCGAGCCGGGCAGCATGCTGTACTCGGCGGTGACCCAGCCCTTGCCCGAGCCGCGCAGCCAACCGGGCACCGACTTCTCGAGCGTCGCGGTGCACAGCACGATCGTCTTACCGGTGCGAATCAGCGCGGAGCCCGCCGGATTCTCGGTGAAGCCGAGCTCGATCTCGATCGGGCGCAACTCATCGGGCGCGCGTCCGTCGAAGCGCTTCATGGTTCTTCTCTGCTCGCGGGCATCTCGCGAGTCTGCCCCATCGCCTCGACGAGCGCCGCCGCGAGCGCCTTCGCAAGCGCCGTCTGCGCATCGCGCTGGCCGAGGCGCTTCACCTCCGCTGCGTTCGTCACGAAGCCGATCTCGACCAGCGCCGCGGGCATGTTCACGCCGGTGAGCACGACGAACGGCGCCTGCTTCACGCCGCGGCTCTCGCCCGGCAGCTTCGCGAGCCCGCGCTGCAAGGCCGCGGCGAGATCGCTCGACTCGCGCAGGTGCTCCGTTCGAATCAGGTCGCCCAGGATCGTGCCGACCACGTCGCGGCTGTCGGAGGCCGTGCCCTGTTGCTGGTACACGTCGTTCTCGGTGAGCGCGACGCGCATCGCCTCGGCATCGCTCGCGTCGACCGACAAGAAGTAGGTCTCGGTGCCGAACACCTCGGGCTCGGGCGCGGAGTTCGCGTGGATCGAGATATACAGGCGCGCGTGCGCCTTGTTCGCGATCTCGGTGCGCGTGACGAGGGGAACGAACTCGTCGCGCGCGCGCGTCAGCACGACGGGCACTCTGCGCGCGCGCAGCTCCGCAGCGAGCTTGCGCGCGATGGCCAGAGTCAGATCCTTCTCGAGCGTGCCGTTCACGCCGCGCGCGCCGAAGTCCGCGCCGCCGTGACCCGCGTCGACGACGACGGGCGCCGCGAAGTCGGTCGCTTCGTCCGCGCGCGCCTCGGCTGCGGCCGCGGCGAGGAGAAGCGCACACAGCCAGCGCTTCACGCGCGCACCTCGACCACGTGCACGCGCCGCCGCGCGGGCTTCGACTGCCCAACGGCGGCGATCTCGGACAGTGACTCCAAGGTGTGTATGCCCTCGATGCGCGCCCGCGCCTGGAGCTCGATCCAGAGGTCGGCGGTCATCTCCGCGTCGCCGAGCGCGCGGTGTCTCGCGCGCTCCGGAATCGAGAGATGCGCGATCAGCGCGTCGAGGCCGTAGCGCGGCGCGCGCACGAAGCGCCGCGCCGCGCGCACCGAGCACAGAAACGGCGGCAAGCTCTCGGGCCGCTCGTGCGCGCGCCAGGCGCGCGCCAGAAAGCCGCGGTCGAAGCGCGCGTTGTGCGCGACCAGCGCGTCGACCGCGTGTGCGCCGAGCAGCGCCGCGAGCGACGCCAGCGCCTGCGCTTCGCATGGCGCGCCCTCGAGGAGTGAGTCGTCGATGCCGGTGAGCGCGGTGATTCCCGACGGCACCGGCCCGCCCACGTCGACCAAGGTCCCGAACCGCGCCAACACGCTGTTTCCGCGCAGGACCACCAGGCCGATCTCGAGAATGCGCGCGTCGTTCGGCGACAGACCCGTCGTCTCGAGATCGACGATGCCGAACACGGCGCGTTCGAGCAATAGGCCGCGCCGCGCTTCGAGCTCGCGCGCGACACCCACGCCCAAACGCGCCGCCGCCCAAGCCGGCAGCGACAGACTGCGCGGTACGCGCAGCCATTCGCGCAGTGCCTCGAGTCCGCTCACCGTTCCCCCGATGTGCACCGTAGCAGGCAACCCCCGGATCCTCTACTTTGACCCCACCTCCTGAAACCCACGCTCGAGTCGGAGTCCCGTGCGAGGCGGTCCCAAGAAAGTCCGCATCCTTCGCGCGCTGATCCGCGACGTGCCCGGACATCTGGGCAAGCTCGCGCAAGCGCTCGGTGACGTCGGCGCGAACATCGGCGACATCACGAAGCTGCGCGTCGCGGGTGAGTTCACCGTGCGCGACTTCGAACTCTACGTCGATGACGACGCGCAGCTCGAGCGTTTGCGTGCGGCCGTCGCGGGCCTCGACGGCATCGCGATCGAGTCGGTGCGCGACCCCGTGCTCGAGGTGCACCGCGGCGGCAAGATCCACATGCGCGCGACCGTGCCCGTCGACCGCATCGGCGACGTGCAAATGATCTACACCCCCGGCGTCGCGACGGTCTGCAACGAGATTCACGCGCACCCGGAGAGAGTCTGGGACTACACGGCGTTGGGTCGCACGGTCGCGATCGTGACCAACGGCACCGCGATCCTCGGGCTCGGCAACATCGGCGTGCACGCGGGCCTGCCGGTGATGGAAGGCAAGGCGGTGTTGCTCGACCGACTCGCGGGCCTGTCGGGCATTCCGATCCTGATCCCGACCCGCGACGTGCGCACGTTCGTCGACACGGTGATTCAGATCTCGCCGTCGTTCGGCGCGATTCAGCTCGAGGACATCGCCGCGCCGGAGTGTTTCGAGATCGAGCAGCGCCTGGCCGACGCGCTGCCGATCCCGGTCATGCACGACGACCAGCACGGCACCGCGGTGGTCGTGCTCGCGGCGCTCTTGAACGCGACGCGACTCACCGGCATCGCGCTCGGCGACTTGGACGTCGGCGTCGTGGGCCTGGGCGCCGCGGGGCTCGGCATCAGCCGGCTGCTGCTCTCGTACGGCGTGAAGAGAGTCATCGGCACGGACATCAACGGCGACGCGCTGCGCCGGCTCGAGGCAATCCGCGGCGAGACCGGCGACCTCGCGCGCGTGATGGCGGAAGCTCAGGTCGTCGTCGCGACCAGCGGCCGGCCGGGGCTGATCTCGCCGAACCTGGTTCGGCCGGGCCAGATCGTGCTCGCGCTCTCCAATCCGGTTCCCGAGATCGATCCGCAGCTCGCGCGCGACGCGGGTGCGGTGTTCGCGGCGGACGGGCGCGCGGTCAACAACGCGCTCGGCTTCCCGGGGCTCTTCCGCGGCGCGCTCGAAGCGCGCGCGCGACGCTTCAACGACGCGATGAAGATCGCGGCCGCGCGAGTCATTGCGCAATTCGCGGAAGTGGGTGAGCTCGTGCCCAGCATCCTCGACCGAGACGTACACCACGCGGTGGCGGAGGCGGTGGCCGAGGCGGCCTGCGCCTCCGGTGCGACGCTCGCGCGCGGCGCGGAGGAAGCGTGACTCGCGCGCGCCTGCCGCTCTTGATGCTCGCCGCCGCGCTGTGCGCGGCGCCGACGCCGTCGCAGACGCCGCCGGCCCCAGCCTCCAAGACGGAGGCCAAGCCCGACGAGAACGCGTCGAAGCGCACGGCCGACAAGCCCGCCGAGCTCAGGCTCGCGATCGACTCACCGGCGAATGGCGCGGTGATCGGCGACCCGAGCGGCATGGCGTTCGTCGCGGGCTCGGCGCTCGCGCTCTTCGGCGAGTATCAGACCTTCGACATCATCTTCGTGATCGACACGTCGGACAGCACCGCGGAGCCGTCGGGCGCGGACGTCGACGGCAACGGCGTGATCGGCGAGAAGCGCGGCGCGAAGTATCTGTCGATCCTGGGCAGCATTCTGCCGCTGCCCAACAGCGACAAAGGTGACAGCGTCCTCGCGGCGGAGGTCATGGGCTGCCGCGTGCTGCTCAGCCAGCTCGACCCGCGCACGACACGCGTTGGTTTGGTCGCGTTCGCCGGCGACAGCGACGCGCTCACTCCGGACGCCTACACCGAGGTGCCGCTCACGACCGACTTCAAGAAGGTCGAGCGCGGCCTCGACGCGATCTACCGCCGCGGCCCCAAGGGCATGACCAACATGGTCACCGCGGTGAACCTCGCGACCATCGAGTTGCTCGGCACGCAGAGCGCGTACAGCCAGAAGCGCGACGGCGCGAAGCGCGTGATCATGTTCCTCACCGACGGGCAGCCGACCTTGCCGCTCGAAAACTCGCAGCTGCAGAACGCGAAGATGGCGATTCAGCAGGCCGTGCGCGCCGCGAAGTTCGACATCCGCATCGACACGTTCGCGATCGGCGAAGACGCGCTCGCCGAGCCGGTGGTCGTGGTCGAGATGGCGCGCGTCAGCAACGGTGTGTTCACGCCCGTACGCAATCCGAAGGATCTGCGCGCGGTCTTCGAAGACGTGAGCTTCTCGTCGATCGAGCGCCTCGAGGTGCGCAACAAGACGACCGGCAAGATGGCCGAGTATGTCGTGCCCAATCCCGACGGCTCGTTCTCCGCGTTGGTCCCGATGAGCACCGGCAAGAACACGGTCGAGGTCTACGCGCGCTCGACCGACGGCACCGAGGGGAAGCGCGAAGTCAGCGTCAACTTCCTCGCGGGCGCGGAGCCGCAGGAGCTCTCGCCGCGCCTGCTCGGCCAGCGCAATCGCCTGCTCGAAAATCGCCTGCTCGACCTGCAGCGCCGCAACGTCGAGATCCAGGCGGACGCGAACGAGGACACGCGCCGCGCGCTGAAGGTCGAGATCGAGCAGGAGCGGAAGAAGGCGCAGGACAAAGCCGAGAAGTCGCGCAAGGAAGTCAACGTCTCCGTCGAACAACTCGCGCCGCCGCCCTGAGTCTCTCCGGAGTCAGGCGCGCGAGCGCGCGCTGGGCTTCCGCTTGCGCACCAGCTCGCGGCGCTTCTTCTGGTAGCGCTCGTAAGCGCGCGGGCGCTTCGTGCGCAGGAACTCGACGAGCTCTTCCTGTGAGTGGAAGTAGTGCTTCCAGCCCCGCTCGCCCGAGTTCCGCTCGCAGTCGTTGAACGAGAACTCGGAGCAGACGAGCGGGCGCTCCTCGTAGATCCCGCACGTCTTCGAGTCCGTGAGGTGCTTGCACTTCGTCTTGAACTCGAGATACCAGTCACCGTCCCAGTCGATGTAGACGCCCACGTTCTCGTGCGTGAGATACCAGTGCAGGTTCTCGTATTCCTTGAACGTGCCCGGGTCGTCGATCTGCGTGGCGACGTACGTGCAGCACTCGCCGCAGTTGGAGCACGGGTGCGCGCCCGGGAGCGTGACGAGCGGCAGCTCCAGCACCGCGAGCGGAGAACGGCTCTCGCTCACGCCTTCTCCGAACCGATGCGCGGGCGGCCGAAGAATTCGCGAGGCACGTCGAGCTTCGCGAACTGATCGACGCGCTCCTGGCGCAGCGACGCGAGCTCGGACCAGTGACTCGCGCCGTCGAGCGCCGCGCGAATCCGCTCCGGCACCGTGAGAAACGCGACCAGCGCGGGACTCGCGAGCGTGCAGCGCGCGGCGAGACGAAGGCCCAGCTCGGACGTGCAGCGCTGTTCGAGCGAGAGCGCCGCGCGCAGACCCTCATCGAGCTCGGCGTCGAGCGGGTCCGTCAAGCGCCGGCCCAGACCGGGCACCAGAACCTCCGTCCAGCTGCGCTCGTCGATCGGGCCGCGAGCCAGCTCGCCCGCGTCCAGGTCCGCCGGATCGATCTCGGCCAGCCTGCGCAAGAGCGCGATCCGCGCGCCTTCCGCGCGCCCGATGCGCTTCGCGAGCCGCCTGCGCCCGAGCCCCGAATGAAGAGACTCGAGCCGATCCGAGACACGTCCGGCGATCCCGTGCGCGGGCTCGACCAGCGCGGGATCCGGCGCCTCACCCGCGGCGCGCGCGCGCAGTCTCTCCCATGCGTGCGCGTTCAGCGCGATGCGCCCGTAGTGGATCGCGACCCAGAGCGTCGGGCGCGCGCCGTCGCGCAGCGCGAGCGTCTCCCAGAACGACTCGAGCGCGCGTTCGAGCGGCAGCGCGAGTCGCGACCAGATCGCGGGCGTCGCGATCTCGTCGAGTGGATGCCCGAGCGGCGCGCGTGTCTGTCCGGGATGAACCGGATCCGGCGGCATCGCGACGGGATACGCCGGATCGAGCGGAGCGTTCGAGAGAAGCGCGAGTGTCGATGCGTCGGTCTCGGCGAGCTCGAGCGGCATCGCCGCAATCTAGCTCAGCGCTGCGCGACCGCACCCGCGCTGGGCGACTCTTCGACGCGATAGTGGCGCGCTTCGTCGAACATCTCGATCGGGCTCCACTTCGGAACCTGTGACAGGCGCACGAGCTGGCTCGTGACCACGCCCGTCGGATCGAGAATCCACGGATCGCGGTGGTCGGAGGTCTCGAACCAGAGCGTCACCATGTGATGCTGGCCCGTCTCCTTGTCGACCACGATCGAGCGGAAGATCTCGTCCTTCGAGAAACCGAGCTTGCGCAGCAGGAGAAAAGTCATCAGGTCGAGGCCGTCGCAGTCGTCGCCGTCCTGCGCGATCACTTCGGACAACGTCGCCCAGTGATCGGTCTCGCCGTCCGGAATGTAGTGGCGGCGGCTCTCGTCCTGGATCCACGCGACGGCCTCGGCCGCGACCTTGCGGCGCAGCTCGAGCTCGAACTTCGTGTACTCGTCGCCGAGCTTGGAGCCCGCCGGGCGGCGCTCCGCGGTGGCGAGCTGGTCGAGCTGATTGCGCGACTGCCAGTTCTTGATCTTCGCGTTCCAGGGATCCTCGTGCGGCGACTCGACGAAGAAATCGAGCGACACCGCGGGAAGGAAGGCGGCGTTTTGAGCGCACGACAGAAAGGCCAGTCCGAGGACAGCGATGGCAAAGCCGAGGCTGCGCAAGCCGAGACTCCTGTGCTTCCGCGATGCGATCGCGACCGCCCCTCCAGAAGAGGCCATCGGCCCCGTCGAAAGCCGACTTGAGCTTGCGCGAGTGCGCTCAAACGACTCAGAAGTACACGTCGGCGCGCAGGAAATAGAGCGGCGTGAGGCCGCCGTACTCGCCCTTGTCGGTGCCCCCGCCGAACAGCTGCACGCCCGCGGAGAGCTCGAGGTCGCTGCGCGGCGACCAGGTGAGTGAGGGCGCGACCGCCTCGCTCGGCCCGTTCCAGTCGTGGATCCAGAGCAGGTTCGCGCGCACGAGCGGGGTCAGGTCGTAGCCGAGCTCCACGCCGGTCTGATTGCGGGACACGGTGGTGATCTGAGTCGGCGAGAGGAAGCGGGCCGCCAAGCGCTGCAGTCCGACGTCCGCGAGCAGCGCGGCGTTGAACGAGTCGCGCGGCGCCACGTTCTGGTTGTAGAAGTGCTCGACGAGCCCGTACAGGCCGGTGCCGAGCGGGAACGTGTAATCGAGTGACACCACGGCTTGTAGGGTCGCGCGCCCCTCGAAGTGCCAGGTCTCGGTGAACTCGCCACGCAACGCGGCGTCGGCCACGTTGGAGGCGAAGTCGAGGCCGGCGACATAGTCGCGATTGATCAGCGCGAACATCAGCGCGCCATCGAGCTCGCGGCGCGACAGCTCGAGGCGCAGCTCGCTGCTCGGATTCTGGTCGTTGATTCCCGGCGCGAAGATCGCCGCGGCCCACAGGTCATCCTGCAAGCGAACGCGCGCGAGCGCGGCGTCCACCCCGATGCGCTGGTCGGCCTCGACCGCGAGCGGCGGGATCGGGTTGAACAGATCCGACGGATTCCAGAGCTGCGCGCGACCGAGCGCGATGCGCTGCCGCCCCAGAGTGACTTCCAGCGCGTCCGACTGGTAGCGCAGCCAGCCGCGGTACAAGAGGTGGCTCCAGGTCGCGTCTCGTGAGTCGGCGATCGTGTGGTCGAGATCGAGCCACGTCGGCGCGCCGAGCGCTTCGGCCGCGCGGAACGCGACCGAGTCGCGCCCTGTGCCGAGGAAGACCTGGTTGTCGTAGGCGATCTGCGCGGTCCAATGGTCGCCGTAGCGCGCCTCGAGCTGGAGGCGCGCGCGCGTCGTGGCGAGCAGCATCGACGAGAGCGGCACGGGCGCGTTCGGGTCGAGCGGCAGGTCGCGGACGGCGAGGTCGCGGCTCTCGGTCACGATCTCGCGCAGGTTCGCGGAGAGGTCGAGCTTCCAGTCGCCCCAATCGAACTCGACGGCCTGGGCGCGCGCGGCGGCGAGCGCCAGCCCGAGCCCCAGGGCGACACCGATGCGGTTCACTCCGCGCGCCGCTCCTCGCTCGCGATCTGGCCATCCACCAGGCGCACGACGCGCCGCGCGCGCGCCATCACGCGCGGGTCGTGCGTGCTGAAGAGGAAGGTCACGCCGCGTTCGCGGTTCAAGCGCTGCATCAGATCGAGCAAGTCCTCGGCCGTCTTCGAGTCGAGGTTCGCCGTGGGCTCGTCGGCGAGCACGATCTCGGGCTCCGACGCGATCGCGCGCGCGACGGCGACGCGCTGCTGCTGTCCGCCGCTCATCTCGTTCGGTCGCTTCTCGGCCAACTCGGCGAGGCCGAGCTCGGCCAGAAACGCGAGCGCCCGCCGGCGCCGCTCCGCGCGCGCCACGCCTTGCAGGAGCAGCACGAACTCCACGTTCTCGAGCGCCGAGAGAACCGGCACCAGGTTGTAGGCTTGGAACACGAAGCCGAGCTTACGCAGGCGCAGGTGCGCGCGCTCCGCCTCGCGCATCTCCGTCGTGTCCTGGCCCGACACGAAAATGTGTCCCTGGGTCGGTTGATCGAGCGTGCCGAGCAGGTTGAGCAAGGTCGTCTTGCCCGAGCCGGACGGGCCCGACAGCGCCGAGAACTCTCCGCGTTCGATCGCGAGATCGACCGCCGAGAGCGCAACCGTCTCGATCGCGCCCGCGCGATAGATCTTCGTCACCTGCCGAGCCTCGAGCACGATGTCCGCCAACGCTTCCCTCCTAGACGTGCCGGATCGCCTCCGCGGGGCGCAGTCGCGCCGCCTTCCATGCGGGCCAGATGGCCGCGACGAGCGCGGTCGCGAGCGCGAGCCCGAGCGGCGAGACGAGATCCGACGCCTCGAGATGTGGGTAAATCGTGGAACCGACGCCGAGTTGTGCGAGTCCCCCGGCGAAGCTCGCGAGATCGACCCCCACGCGCCCGAGGACCCACACCGCCGACACGCCCAACCCGACGCCGAGCAGCGCGCCGCCCAAGGTGAGCAGCAGTGACTCGAGCAGCACGAGCCAGACGAGCTGCCGCGCCGGCAAGCCCAGAGCCCGAAGCACGCCGAATTCGCGGATCCGCTCGTACACCGACATGAGCAAGGCGTTCGCGATGCCGAACGCCATGCCCGCGAACATCGTCGCGTACGCGACCCACGCGGTGTTGGCCATCAGGTCGAGCATCGCCGCGAGCCGCGGCTCGCGCTGCTTCCAGGTGAGGACCTCGAGCGGCTCGTCGGGGCGAACCGCGGGCAGCTGGCTGCGCGCGTAGGCCACGAGCGCCGGGAGCTCGCGCGGATCGGCGAGCGCGATCGCGATCTCGTGCACGCCGTCGCCCACGCCAAGCAGGCGCTGCGCGTCCTCGAGGCGCAGGAACGCGGTGCTCTTGTCGAAGCCGAGCGAGCCCGTGCGGAAGACACCGGCGACGCGGAACGCGCCGAGCCCGCTCTCGCCCGGCGCGTGCAGCACGATCTTCTCGCCCAGCCGCACCTTCAGACTCTCCGTGAGCGCCTCGCCGAGCGCGACACCGGGCAGGCCGCGCCCGACACCGACCGGTGTCGCCTCCGGGAACCCGCCGGCGACGAACGAGCGCGCCACCGCGGAGACGCGCTGCTCGCGCTCCGGCAGCACTCCGACGAGCACGACCCGCGCGCTTTGGCGCGCGCTCTGCGCGAGCCCGTCGCCGAGCACGCGCGGCGACGCCGCCGCCCCGGGAAAGCGCTCGATCGCGGCCACGAGCGCGCCGCCAGCCTCGCCGAGCCTGCGCTCGACGTCGGGATTCGCCTGATAGCCCTGCGCGTGCACCGCCAGCAGCGCGAGGCGCGTCGACACGGCGCTGTCCACCATCTGGCGGATCCAACCGTGACTCCAACCCACCAGCACGAGACATGCCGCGAGCCCCACCGTGAGCGCGGACAGCACGACCGCGCTGCGCCGCCAGCCGCGCCAGAGACTCCGCCAGGCGATTCGCAGCAGCGTACCCATGAACTTCCCCTACGTCGCGCGCAGCGCGTCGACCGGCCGGCCACGGCTCGCGCGGATCGCGGGCAGGACCGCCGCGATCGCGCCGACGCCGAGCAACACCAGCGGCAGCGCCACGAGCGAGGAGCGCGAGAGCGCGAACTGAATCACCGGCTCGATCCCGAACACCTCGATCGCCGAGCGCATCTCGGCCCCGGTCAGCGGGATCGGGTGGCCCGAGAGCCAGATCACCAGTGGGATCCCGATCGCGAAGCCGAGCGCGATGCCGAGCAGCGCGAGCAAGAGTGACTCGAGCAGCACGAGCCCGAACACCATCCGCGGCCGCATCCCGAGCGCGCGCAGCACGCCGAACTCGCGCACGCGCTCGAAGACCGACATCAGCACCGTATTCAACAGGCCGAAGGCGACGACGATCAAGAGCAGGCCGTTCTGGAACCAGTCGCCGACGTCGCCCATCTGGATGAACTGCACGAGGTCGGGAACGAGCTCGGGCCAGGAGACGACCTCGTAGCGATCGGCGGGAAACACGGCCTCGAGGCGCGCCGAGATCGCGGGCAGAGCCCGAGTATCTCGCGCGAAGACCGCGGCGTGCGAGAGTCCCTCGCCCACGGCGAGGAAATCCTGGAGCTCGCCGAGATCGACGAGCGCCCCGTAGCCGTCGAGCTCGTCCGCGCCGACGTGAAACGTGCCGACCACGCGGAAGCGATCGGCCGCCTGCGAGCCGAACGCGTCGGCCGAGACGACGATCACCTCGTCGCCGAGCGAGGCGCCGAGATTTCGCGCCAGGAGATCACCGAGCGCGATCTGGCGTGCGCCGCCGGCCGTCGCGCGCACCGGCGCCGCGCCGCCTTCGGCGAGCGCGTGCACCAGGCGCGAGAGCCCGCGCTCCCGCGCGGCGTCGATGCCGAAGAGCTGCACGCCGCGGCCGGTCGCGTGCTCCGAGTCGGCGGAGATCAGGCCGAACGACTCGAGCCGCGGCGCCCAGCCCGCCGCGTCGGGCAGCGCGTCGAGCGCCGCGCGCTGCTCCGCCGAGAGCGCGAGCGCGTCGTCGAGCGCGCGAGAGTCACGGTAGCCGCGCGCACTCACTTCGAAGTGACCCGGATACAGCTCGACGGCGTTCGCGATCCAGCGCTTCTGACTGCCCGCGGAGATCGCGAGGTTCAAGAGCGAGAGCAAGGTCGCGAACACCGCGGCCGCGATCGTGAGCGCGCTGCGCCGCTTGTTGCGGCCGAGGTTTCGCCACGCGAGCCGCAAGAGCATCATCAGCGCGCCGCCTCCGAGCGGCGCAGGTTCGCCTGCGTGAAGATCTCGGCGTCGAGCTCCTGGTCGAGCGCCACCTCTTCCAGGACCACGCGCGTCGAGTGACCCGGCTTGTCGAGCGGCGTCATCTCCCACACGTGCGGCAGCGGCCGGCCCTGCACGATCCGAACGTCGCTGAAGCGCAGCTGGCGCAGCGCCTCGAAGCGGCCCGACTCGGGCTCGTCGTAGTACACGTAGAGGAGCGGCGCGTAGCTCGCCTTCTCGATCGTGAGCTCGAGCTTGGCGAACACGACCGGCGCCTCGGGCTTGGGTCGCAGCTCGAGCCGATAGCTGGCCACGCCTTCGAGCTCCTCCTCCCCCGCCAATACCGCGACGTAGTCCTTCTCGAGCGACGACTCACGCGCCAGGTCGTCGTTCGTGAAGTCACTGCCCATCCAGGCCTGCAACATCATCGACGGCGGGATGCGCATCGCGCGCTCGACGCGCGGCAGCCAGGTCCAGAACGCGTCGCGATCGCGCAGGAACGCGGTGCCCTTGTCCTTCGGCGGCTCGAGCACGCGCGAGAAGCTGCGGTCGTGGGCGCGGTCGTCCCAGCTGCGGATCACGAGCTCGCGCGTCCAGCGCGGCGTCGTGATCGTCATGCGCAGCTTCATCTCCGCCGTCCTGCCCCGCAGCGCGTCTTCGGCGCGGCGCACGATCTCGGCGGCGTCGACCGCGCGCGCCCGCACGGGCGCGACGACGAGCAGGGCGAACGCGGCGAGCGCGACACCGACGCGTGTCACGCGCTCATTCCCCGCCACAGGAGCTCCTCCGCTTGGCGCCAGACGGCTCCGAGCTCGATGTCGGGCGAGATCAGCTTCGCCAGTAACAGGCCGTCGTTCAGCGCGTCGATGATGGTCGCCACCGCGGACGCGGACACCGGGCGCAGCGTCCCCTCCGCGACGCCGCGCGCGATCTGGGCGCTCGCCACCTCCGCCAGCTTGCGCCGGCTGTCCTCGAAGAGCGCTCGCACCTTCGGATCGCGCGCGCTCTGCGCGATGTACTCGAGGCCGAGCTTGAAGAGCGGGAGCCCCGCCTCCTGAAATTTGCCCACGCCCTCGAACAGGCGGTGGAGTCCGGTCCGCCAGTCCGGCGCGTCGCGGACTGACTCGAGCAGCGGCGACGCTTCGCTCGAGAAGCGATCGATCAGCGCGAGAAACAGCTCGCGCTTGCCGGCGAAGTGCCAGTAGACCGCGCCCTTCGAGAGCCGCGCGCGCGCCGCGATATCGTCGATGGAGGTCTCGTGGTAGCCGTGCTTCGCGAAGCAGCGCAGCGCCGCGTCGAGGATCGCGTCGCGCGAGACCTCGGGGGCGCGCCGCCGCGCCGGCTTGCTTGCCCGCCGCGTGCCCGCCGAACCGCGCGCCATGCGTTCACAATACCGACCGACCAGTCGGTTTGCAACCCGCGCTTTGCGGGGAGCGAGTCGGCCCGATAGGATCTCGCGCCCATGAGCGCGCGCGCGACGGACAAGTTCTACCCCGAGGTCGAAGCAAAGCCGAGCTTCCCCGCGATCGAGGAGCGCGTGCTCGCGTACTGGCGAGCGAACCGGATCTTCGAGCGCTCCGTCGAGCGGCGCCCGGCCGGCGAGCAGGGCGCGAACGAGTACGTCTTCTACGACGGCCCGCCGTTCGCGAACGGCTCGCCTCACTACGGGCACCTGCTCACGGGCTACGTGAAGGACGTCATCCCGCGCTATCAGACGCTGCGCGGCCGGCGCGTCGAGCGCCGCTTCGGCTGGGACGTTCACGGCCTGCCCGCGGAGATGGAGGCCGAGAAAGAGCTCGGCATCTCGGGCCGCGTGAAGATCACCGAGTACGGCATCGACCGCTTCAACGACTACTGCCGCACTTCGGTGTTGCGCTACACCGAAGTGTGGCAGGAGATCGTGACCCGCCAGGCGCGCTGGGTCGACTTCAAGAACGACTACAAGACCATGGACCTCTCCTACATGGAGAGCGTGATGTGGGCGTTCAAGCAGCTCTACGAGCGCGGGCTCGTGTACGAGGGCTACCGCGTGATGCCCTACTCCTGGGCCGCGCAGACGCCCGTGTCGAACTTCGAGACGCGGCTCGACAACTCCTACCGCGAGCGCCAGGACCCGGCGATCACGGTGCGCTTCGCACTGACTCGCAAGAGCGGCGAGAAGACGCCGCTCGAGCTCTGGGTGTGGACGACGACGCCGTGGACCTTGCCGTCGAACCTCGCGCTCGCCGTCGGCGGCGACATCGAGTACGCGCTGTTCGAGAAGGACGGACGCCGCATCGCGCTGGGCGCTGCTACCGTGGAGAAGTACGCGGCCGAGCTCGACGGCGCCGCGCGAGTCGGGTCGCTTCGCGGTGCGGAGCTCGTCGGCCGCACGTACGAGCCGCTGTATCCGTTCTTCGCGGGGACCCACAACGCGTTTCGCGTGCTCGACGCGGCGTTCATCGACACAGCCGAGGGCACCGGTGTCGTGCACATGGCGCCCGGCTTCGGCGAGGACGACATGGCGCTGTGTGTGGCCGCGGGCATTCCCGTCCTCGTCCCGGTCGACGAGTCTGGGCGCTTCACCTCCGAGGTCCCGCCGTGGCAGGGCGAGCTCGTCTTCGACGCGAATCGTCCGATCATCCGCGATCTGAAAGACCGCGGCGCGCTCGTGCGCCAAGAGACCATCGTCCACAACTACCCGCACTGCTGGCGCACCGACACGCCGCTGATCTACCGCGCGATGAGCTCGTGGTTCGTGAAGGTCACCGATGTGCGCGAGCGCATGGTCGAGCTGAACCAGCGCATCGACTGGGTCCCGACACACATCCGTGACGGCCTCTTCGGCAAGTGGCTCGAGGGGGCGCGCGACTGGTCGATCAGCCGCAACCGCTTCTGGGGCTCGCCGATCCCGGTGTGGCGCTCGGACGACCCGAGCTATCCGCGCATCGACGTGTACGGCTCACTCGACGAGCTCGAGCGCGACTTCAGCGTGCGGCCCGACGACCTGCACCGGCCGGGGATCGACCAGCTCGTGCGCCCGAATCCCGACGACCCCACCGGGAAGTCGCAGATGCGCCGAGTCACGGACGTGCTCGACTGCTGGTTCGAGTCGGGCTCGATGCCGTTCGCGGCCGTGCACTACCCGTTCGAGAACCGCGATTGGTTCGAGAATCACTTCCCCGCAGACTTCATCACCGAGTATGTCGCGCAGACGCGCGGCTGGTTCTACACGATGCACGTGCTGGCGACGGCGCTCTTCGACCGGCCGGCCTTCGAGAACTGCATCTGTCACGGCGTGGTGTTGGACGAGAACGGACAGAAGCTCTCGAAGCGCCTGCGGAACTATCCGAGCCCCGAAGAAGTGTTCTCGACGTACGGCGCCGACGCGCTGCGCTGGTTCCTGTGCAGCTCGCCGATCCTGCGCGGCGCCGACCTGCAGATCGACCGCGAGGGCCACGTGATTCGCGAGATCGTGCGGCTGGTGCTGCGCCCGATCTGGAACGCCTACTACTTCTTCTGTCTGTACGCGAACGCGGACGGCGTGCGCGGGCAGCTGCGCACGGATGCGCGCGGTGTGCTCGATCGCTACGCGCTCGCGAAGACCGGCGACCTGGTGCGCGGTTTGGAGCGGTCACTCGACGCGTACGACATCCCTGGCGCGTGCGCCGAATTCGCGAGCTTCATCGACGCGCTCAACAACTGGTACATTCGGCGCAGCCGCGATCGCTTCTGGGCCGAGGACGGGAGCGCCGACAAGCGCGACGCCTACGACACGCTCTATACCGTGCTCGTGCTGGCGCTGCGCGCTGTGAGCCCGCTCCTGCCGCTGCTCGCGGAAGAGGTGTATCGCGGACTCACGCGCGACGAGAGCGTGCATCTCTGTGACTGGCCCGACTCCGCCGCGCTTCCGGCCGAGCCCGAGCTCGTGCGCGCGATGGACCGCGCGCGCGAGGTCTGCTCGGCGGCGCTCGCGCTGCGCCGCGCGCACGACGTGCGCGTGCGCCAACCGCTGCGCGAGCTGATCGTCGCGGGCGCGGAGGTCGATGAGCTGCGCCCGTTCACCGCGCTCATCGCCGACGAGGTGAACGTGAAATCGGTCGCGTTGTCCGCCGAGATCGAGCGCTACGCTTCTTTCAAGCTGGCGGTGAACGCGCGCAGCGTCGGCAAGCGGCTGGGCAAGAAGACGCAAGAGGTGATCGCCGCCGCCAAGGCTGGGCGCTGGAAACAAGTCGCGCCGGGCACCGTGGAGGTCGCCGGCGAGTCACTCTCGGGCGAGGATTTCCAGCTCCTGCTCGAGCCGCGACCGGGCGTCGTGTGTCAGCCGCTCGGCTCGAACGACGCGATCGCCATCCTGGACCTGGCGATCGACGAAAGCCTCGCGAGCGAGGGCGTCGCGCGCGACTTGGTGCGCGCGGTGCAGCAGGCGCGGCGCGAAGCCGGCCTGCACGTCTCCGATCGAGTCCACGTCGCCCTCGACCTACCCGGGGATTGGCGCGCGGCGGCAGAGCGCTTTCGCGGCTACATCGCCGAGCAGACGCTCGCGACCGAGCTCGCGTTCGAGGCGCCATCGCAGAGCTCGGGCTTCTCGACTCACAGCGCGGAAGTGAGTGGTGAGTCCGTGCGCATCTCGATCCGGCGCGCGGGCTAGCTCGGGACGCGGTTGCGCCGGAAGTAGCGCGCGACCACCCCGCCCACGGCCAGCGCGCCGATCACGACGAGCTTCTTGGCCGCGAGCAGGCCCACGAGCAACAGCTTGAAGAAGCCCGCCTTCGCCAAGAGACCCCCGGCGACGAGCCCGCCGATCCCGTAGGCCGCGACATGGTCGACGCCCGAGTCGAACTCGTCGTAGCGGTGACCCGGCTCGAACTCGACCAGTGACAGCGCGTCGCGCATGCGCGCCTGCACTTCCGGCGACCGGGACATCGGCGCGACGGCCTGCATCACGAGCACGCCGCGCCGGCCGAGCACGCGCACGTCGTAGTTCAGCGTATGCTCGGTATCCGTACCGAAGCGCAGCTCGCGCGCCCAATGCAGCTTGTGAGCCGCTGGATCGTAGAAGGGCCGCGACGCCCAGCCGACCAGCTCGACCGGCGCGTAGCCGTCGTGCTCGCGCTTCTCGTTCTGGGCCTTCACCGCCGCCTGCATCTCGCGCAGCAGCGCGTCGTAGTCCTGGTGCGCCGCGTCGGCATCCGACACGTGGCCCTCGGCGGCGTAGGAGATCACGACGCCCCACCCGTTCGCGTCGAGCGGGCCGACGTCCGACGGAAACAGCATGCCGAGCGGCCGCTCGTGGTCCGGCGGATTGTGCCAGGCGTCGACGAGGACTCGCTCGGCGTCGTCCGGGCCGAGATAGCGCCACTGCGGAGTCAGCGCGACGCGCGCCACGCCGTCGCCGAGCGACACCTCACCCGTCTGCCACGCCAACGCCGCTTCCAACGCCGCTTCCGGCCTCGGCGCGGCGTCGACGGGTGGAGGCGCGCCGAACGCATTCGCGGCGGCATACAGCGCCGCGGCGATCCCCGGAGACACACGAAACACGAGCGACCCCTCGCAGCGTCCCTTCCCTCTCGGAACCCTGAAGGCCGCCGCGATGGTTACACGCAGCTGTGTTTCCCGACAAGGAAAATCTTTCGGGAGACACTCAGGGGCGGGCGGCGTCCGCCGGCGGCTTCTCGGCGCCGCTCGCCTTGGCCGCGTACGCATCCAGCAGCTGCACGATCGCGGTGTTGTTGCGCTCCTGCGCGAGGCTGCGCGCAGTGACTCCGCCGCGGCCGCGCGTGTCCGCCTTCGCGCCCTTGGCGAGCAGATACGCGACGACGTCGACGTGACCGTTTCCCGTCGCGAGCATCAGCGGCGTGAAGCCGCGCTCCTCGCGGTTCTCGCGGTCGGCGCCCTGCTCGACGAGAACCGTCGCCGAGTTCAGGTTCCCGCCCGCGGCCGCGAAGCCGAGCGCGCACATCCCGTCGCGATCGCGCGTGTTCGCGTCGACGCCGAGGTGCAGCAGCGCCATGACCATGTCGGCCTTGTCCGCGCTCGCGGCCGCCATGAGCGGCGTCGCGCCGAGATCGTTCGCGAGCGCGGGCTGCGCGCCGTGGTGGACGAGCTCGATGGCGATCTCCTGGCGCCCGCCGAGCGACGCTTGAATCATCGGCGTCCAGCCGCGGAAATCGCGCGCGTCGGGCGAGACACCTTTGTCGAGCAAGCGCTTGACCTCGTCGAGCTGTCCGTCGCGCGCGGCGGCGACGAGCAGCCCCTCTTCGCGCAGCTTCGCGCGCGCGGGGTCACCCTTGCCCGCGCCGTCCTCCGCCAACAGCTTCGTCCACGCCGCCGAGGCGGCTTGATCGATCAGGCCGAGCACCTCTCGCTTGTCGCGCTCGTACGCCTCGGTGATCGCGGTCCGGCCCTTCGCGTCGCGCGCGAGCGGATCCGCGCCGAGCCGCAGCAAGGTGCGAACGGCGTCGACGTGACCGCCGCGCGCTGCGAAATGGAGCGCGGTCTGTCCCGCACTGCTCGCCGCGTTCACGTCGCCGCCGTGGCGCGAGAGCGCGGTCAGTATCTCGGAGGAGCCGGTCGTCGCGGCGCGCATCATCGCGGTCTGCCCGTCGTGGTCGGCGGCCTTCGGATCCGCGCCCGCCTCCAGCAGAGTGACTGCGAGATCGTGATCGCCGCGGCGCGCGGCATGGAGCAGCGCGGTGTCGCCGTTCGCGGCCGACGCGTTGGGGTCGGCGCCCTTCGCGAGCAGCTTCTTCGCGATCGCGGTCTGTCCGCCGCTCGCCGCCTGAATCAGCGCGCTGCGGCCGGCCGGATCATGCAGGTTTGGGTCGGCGCCGCGCTCGAGCAACAGGTCCACCGCCTCGGCGGAGCCCTTGCCGACGGCGTACATCAGCGGGGTCTGCCCGTTGCGGCTCGCGGCGTCGACGCTCGCGCCCCGCTCGGCGAGGCGCGCGACGACGGGCAGCTGGCCGGAGGCGACGGCGATGCGCAGCGCGGTCGCGCCGCCGTCGTCCTTGAGCTCGAGCTGCGCGCTGGCGTCGAGCAGTATGTCGAGCGCCGAGACTCGGCCCGCTCCCGCCGCGAGCATGAGCGCGGTGCGGCCGTCGCCGTCGCGCGCGTCGGCCTTCGCGCCGCCCTTCAGCTCGGAGATCACCGTGGCATCGTTGCCGCGCGACGCGGCTTCCATGAGCGCGGTGCGCTCGCCGCGCAGGCCGGCGCCGCGACCGTCGCGCGGCTGGCGCTCCGCCTCGTCGAGCAGCGCGGCGATGCGCCGAAAGCCCGCGGCCTCGGCGAGCTCACGCGCGGTTCTGTCGTCACTCGACTTCTTGGTCGGGTCCGCGCCCGCGCCGAGCAGGACCTTCACGACCTCGAGGTTTCCCGAGAGCGACGCGCCCATCAGCGGCGTCAGCTTCTGCGTCCCGCGCAGCGGGTCGATGCCGGCGTGGCGAGACACGAACAGCTTCAGGAGCTTCACGTAGCCGCGCCACGCCGCGTGAGTCAGGCCGGTCGAGCCCTCGACGTCCGCCGCATCGATGTCCGCGCCGGCGTCGAGCAACGCCTGCGCGGTCTCGTAGTGATTGTTCGCGGTGGCGAGGATCAGCGCGGTGCAGCCCTCGTTGTCGCGCGCGTCGATCTCGGAGCCGTCCTCCAAGAGCGCCTTCAGATAGCGGTGCATGCCGAGAACCGCCGCGCTCATGAGCGGAGTGCGGCCGTTGTCGCCGCGCGCATGCACGTCCTTCGTGGTGAACAGCGGACCTGAGCCCCCGCCGACGAGCACGCGCGCGACGTCCTCGTGCTCTTCCTCGAGCGCGAGCACGATCGGCGTGACGGCCTGTGCGTTCGCGCGCTGCGCGTCTCCACCGGCGTCGACGAGACGCAGCGCGATCTCGGCATCGCCCTTGCGCGCCGCGGCGTGGAGCGCCGTCTCACCGCCGGGCCCCGCGCGATTCGCATCCGCGCCCGCGCTCAGCAGCGCTTCGACGAGTTCGCGGTCGCCGCCGCGCACCGCTTGAATGAGTGGCGTCGCGCCGTCGGGACCGGCCGAGTTCACGTCCGCCTTGGCATCGATGAGTGCGTGCACGACCTTCGAGCGCCCGCGTTTCGCGGCGATGTCGAGCGCGTTCGCTCCGTCGCGCCGGCGCAGCTCGGGATCCGCGCCCTTGCCGAGCAAGAGCTTCGCGACTTCCTCCTTGCCTTCGAGCGCGGCTGCGATCAGCGCGGTCGTACCGCTGCGATCGACCAGGTTCGGGTTCGCGCCGCGCTCGAGCAACAGCCGTACGACGCCTTCGTTGCCGCGCGCCGCCGCGCGCATGAGCGGCGTCTGGCCGGCCTGATCCGCTTCGTCGGTGGGCGCGCCGGCGTCGAGCAGCGCTTCGCTGAGGCGCGGGTCTTCCTGAGCCGCCACGAGCTGAAGCGGAGTGTCTCCGCGCGGACTCCTCACGCGCGCGCTCGCGCCGTGTTGCAGGAGCAGCAGGAGCGCCTCGCGCTTGCCGGCGGCGGCGGCGTGCATCAAAGCCGTCCAACCGTCGCGATCCGCGCCGTCGACGGCCACGCCGCGCGCCAGCGCACGACCGAGCTCGCCGAGGTCGCCCGCGCGAGCCGCGCGGGCGAGAAACTCGACGTCGCCGTTCACCTCCGCGCCGGGCGCGATTTCGGCGGCGATCGCCGCGGCGGGGGCGGCGAGCACGAGCGCGAGCGAGAATGCAGCGGCGGTCGTCCGGCGCATCGGGATTCCGTATCGGCTGAAGCGGCGCGCAGCGCGCCGCCGGGGAGCCAGACAGGCTACCAAAGCGATCAGAGTGGGCGCGCCTCCAAAGCACCTGCGACGGCGTCGCCGACCTGCTGCGCGGCGGCCGCCAGGGCGTCGCCCAGAGCGTCGGCGATGGCCTTCGGGTCGTCGCTCGCGATCGGCCGGCGCACCTCGATCGTGCGGTCCAGGAGCGTGCCTCGCTTCGGATCCGTGAGTACGATGGCGAGCGTCACCGCCGCCTCGTGCGCCGGCGCAAGTAGCTCGTCGAAGGCTTCGAGGCTCGCGTCGAGCGTCGGAACCACGGGCGAGCTCGAACGGTGGAAACCGCGCCGCTCGTACAGCTCGTCGTCGAGCCAGCTCTGCGCGAGGCGCGCCGGTGTCTCGGTCCAGCGCCACAGATCGTAGAAGCCGATCTCGACGCCGCGCCGCCAGACCATCCGGTCGCGCAGATACGCCGCCGCGCGCACTCGGCGCACGCGCAACAGCGGCGCGTCGGCGCGGAGCGGCGAGTCGGCATCGGTCACCTCCGGCTCGCGCGGCGTGAAATAGCGCGGCTCGGCCGGCGGCGACGCGAAGAAACAGCCTGCCGCCAACAGCATCGTGACGACCAGCAGCGGAGTGAGTCGGCGGGCGGCGCGTCTCAAGGACGCGGGCCCTTTCCGCTCGCTGGCGCGCGCCCGCGAACCAGCGCCGCGGGGTCGCGCTCGAGATAGTCGGAGAGCGCGCGCACGGAGTCGAGGGTGTCTTGAAGCACGGACATGCTCTCGCGCGCGTCCTCGGCGGTGATGCTCATGTCCGAGGCGAAACCGACCACCGCGGCGGAGGCGTCGCGTACCGCGGCGGTCGTGCCCGCGAGCTTCGCGGCGCGGATCTCTTGCTCGAGCGCGAGCGCGGCACGCTCGAGCTGCGCGCCGGTGCGCTCGTATTGGTCGAGCACGCGCACCACCGCGCCGTCGCGCGCGAGCAAGGGCTGCAACGTGTGCTGCACGTCCTCGACCGAGTTCGCGAGGCGCAGCAGTGTGTCACTTGCGCGCATCGTCAGCATCGGGAGCTGCATGCCCACCTCCACCGCGGCCTCCTCGATGCTTTTCAAGGTCGACGGCGTGGAGGGGAGATAGTCGGGCCCGGGATCGAACGGGAGCTTCTCTTCGGGAAATCGGCGCGCGTCAAAGAAGTCGATCGACAGGAACTTCACGCCGGTGATTCCAGACGAGGAGAGCTGGATGCGCAGAGCGCGATCGCCGACCGCGGCTTGCTGCAGGCCGCTGTGGGCCTCGGACAGGCCCAGCCGGCGCAGCACGTCTTCGTAGACCAGGCTCGTGACGCGCACGTGGCGCAGATCGGATGCGACCGAGATCTGCGAGACCGTGCCCACCGAGACGCCGCGGAACTTGATCGCCGAGCCGACCTCGAGCCCCTGAACGGACTCGTCGAAGTAAGTCACCAAGCGCCGGGTCGTGCGGTTCCAATCGGTCGCCCCCAGCCACACGAGGGCCGCGAGCGCGAGCACGAGCCCGCCCAACACGAAGGCGCCCAACTTGTAGTAATTCGTCGAGTTCATGCGACCGCCTCATGGACCGCGGGTTTGCGGTTGAAGAACGCCACGACGCGCGGATCCCGGCTGTGGTCGCGCAAGTCGGCCGGCTGGCCCAGCGCGATTGGCCCCTTCGCCTCGCGGTCGAGCATGATGCAGCGCGACGCGATCGCGAAGATGCTCGCGAGCTCGTGAGTCACGAGCACGAGCGTCGTGCCGAGGCCGCGGTTCAGCGTGAGCAACAGCTCGTCGAGCTCCACCGACGTGACCGGATCGAGACCCGCGCTCGGCTCGTCGAGATACACGAGGTCCGGCTCCAGCGCGAGCGCGCGCGCGATGCCGGCGCGCTTCTTCATGCCACCCGAGAGCTCCGCGGGCATGTGGTTCTCGAAGCCGCCGAGGCCGACCAGGCGCAGCTTGCTCCGCACCACGGCGTCGATCGCGGGGCGCGGGAGATCGGTCCAGGTGGCGAGCGGCAGCGCCACGTTCTCGCCCAAGGTCATCGAGCCGAAGAGCGCGCCCGATTGGAAGAGCACGCCGCAGTCGGGTGCGCGCGAGCCGAGCTCCGGCGGCACGCCGTCGACGAGGATCTCGCCGCGCATCGGCTCGGCCAATCCGATCAGGTGCCGCAGCAGCGTCGACTTCCCGCTCCCGCTGCCGCCGAGGATCGCGAAGATCTCTCCGCGCTGGACCTGGAAGTCGATGTTCTCCAGCAGAACGACGCCGTCGAAGCCAAGCGCGACTCCCGACACTTTGATGTGTGGGTCAGATGTCCCAGGCATAGAACACCACGGTGAACGCCGCGTCGATGATGACGAGCGCGAAGAGCATCGCCACCACCGCGGACGTAGTGGCGCGGCCGACACCCTCGGCGCCGCCGCGCGTAGCGAGTCCGAATTTGCAGCCGATCAGCGCGATCGCGACCCCGAACGCGAGGGCCTTGATGAGCCCGGTGGCGATGTTCCAGAAGGTGAGTCGCAGCTGCGTCTCGGCGAGATACGAAGTGAAGGTGAGATCGAGCCCGAACACGCCGACCGCCGCGCCGCCGGCGATCGCGACCGCGTCGCCGATCAGCGCCAGGATCGGGACCATCGCCGTGAGCGCGAGCACGCGCGGCAGCACGAGGTAAGGAAACGGGTCGAGCCCGATCGTGCGCAGCGCGTCGACCTCCTCGGAGACGCGCATCGTGCCCAGCTCCGCGGCGAACGCGGCGCCGGAGCGACCCGCGGCGACGATCGCGACCATGAGCGGTCCGAACTCGCGCGTGACTCCGATCGCGATGCCGTCCGCGACGAAGATGTCCGCGCCGTAGCGGTGCAAGCTGATCGCGCCCTGGAACGCGCTCACCAGACCGACGAGAAAGGTGATCAGCGCGACGATCGGCAGCGCGTCCGCGCCCGAGCGCTCCATCAGCGACACCACGGAGGGCCAGGGAACGAGGCGGACGTCGCGCATCGCCGCGACGGCCGCGACGACCGTGCGGCCCGTGAACTCGAGCACCTCCAGTAGGAACGACGCGACCTGCACCGTGTTGCGACCGATCTGCTCGAGGATGGCGGGCGTCGATCGCGCGTCGCGCGCCGCGACGCCGGGCGGGCTCGAGGCGACCAGGTCGAGAATCGACTCCACGCGTCCCGCCGCGCCCGTGAGTTCGACTTCCCGGAAGCGCGCGCGCAGCTCGTCGCGCAGATCGAGCAGGAGCGCGGCGCTCGCCGCGTCGAGTGCGCGCAAGCGTGAGAGGTCGAACTGCAGGCGCTCCAGCCTGTCGTCGACGAGCTCGCGCATGCGCTCGATCGCTTCGGGTGCGGCGTGCAGCAGGAGCCGACCGCCGAGCTCGAGTGAGACACGACCCGGCGCCGTGTCGACGCGCGCGACGCTCCAGTCGAGCGGCGTTGCGGAGAGATTCGCTGTCAGTGTGTGCGTTCTCCGGGGCGAAGGCTGCCCAGTCGGTCGCGCAGCGTCAAGGCGTTCATGAGTGCCCGGCGCCGCGCACCGCGGCGCCATGGATCCGGTAGCATGGGGTGAGCGCAATACAAAGGAGCACCCCGTGTCGGAGCGAGTGAAGATCGAGTTTCGGGATGGCGTCGCGGACGTGCGCCTCGCGCGCGCGGACAAGATGAACGCGATCGACTCCGCCATGTTCAGCGCGCTCGGCGACGCGGGTCGCGCGCTCGCGGACGACAAGAGCGTGCGCGCCGTCGTGTTGTCGGGCGAGGGTCGCGCCTTCTGCGCCGGCCTCGACATGGAGAGCTTTGCCGCGATGGCCGGCCCGCGTGCGGGCGGCGGCGCGGATCCGAAGCTGTTCGAGCGCTCGTCGAGCGGCGCCAACCGCGCGCAGCTCGCGGCGTGGATCTGGCAGGAGGTCCCGGTACCCGTGATCGCCGCCATACACGGAGTGGCGTACGGCGGCGGTCTACAGATCGCGCTCGGAGCCGATCTGCGCATCGTCGCACCGGACGCGCGCCTCTCGGTGATGGAGGTGAAGTGGGGCCTGATCCCCGACATGTCGGGCACGCAGACGCTGCGCCGACTCGTGCGGCAGGACGTCGCGAAGGAGCTCACGTTCACGGGTCGCGTCGTGTCGGGCAGCGAAGCGGTCGCGCTCGGCCTCGCGACGCGTACGTCCGAGAAGCCGCTCGACGACGCGCTCGCGCTCGCACGCGAGATCGCGGGCAAGAGCCCCGACGCGGTGCGCGCGGCGAAGCGGCTCCTGCAGCAGGCGTGGCAGGGCTCGATCGAAGAGGGACTCAAGCTCGAGGAAGAGCTGCAGCGCAGCTTGATCGGCAGGCCGAATCAGATCGAAGCCGTGAAGGCGAACCTCGAGAAACGCGCGCCCAAGTTCTTATGAACGGCGCGAGTCTCGCGCCTTCGGACCTCGCGCTCAGCGCAACCCGGAGTCCTCCGCGCGGTGGTCGAGATAGGTGCGGATTTTGGCGACGTCGGCGTCGGTGAGATAGGCGGAGAATTCGGGCATTCCGTTTCCGCGCAGCGCGCCCTTGAGCACGATGTCCGGGAGCGCGGCGCGTGTCTCGGGCGAGATCTTGCGCAGGTCCTTCATGCCGACCATCGCGACGGCCGCGCCGCCGTGACACGCCGCGCAGTACTTGTGATACAGGCGCTCGCCGTCGTAGACCTCGCCGGGAGCGGTGATGCGGTCGAGCACCGTCTGTGGCGCGGGCGGCTCACCGGTGCCGAGCGCGAACGTGAGTAGCCGCCCCTTGCCGTCGCCCGCGGAATCGTGCGTGACGTCGCCACTCACCAGTCCGAACGCGCCGCCCCAGCCGGCGACGACCGACACGTACTGCTTGCCGTCGAGCAGGTAAGTCACCGGCGCGGCGATGATGCCGGTGCCCGCATGCGCCTCCCAGAGCTGTGCGCCGTCGTTCGCGCGGTACGCGACGAAGCGGCCGTCCGCCGTGCCCTGGAATACGAGATTCCCGCCGGTCGAGAGCAGTCCGCCGTTCCACGGAAGTGCGTAGGGGTGGCGCCAGACTTCCTTCTGATTCACCGGATCCCACGCGATCAGCGCGCCAGAGACGGAGTCTTTCGTGATCAACCCGAATACGTTGAAGTCGGTGCCGGTGTTCCATGCGCCGGGCTGATACTTGAAGTCCTGTTCGTTGCGGTACGCGCCGAGGATGTCGTGCGTCGGGATGTACACGAGGCCGGTCTTCGGGCTGTACGACATCGGCTGCCAGTTGTGCCCGCCGAACGGCGTCGGCTTCACGAGCGAGAGTCCCTCCTTGTAGTCCTGGCCCGGATTCTCGACGGGCTTGCCCGTGCCCTTGTCGACGTGGTCGGCCCAAGTCACTTCGACGTATTTCTCGGCGGAGATCAGCTCGCCGGTCTTGCGGTCGAGCACGTAGAAGAAGCCGTTCTTCGGCGCCTGCATGATCACGGGACGCACGCGCCCGTTGAGCTTCAGATCCGCGAGGATCATGTGCTGCGTCGCGGTGAAGTCCCAGTTGTCGCCCGGCGTGGTCTGGTAGTGCCAGACGATCTCGCCGTTCGCGGGGTTGAGCGCGAGGATCGACGACAGGAAGAGATTGTCGCCGCCGCCCGGGCTGCGCAGCTGGCGCACCCACGGCGAACCGTTGCCCGTGCCGACGTAGAGCAGATTCAGCTCCGGGTCGAAGGCCATCGAATCCCAGACCGTTCCGCCGCCGCCGATCTTCCACCACTCACCGCCCTTCCAGGTCTCCGCGGCAAGCTCCAACGCCTTGGATTCGAACGGCTGCGACGGATCGCCGGGAACGGTGTACGTGCGCCAGATCAGCTTGCCCGACTCGGCGTCGTAGGCCGACACATATCCGCGTACCCCGAGCTCGGCGCCGCCGTTGCCGATGATCACCTTGCCGTCGACGACCCGCGGCGCGCCGGTGATCGTGTACGGCAGGTTCTGATCGACGGTCACGACCTGCCAGACCGGGGCGCCTGTCTTCTCGTCGAGCGCGGCGAGCCGGCCGTCGAGCACGCCGACATACACGCGGCCCTTGTAGAGCGCGACGCCGCGGTTCACGACGTCGCAGCAGGCCTTCTTCGCGACCAGCTTGTCGACCTCGGGGTCCCACTTCCACAGTTGCTTGCCGGTGCGCGCGTCGACCGCAAAGACGACGCTCCACGAGCCGGTGAAGAAGAGCACGCCATCGTGCGCGATCGGCGTGGCTTCGTGTCCGCGGCCGAGGCCGGTCTCGAAGCTCCAGACCTCGTGTAGGTGAGCGACGTTGTCGGCGTTGATCTGCTCGAGCGGGCTGTAGCGCTGCTCGTTGTACGTGCGGCCCGTCGTCAGCCACTCACCGACGTCGGCGTCGGCGCCGCGCAGACGCGCGTCGTCGACGATCTCGGATTCGGACGCAACGCCGCCACTGCTCGGTGTCGGGCTCGACTCCGCATCGCTCGATCCGGCTTTGCCTTGCTGCTCGCTTTCCGAGCCGCACGCGAGCGCGAGCCCCACCGCCAGGACGATCGCGATGCCGAGCGCCTGCCTGCGCATCCCTCCCCCTTCACTCACTCTTCGAAACGACTCAGGCCAGCAGCTTGGTCAGGATCTCCCGCAGGCGCGCGGGATCGGCTTTTCCGCCGGTCGCCTTCATCACCTGTCCGACGAAGAAGTTCAGAAGCTTCGCGTCGCCCGCGCGGTACTTCGCGACCTGCCCCGAGTTCGCGGCGATGACGTCGCGCGCGTGCCGCTCGAGCTCGCCCGCGTCGGACACGGCCTCGAGGCCGCGCGCGCGCACGATCGCCTCGGCGCGCGCGCCGCTCTTCGCCATCTCGGCGAACACCTCGCGCGCCGACGCGGCCGTGACGCGGCCCGCGTCGATCAGGCGCAGGAGCTCGACCAGGTGCGAGGGGGTGATCGGCAGCTCGGAGAGAGACTTCCCGAGCTCGGTCGCCGCCGCGAGCACGTCGCGCATCACCCAGTTCGACACCGCTTTGGGTTGGCCGTACAGCTGCACCGCCGTCTCGAAAAACGCCGCGACGTCGCGGTCCTCGGTCAGCACCTGTGAGTCGTACGCGGGCAAGCCGAATGACTGGCGGTAGCGCGCGCGCCGCGCCTGCGGCAGCTCTGGCAGCTTCTTGCGCTGCGCGTCGAGCCAGTCGGCCTCGAGGCGCAGCGGCGGCAGGTCGGGATCGGGGAAATAACGATAGTCGTCCGCGTGCTCCTTGATGCGCATGGGCGACGAGCGGCCCGCGCGGTCGTCCCAGTGCAGGGTCTGCTGCAGCACTTTCCCGCCCGACTCGAGCAGCTCGATCTGGCGCTCGATCTCGTGCGCGATCGCGCGCTCGACGAAGCGGAACGAGTTCAGGTTCTTCAGCTCCGTGCGCGTGCCGAGCTTCGTGTCGCCCGCGCGCCGCACCGACACGTTCGCGTCGCAGCGGAACTGACCCTTCTCCATGTCGGCGTCCGAGACGTCCAGGTAGCGCAGCACCTGGCGCAGGCTGCGCAGGTACGCACCGGCCTCGTCGGGCGAGTGCATCTCGGGCTCGGAGACGATCTCGACCAGCGGCGCGCCGGCGCGGTTCAGATCGACGTGAGTCACTCCACCGCCGGTGACCGCGTCGTCGTGGATGTTCTTCGCCGCGTCCTCTTCCATGTGAATGCGCGTGAGTCCGATCGAGCGCGTCCCGTTCTCGTCCTCGATCGGCACCGCGCCGCGCTTGGCGAACGGCTCGTCGTACTGCGAGATCTGATAGCCCTTCGGCAAATCGGGGTAGAAGTAGTGTTTGCGCGCAAAGGTCGAGACGGCCTGCAGCTCGCAGCCCAGCCCGAGCGCGGCGCGCACCGCGAGCTCGACCGCGCGCTCGTTCAGCACCGGCAAGACGCCGGGCAGACCGAGGTCGACCTCGGTGGTCTGCGAGTTCGGCTCGGCGCCGAACGCGTGCGGCGCGGAGCTGAACAGCTTCGTGCGCGTCTTGAGCTGCGCGTGCACCTCGAGACCGATGACCGCCTCCCAGCCCGACTTGATCTTGAATGCACTGCTTTGCGCCACGCGCCCAGGTTATCGCGCGCCGTGGGGGTTTTCGAGGAGCGCCGTGTAGTCGCGAATCACGCGCGCAAGACGGAACTCCTCGGGCAGGCGCCCGCGCGGTGGCGGCTCGGGGCCGAGCGCGCGGGCGAGCGCACGCGCGAGTCCGCGCACGTCGCCGTCGGCGACGAGCTGCGCGCCGGGGATCGCCGAGACGATCTCGCGCGTGCCGCCCGGGCAATCGAACGCGACGAGGCGCGCGCCGCACGCCGCGGCCTCGAGCACCGCGACGGGCAGACCCTCGCGGCGCGAGCTCTGCGCGAAGGCGTGCGCGAAGCGCATCCACGCATACGGCTCGGCCTGATAGCCCGCGAAGTGCACGTGTGACTCGAGGCCAAGCTCGCCCGCGCGTGCCTCGAGCGCGGCTCGCTCGGGTCCGTCGCCGATCAGCCACAGCTCGGCCGCGACGCCGCCGGTGACGAGTAGCGCGAACGCCTCGAGCAGCCGGTCGTAGCCCTTCACCGCGGAGAGTCGTCCGACGCCGACGATGTGCGGCCCGTCGCCCGCGAACGGCGAGCGGCCGTTCGCCAGCGATGTCTCGATCTTCGCTTCGTCGATCGGATTGCGAATCATACGAATCTGCGCCGGAGCGAGGCCGAAGCTCGAGACCAGGTCGTCCGCGATCGCATGTGAGCACGCGACGATACGATCCGCGCGCGGATACAGCGCGCGATACGCCGCGCGCCAGAGTCGGGGCCGGCCCTGCTCCGCGACCTCCGCGGACAAGGTGGTGTGTTCGATCGGCACAATCGCGGTCGCGCGCGGCATGAGCGGACGGCCGGCGAGACAGAACAAGTTGAGATACCCGAGGTTCGGCACGATCACGTCCGGGCGCAGCTGGCGGACGAGGCGTACGAGCGGAACGAGCGCGCGCCGGGCGCGCCCGCCGCCGAGGTCGTGCACGGTCACGTCCTTCGGAACGCGCTCGAGAAACTCGCCCGCCGCTTCGACCAGCCCCAGGTGCAGCTCGAAGCGCGCGCGCGGCA
Organism: bacterium; assembly: GCA_041498295.1. Lineage (GTDB taxonomy): Bacteria > Myxococcota_A > UBA9160 > SZUA-336 > SZUA-336 > VGRW01. The sequence continues at coordinate 296 of JBGQIB010000028.1, read as the reverse complement.
GCTCTTGCAGCAAGAGCGCGACCACGCGCTCGGCGCCGCCGAGCCGCAGGCTCGGAATCAGGAACAGGACACGAGTCACCGAGTCACTCGGGACGCGTGGGTCGTCACGGCACGAAGTTGATGAGGCGGCGGGGCACGTAGATCACGCGCCGCGGCTCGCTCGCGCCCAGGTGCTTCTTGACGTTCTCCTCGCCAAGTGCCGCCGCGCGCACCGCCGCTTCGTCCGCGTCCTTCGGCACGCGCACGCGCGCGCGCAGCTTGCCCGCGACCTGCACGCTGATCTCGATCTCGTCGCT
>JBGQIB010000027.1:0-38749 GCA_041498295.1 bacterium | reverse complement strand
CTCCCCGTCTTTCGCCTTGGCGAGCGCGAGCTCCTCACTGATCTCCGCGCGCTCGCGCTCGGCCGCCTCGCGCCACGCCTTCGGCAGCTGCGTCGCGCTCGAGAGCACGGCGTCGAGCGCCTCGCGCGCGGGCTCGTAGCGGCCGCGATGTCGCTCGATCTGCGCGAGCAGGAGCGCCGCCTCGGGCCGCGTCGGGGAGTCACGCTGCAAGCGGCGCAGCGAGCGCAGGGCGAGCTCCAGATTCCCGCGCTGCGCGTCCGAGCGCGCGCTGCGCACCTCGGACAGATAGCGATCGTCGTCGTCGCCCGAGCGCGTGCCCTTCGGCAGCGGCTCGCCGCTCCACTTTCGATCCCAACGGATCGCGATCTCGTCGGGAGTCACTCGCTCGGCGCCGCTGGACGGACCGGCTTCACCGTCCGTGAGCCAGGTGTGACCCGCCGGGTCGATCCACACCGCGACCTCGCTCGGCAAGAGGACGGCGACGCACAGGAACAGAAGCGCCAGTCCTGCGTAGCGGAGGAACCGAGGGGTCACTCCCTATTTTCGGGCGTGCTCCCGGTGCGCTGAAGGCGGCGCATCCACGCGCCGCAGCTGGCCGACGACGTGCGCGAGCTCCGGCCCGATCAAGCGCTCCATGCCCAGGCGCACCGCCCCCGACGAGCCCGGCAGGACGTAGACGACCTTGCCGCCGCTCGTGCCCGCGAGCGCGCGCGACAACACCGCCGCGGCACCGATCTCCTGGAACGAAAGCGCGCGGAAGAGCTCGCCGAAGCCCGCGAGCGGCTTCTCGAGCAGCGGCTCGACGGCCTCGGGCGTGACGTCCCGAGGCGAGACGCCCGTGCCGCCGGTGGCGATCACGGCGTCGACGTCGTCGCGCGCCAGCGAACGCAGCACGGCCAGGCGGATCAGCTCCAGGTCGTCCGACACGATCGCGTGTTCCACGGTTCGGTGTCCCCGCGCGGCGAGCAGCTCGCGGATCAGCTTGCCAGACGTATCGTCCTCGAGCGTGCGGCTGTCACTCACCGTGAGCACCGCGCAACCGACCTCGACCGGCGCGTAGGCGCGGTGCGCGGCGGGAGCGTCGCCGCTCACGGATTCTCCTCGACCCAGTACGAGCCGCTCGTCGCGAACTCCTTCTTCCAGATCGGTACCGTCGCCTTCAAGCGGTCGATCGCGAAGCGACACGCTTCGAAGGCTTCGGCGCGGTGCGGCGCACCGGCCGCGATCATCACCGCCGCGTCGCCGATCGCAAGTCGGCCCACGCGATGAGACATCGCGATGCGCACGTGCGGCCAGCGCTCGTGCACGGCGTCGACGATCTTGCGCATCTCTTTCTCGGCCATCGGGGCGTAAGCCTCGTACTCGAGGTGATCGATCGCCTCGCCGCGCGCGTTGTTGCGCACGATGCCGGTGAACGTGACCACGCCACCCATCTCGGGGCCGCCGACCTCGCGCAGGAGCGCGTCGAGAGACAGCGGCGCGGCGTCGATCCAGGCGTGTTCCGGTGAGCGCGTCGGCACGCTAGCCTCGCTCTCGGCGCCGCCGGAGACGGGCGGCAGGAGCGCGATCTCGTCGCCGTCGCGAAGCACCGCGGACAGCGCCGCGCGCTCTTCGTTGTGCGCGACCAGCAATCTGCCGCGATGCCCCGCGAACACGCGGTGCTTCGCCTCGAGCTGCGTGAGCAAGTCGGCAACGGTTGCGGAGTCGCGCATCTCAAGCTCGAGTGACTTCTCGCCGACCGCTTCTCGCAGGGCCGCGAACAGGAGCACTCGGACACGCATGTCGGCAAGGCTAGGAGATGGGTCCGACGAGATCAACGCGAGCTCCGCGCACGGCGTGCGCCCGGAGGTCGTCCGCCGCGCGCTAGACATCGTGCGCCCGGGCCTCGTCGCCGACGGCGGCAACGCCGAGCTCGTGTCCGTGAGCGAGGACGGTGTGGTTCGCCTAGTGCTTCAGGGCGCGTGCGCCCGCTGCCCCGCGCGCGAGATGACTCGCCGGCTCGTCCTCGAGCCCGCGCTGCGCGCCCGCGTCCCCGGCGTGACGGTCGTACTCGTCGCCTAGCGCAAGCCGCGTCCCGCGCGCTAGAGCTTCGGCGGAGTCGCGTCCTTGGTCGGCGGAACGGAGCGGTCGCTCTTCGCGGGCTTCTGCATGCCCATCTCGACGCGGCCCGTAAACACGGCACCGTCCTCGACGACGAGGCGCGGCGCGTGAATGTTGCCGTCGACCCGCGCGGTCTTGTGCAACACCACCTGCCCGGCCGCGGTGATCTCGCCGTGCACTTCGCCCGAGATGATCACGATCTGTGACTTGATCGTGGCCGTGACCGAGCCGCTCTCGCCGACGATCAGCGTGTTCTCGCTGGCGATCTCCCCTTCGAACCGGCCGTCGATGCGCACCGTGTCCTTGAAGTTGAGCTTGCCCGAGAACTCCGAGCCCTGATCGATGAACGCGGTCAGCGCGCCAACGCCGCCCGCGCTGGCCGTCGGCATCTTGGGTTCGTCCTTGGTCTTGCGGAAGTCATTGAACGCCATGTGCGCGCGTGCTCCTCTGCTGCGGCCGAAGCGCCGGCACTTGGCCGTATCGGAGCCGCGCGCGGATCCTTGAGATCTCGATCGCGTGCGGCGCTATGCTGCCGCTCGCTGATGGTGGCGGGCGAAAGCGACGAGGTACGGGCCGAGTTGGCGCGCGCGCGCGCGGCCGATCGCGTCCACGGCGCGTATCTGTTCGAGGGTCCCGCCGGCACCGGCAAGACCGAGACCGCGCTCTGGTTCGCGCGCTTGCTCCTGTGCAAGGGCGCGGAGCCGGCGGCGCTCGAGGCCTGCGGTCGCTGTCACGACTGCCGACTGCTCGCGGCAGACGCGCATCCGGATCTGCACCGGGTCGAGCCCGACGGCGCACGCATCAAGGTCGAGGCGATTCGCGAGCTGCGCGCGGGCTTGAGTCTGGTGGCGAACGAGCGCGGCCGGCGCGTCGCGCTGATCGCGGAAGCGGAGAAGCTGCGCGCGGAAGCCGCGAACGCACTGCTGAAGACGCTCGAGGAGCCGCCGACGGGCGCGGTGTTGTTGCTGGTGACTTCGTCGGCGGAGGTCCTGCCGCGGACGTTGCGCTCGCGCACGCTGCGCGTGCGCTTTCCCGCGTGGAGTCAGGGCGCGATCGCGGCCGCGCTCGAAGCGGAGGGAATGAGCGCGGCCGATGCCGCGCTGGCGAGCCGGCTCGGCGGCGCGAGCCCTTCGGCAGCGCGAGCTTGGGCGCAGGAGTCACTCGAAGAGGCGCACGAGATGTTCGACGTGCTCGAGCGGAGCTCCGACCTCTCCGTCACCGAGATCCTCGACTTCGCCGAGGGCTTTCGTCGCGCCGGCGAAGAGGGCCGGGAGCGGGCGCGCGCGTACATCGACGCACAGTCCGCCTTCGCGCGCGAGCGCGCCGAGACCGCGGCGAACGGGGCCCAGCCGCGCGCGCTCGAGCGTTGGCTGCGCGCCTTCGAGTCGGCGGCGCGCGCGCGCGCGGAGCTCGATGCGCGCAACCTGAATCCGCAGCTCGTCGTCGAGTCACTCCTGCTCGAGCTCCGCTCTTGAAGCTCTTCGACAGTCACGCGCATCTCGGCGCGCCGGACCTGCTCGCCGAGGCGCCCGCGCTGATCGGGCGCGCCCGCGCCGCCGGGGTAGAGGGGATGATCGCGATCGGCGCGGGCTACGGCGTCGGCGCGAACGCCGGAGCGGTGATGCTCGCGGACGAGAACCCGGGCGTCTGGGCGAGCGTTGGCGTGCACCCGCACGACGCGTCGGAGTGGAGCGGGCTGGCCGCGACCGCGCTCGACGGCTGGCTGGCGCACGAGCGGGTGGTCGCCGTCGGCGAATGCGGCCTCGACTACTTCTACGCGCACTCGCCGCGCGACGCGCAACGAGAGGCGCTGGCCGCGCAGATCCAGATCGCGCGCGAGGCCGACCGCCCGCTCGTGATCCACGTCCGGCCGCGCCAGGGCGAGCGCGACGCGTTCAGCGAGCTGCTCGAGATCTTCGACCGCGAGGGCGCGGAGCGGGTCGGCGGCGTGATCCACTGCTTCACTGGCGATCTGCCGTTCGCGCGCGAATGTCTCGCGCGCGGCTTCGACATCAGCTTCTCGGGCATCCTCACCTTCAAGAACGCGAGTGACTTGCGCGAGGTCGCGCGCCAGCTACCGCTCGAGCGCCTGCTCGTCGAGACCGACACGCCGCTACTCGCGCCGGCGCCGCATCGCGGCAAGCGCAACGAGCCCGCCTGGGTGGCGCGCGTCGCCGAGACACTCGCCGAGATTCACGGGCGCAGTGCGGACGACGTCGCCGCGCTCACCGCGGAGCGCGCCCGCGCGCTGTTTCGGCTGGGCGCGGGCTCGTGAGCGAGCTGCTCCGGCTCGCCATGGCGATCGCGCGCGAGGCCGGCGACATCGCACGCGAGCGTTTCCACGCTCCGCGCACGATTCGGACAAAGACGAGCGAGATCGATCTCGTCACCGACGTCGACCACGCGCTCGACCGACTGATCCGCGAGCGCATCCTCAGCGCGCGCCCGAGCGACGCATTGCTCACCGAGGAGAGCGCGGCCGCGGCCGGCTCGAGCGGCGTGCGCTGGATCGTCGACCCGCTGGATGGCACCACGAACTACGCGCACGCATTCCCGCACTTCGCGATCTCGATCGGCGTCGAGATCGACGGCGAGCGCGCGCTGGGCGTCGTCTTCGATCCAATGCGCGACGAGTTGTTCTCGGCGGAGAAGGGATCCGGCGCGCAGCTCAACGGGAAGCCGATGCGCGTCTCGGAGATCTCGGAGCTGCGCCGCGCGCTGCTCGCCACCGGCTTTGCCTACGACGTACACCAAAAACGGACGCCGAACCTCGCGCACTTCGAGCGCTTCGTAGGCTGCGCGCAAGCGATCCGGCGCGCGGGCTCGGCGGCGCTCGACTTCGCGTACGTGGCCTGCGGCCGCTTCGACGGTTACTGGGAGCTCCACCTCGCGCCGTGGGACGTCGCCGCGGGTCTCCTGCTCGTCGAGGAAGCGGGCGGTCGCGTGACGGATTTCGACGCAGGGCCGCCGCCGGCTTCGGGCGAGCGCATCGTCGCGAGCAACGGCCGCGTGCACGCGCCGATGCTCGAGGTGCTCACTCGCTAGGTGGCGACGTCGCGCGCGGCGCAGACGCCGCCGGTGGAACAGCGGCCGGTGTCGGCGGCGCCCCGGCCGCTTTCTGGAACTGGTTCTTGAAGGCTTCGGGCGTGAGCGGCACCTGGCCGCCGAGGTCGTTCGACACCCGCCACAGTTCGGTGTGCTGCGACGACGCGGCGGGAATTCCCTTGTCTACGGACGCGTCGCCGAGTGACAACACACCGAGCTCCGTGCCCTTCTCGTCGAAGGCCGCGAGCTTCACGAGCGGCGGGTCGAGGCCGAGCGCCTTGCGATCCGCGCTCGGCGCTTCGACGCCCGTCGCGTCGAGCGACGCGATCGCGAAGAACAGGTCCTCGATCTTCAGCGGCCGCACCTCGAGCCCGCTCTCGACCGGCTTCCAGTCACTGCCTTTCAACTCGAAGCGATAGGTCTCGCCCGTGCGCGGATAGCCGAGCTCGAGCGTACGCACCTTGTCGCTCTCGAGCGTCAGGACGCGCTTCCCGCGGTAGTCGAACGCGTGTGCGGGAACGGCGATGATCACCGCGGGGTTCACGGCCAGCAGCACCGGATCTTCGTTGCGCCGCAGCCAAGTCTTGCCGTCGGCGCGCCCCAGCGCGAGTCGCTCTTCGCCGTCGGGCGCGTGAATCCAGAGCTCAAGCTCGGGCTTCGCGAGACCGTACGCCTCGAGCTTCCCGGGTGAGTCGGCGAAGTCGGTGGCGCGCGCCAGCGAGAGCTCTTCGAGTGTGCGCCGTATCTTCTCGCCGTCGCCGGGCGCGGCTTCGGGCTCGACGAGTTGCCAGCCGGCGTCGCTCCGCTTCGCGCGCGCGATCAAATCGCCGCGCACGCGCACCGTGAGCTCGTCCGCGCTACCCGCCGCGGTGTGCAGGAGCCGCTTGTCGCGCAGCTCGACCAAGGTCGGCGAGAGCCCGTAGAGATCACCGCCCTCGACGGCGAACACACGCGACGGATCGCTCCCGAGCGACAGGTACTTCCCGCCACCGATCGGTGTCGGCCCACCGACGACGAGCTCCTTCGGCTCGCCCGGCCCCGTGAACACGCGCAGTGCGTGACCCGCGGCGCCGAGGCCGAACGGCGCGAGGTCCACCGGCGCCGGTGAGATCGTCGCCGTCGACTGCACCTTCGAGAGCGCGTGCAGCGCGCGCTCCACCGTCTCGGCGTCGGCGGGATACGCGACGGGTGACTCGAGCCTCCAGTCACTCGCGCCCGCCCGCACGACGCGCGCGCTCTTGCCGTCGGCGAGCGTGACCTCGAGGGCGGTCACCGAGGCGGGCTCGACTCCGAAGACCCGCTTCTCCGCGGTCTCGGCTTCCTTTTTCCGCTCGTCGCCGCGGAGCTCGCCGAAATACACCCACGCGCCGAGCGCCGCGGCCAGCGCGAGCAGCCCCAAGGTCCAGCGCGGGCTCACGTCAGGTCTTCCTGCGCCACCAGTTCACGACGCCCAGGAGCAAGATCGCCTCCGGCAGCGCGAACAGCGCCAGGAAGCGGAAATTAGCGAACTGCGCCAGGGTGAGGTTCACGGTCGCGACGCGCGGGCGCTTGCGGTCGATGGTCGCGAACTCCTCGGTACCGGTCAGCCAGCTCGTCATGTTCAGGAACAGGTCGCCGTTGTAGTACTGGGTGACGTAGCGGTTGCGCATCCAGTCCGAGTCACCGACCACGATCAGGCGCCCGCCGCGCTTCCCGCCCTCGGCCGGCGTGAACTCGCGCGCGATCGCGATCGCGAGCGGCCCGGCGCGGTCCTTCGCGGGATCGAGCGCGACGGGTTTCGACGCGAGTAAGTCCTTCACGTCGCTCTCGGCCCAGCTTTGCGGGCTGGTGAGGGCGAGCTCGGTCACGTTCGCGTCGCTGCCCTCGGCGCGCCGCACGGGCCGCGCGAGGTGGAACACCGTCGGCTGCCCGTTGAGCTTCTCGGTGATCGGATGCGCTCCGTACTTCGTGACCACCGGCTGCACGCCGAGCGACGGGCCCGCGAAGAGCTGTAACTGCTGCTCGACGATGACTTCGGGCCCAGCCTCGATGCCCCACTTCGAGAGCTGGCCCTCGAAGTTCGTCTGGACGTCCGGATCGACCATGACGAGCAGTGACCCGCCGCCCTTCAGATACGCGTCGAGCAGCTCGAGCTCGCGATCCGAGAGCGCGTGGTCCGGCCCGGCGACGACCACTGCGTCCGCGTCGGCGGGAACTTCCTTCGCGTTCGCGAGCAGGAGCTCGGAGACGGTCACGTTCTCGTCCTCGAGCCCGCCCTTCACGCCGAGCGCCCCCGAGCCCTTCTGCTCGTTCGGGTCCGCCTCGCCGTGACCCTTGAGGAAGTAGATCTTCTTCTTCGACGAGATCGCCTGGCGCACGGCGCGGGTCAGTGACTGCTCGGTCATGTCGACCGCCTTCACGGTTCCCTTTGCCGTCTCGCAAGGCCCGGAGCAGACGACGACTACGCCCTCCTTGCTCGAGATCTGGAAGCGCTGCGCCAGATCGGGGCGCTCGTCGGGATCGAAGAAGCGGACCTTCACGCTGCGCGAGACGCGGTCGCCCTCGTACGCGTATTTCTCGAGCAGCGGCTTGGCCTGTGCCTCGCCGCCGCGCGCGAAGAAGGCGTACATCTCGATGACGCCGTCCTTGGGCATCGCCGCCAGCGTGTCGATCGTGCCTTTCGCGAGTGTGTGCTCCTTCGCTTCCGTCCAGTCCCAGTGCACCGGATGACGCACGGACAAGAACGCGAGCAGCCCGCCGATCACGACGACGATCGCGGCCTGCACGAGCGTGTTCGCACCGCCGCGCGCGGTCGAGCTGCCCATGACCTCCGCGACCCTCCGGAAGCCGCGCACACCCGCGTAGATCAGGAGCGCCCCGCCGACGAGAACGTGAAACGCGATCAATACCTCGGAGGCGGCCGCGAAGATGCCGAGCAGGCCGAAGAACAGGATCACCGCGCCGATCGTCCCGAGCAGTGTCTCCATCGCTCTACCTCCAGCGCAGCGAATCGACCGCGGCGCGCGCGAGCGACAGAAACACCAGAATCACGATCGCGAAGTACGCCAAGTCCTCGGAGCGCACCTCGCCGCGCAGCCCGGGCTCGAAGTGCGTGCTGGTGCCCGCCCAGCGCAGGACTTCCCGGAGCGACTCACTCTGCGAGCTGTCCGCCGCAACCGGGACGATCAGCAAGAGCAGCGCGGCCGCGATCCCGACGAAGCCCGCGACGATTTGACTGCGCGTCAGCGCCGAGATGAAGCAGCACAGCGCGGCGAGCGCGAGTGAGTAGAGAAACAAGGTCTGCAAGCCCGACAGAGTCTGCCCGAGCTCGGGATCGCCGTACGCGAACAGCAGCGCGACGAACGAGCCGGTGAGCCCGCCGACCACGAGCAGCATCCCGGCCATCGCGAAGAACTTCCCGAGCACGATCTCGGCGCTCGTCACGGGGCTCGTGAGCAAAAGCTCGATCGAGCCGCTGGCGCGCTCTGCGGCGAAGCCCCGCATCGAGAGCAGCGGCACGAGGAAGCAGAGAAACAGCGCGAACGTCGAGAACGATTGCGCGACGACGACGTCCTGCAGATTCCACTGCTCGAGCAGCTGCGTCATCCCCATCGCCTGAATCTGCTGGAGCTGCGAGATGAAGATCCCCAGGCTCGCGAAGAAGATGAAGCCCGCGAACAGCATGTAGACGCCGATCAGGACGTAGGCGTCGGGAGTCGCGAACATGGAGCGCAGCTCGCGCCCTGCGATCGCGAGGACGTGTCTCATGGCGAAGCCGCCGCGACCGCCGGCTTCCCCGCGGTCTCCGCGACGGCCGTCTCCACCTCGCGCAGAAACACCTGCTCGAGCGAACCCTGCGCGCGCAGCGCAGCGAGGCGCGCGTCGAGACGCAGCTTGCCGAAGGCGATCAGCAACACGCGCTGACAGATCGCATCGACCTCCGCGAGGATGTGCGTCGACAGGATCACCGTGCGCCCCTCCTCCGCCGCGAGACGCCGGATCAGCTCGCGGATCTCGGCGATCTGGATCGGGTCGAGGCCGGCCGTCGGCTCGTCGAGAATCAACACCGCCGGGTCGTGCACGATCGCCTGCGCGAGACCGACGCGCTGCCGGTAGCCCTTCGACAAGGTCCGCACCACGCGCTCGCCTACTTTTTCAAGACCGCACGACGCGAGCGCGCGCGCCACCTTCTCGGCCCGCTCGCTGCGCGGCACGTCGTGCAGCGCGGCGACGTACGCGAGGTAGTCGTGCACGCGCATCTCGGGATACAGCGGCGGTGTCTCGGGCAGGTACCCGGTCACGCGCTTTGCCGCGCGTCCGTCCACGGCGAGATCGAATCCGCCAATCGAGGCACTGCCGGCGGTCGGCGGCAGGTAGCCGGTGAGGATGCGCATCGCCGTCGTCTTGCCCGCGCCGTTCGGGCCCAGAAATCCGACGACCTCGCCCTTCGCCACCTCGAACGACACGTCTTGGAGCGCAGTCAGTTCTCCGAAACGCTTGGTCAGTCCTCGGGCCTTGATCACTTCACCACTCCTCGCGGCGCGCGGGAGTCTAACTCGGTCGACTGCGCGGGCAAGACACTTTCACGCACGTCGACGCGGGTCGAGCCGCTCGCGCAGCACCTCGCCGAGCAGCTGGAAGCCGAGCAGGGAACACAGGATTGCGACACATGGAAAAAGGATCAGATGGGGGTACGAGCGCATTGCTTCAAAACCATCGCTCGCCAACGTTCCCCAACTCGAAAACGGCGGTTGAATGCCGAGGCCGATGAAGGAGAGCGAGGACTCGGCGAGGATCGCGGCGGGAATCCGGAACGCCGCGCTCACCAGGATCGGCGCGGCGATGTTCGGCAGCACGTGGCGCACGAGGATGCGCGCGGGGTGCGCGCCGGTCGCGCGAGCGGCCTCGACCCACGTCTCCTCGCGCGCCTGCAGCACCAGCGCGCGCACCAGTCGCGCCACGCCGACGAAGCCCGCGAAGCCGAGCGCCAGCGCGAGCGCCGCCAGCCGGCGCCAGAGGTCGGGCAGGCCCGCGAGCGCGGCCGAGAGCGCTTCGATCATGAGCACCGTCACGAGCACGTCGGGCAGCGCGTAGATCACGTCGACGCAACGCATCAGGAACGCGTCGACGCGCCCGCCCAGCCAGCCCGCGAGCGCGCCGTACGCGATGCCGAATGCGAGCGCGATCGCGGTCGCACCGACCGCGACCACGAGCGAGACGCGGCCGCCTTCACAGAGGCGCGCCAGCAGGTCGCGGCCTAGCGCGTCGCAGCCGAGCCAGTGGGCGCGCGACGGCCCTTCGAGGGCGTGCGCCGCGTCCTGCGCGTCGAAGCGATACCCGCCGACGCGATCGCCGGCGAGCGCGAGCAGCACGAGCGAGCCGATCAGCGCCGCCCCGACCCAGCCGCGCGCCGTCACTTCTCGGTGTTCCCGACCCGGATCCGCGGATCGAGCCAGGCGTAGAGGAGATCGACGGCGAGGTTCGCGAGCACGACGAGCGCCCCGTACACCAGCGTGACGCCGAGCACGAGCGGGTAGTCGCGGTTCGTGACCGCGGTGACGAAGAAGCGGCCCATGCCCGGCACCGCGAAGATGCGCTCCACGACGAACGAGCCGGTGAGCAGGATCGCGAGCAGCGGACCGAAGTAAGTCATCACGGCCAGCAGCGCATTGCGCAGCACGTGTCGGCGGCGCACGCGCGCCTCGGGCACGCCGAGCGCGCGCGCGGTGCGCACGTAGTCCTGCTCCATCACCGCGACGACCTGCGCGCGCGTGAGTTGCGCCGCGTAGGCCATCGGCAGCGCGGCGAGCGTGCACGCGGGCAACACCGCGTACCGCGGGCCCTCCCAGAGCCCCGCCGGCAGCCACTGCAGGCCCAGCCCGAACACGAGGATCAGCCCCGCACCGATCACGAAGCTCGGCGCCGATACGCCGACGAGCGAGCCGAGCGCGACCGCGCGATCCACGCGTGAGTCACGGCGCGCGCCGGCCGCGAGCCCGAGCGAGATACCGCCCCCAACGGCGAGCGCGAACGCCAGCGCGCCGAGCTCGAGCGATACGGGCACCGCGTCGCGCAGGATGTCCGCCACGTCGCGCCCGACGTACTTGTACGACGGCCCGAGGTCGCCGTGGGCCAGGCGCGCGAGATAGTCGAGATACTGCTCGGTCAAGGTGCCCTCGAGCGCGTAGCGGCGCTCGAGGTTGCGCATGATCTCGGGCGGCAGCGAGCGCTCCTTGTCGAACGGTCCGCCCGGCAGGAAGCGCAGCAACGCGAACGTCAGGGTCGCGACGACCCAGAGCACGACGACGCCGGCGAGCACGCGCCCGATCGCGTAGCGAATCACTCGGCGCTCACCTGCTCGAAGAAGTACAGATCCATCGCCGTCGGCCGAAAGCCGTGCACGCGCGGCTGCACCGCGAAGTTCGACGCGGTCACGAACAGCGGCACCATCGGCACGTCCTCCTCGACCAGGATGCGCTGCGCCTGGTCGTAGAGCTGCTGGCGCTGCCCGGGGTCGGGCTCGCGCGCGGCACGCTGGACGAGCTCGTCATAGCGCGGATTCGCCCAACCGGTGTGGTTGTTCTCGCTGTAAGAGGTGAAGAGATTCATGAAGTTGTCCGGGTCGGGAAAATCGGCGCCCCAGCCGAGTCGGAAGACCGCCGGCGGATCGCTCGTGAGCTCCTTCAGGAACACCTTCCACTCGCGGTTCTCGAGCTCGACGCGCACGCCGAGGTTGTCGCGCCAGAACGCCTGGACCTTCTCGGCCACGAGCTTGTGAGTCTGGTCGCTGTTGTAGACGATGCGCACCGGCGCGAGGCGCGCGGGATCGACGCCCGCTTCGCGCAGCAGTGCGCGCGCGCGCTCCGGATCGAAGCGCAGCCCGAGGTCCGCGTTCGCGTCCGGCATGCCCGGCGGGATCCAAGAGGGCCACGGCTGCTCGCCGCCGCGCAGCAGCTCGGGGAACTGCGAGCGGTCGATCGCGAGCGCGAACGCGCGCCGCACGCGCGCGTCGTCGAACGGAGGCTTCCTCGTGTTGAAGCCGTAGTAGTAGCCGCGCAGCAGCGGGCGCCGGAGATATTCGGGGCGGTTCGCGTAGCGGCGGATCTCGAGCGCCGGAATCTTCACGAGATCGAGCAGGCCCTGCTCCCAGAGAACGAGAGCCGTGCTGCCCTCCTGGACCATGTACGCGATGATGCGGTCGAGCGGCGGCCGACCCGCCCAGTAGCGCTCGTTCGCGCGCAGCACGAGGCGGTACTCGTGGCGCCACTCGTCGAGCACGAACGGTCCGAGACTCACGAGCTTGCCGGGATCGGTCCAGCGCTCGCCCCAGCGCTCGACGAGGTCGCGGCGCAGCGGGAACGTCACCATGAAGTTGACGAGCGCGGGGAAGTAGACGAGTGGCGCGTCGAGCTCGACGACGAGCGTCGACGCGTCGGGCGCGTGGACGCCGACGGCGCCGAAGTCGGCGAGCTTGCCCGCGTTGTACGCGCGCGCGTTCTTCACGCCGAACAGGAAGTACGCGTACTCCGCCGCGGTCGCGGGAGCCAGCAGCCGCTGCCACGAGTCGACGAACTGCTGCGCGGAGAGCGGCACGCCGTCGCTCCAAACCACGCCGGGGCGCAGCCGAAACGTGTAGGTGCAACCGTCCGCGGAGACGTCCCAACGCTCCGCGAGATCCGGCACGGGGCGCAGCTCGGAATCGAGCCGCGTGAGCCCGCGCATGAGCTGCTCGATCGCGATGATCGACACGCCGTCCGTCGCGAGGTTCCAGTCGAGCGTGGGCGGCTCGGTCTCGAGGTTGATGCGCAGCTCGCGCGCCGGCGGGAGCGAAGCGCCGCGCGCACAGGCGAGCGCGAGCACCGCGGTCCAAGCGACCAGGACTCCGCACTTCGCCATCCCCGCGAATCAGTTAGTGGGGAATGCGCGCGGCCGCCAGGCTACTCTCGGCTGATGCGCGCGGCGATCTCGATCGAGAGCTTCCGGCCCGGACCGGGCGGAGTCGAGGCCGCGGCATTCGCGCTCGCGGCCGAGCTCGGGCGGCGCGCGCTGGAGCTCACGGTGCTGTGTCGCGAGGCGGTGTCGAGTGCGCCGCCCGGCGTGACCGTGCAGCGACTCGGCGGCCCGACGTTCTGGCAACCGCTGCGCGTGCTCGAGTTCTCGCGCCGCGCGGCGCGCGCCGCGGCCCAGGGCGGATTCGACGTCGTCCAGGCCTTCTCGCGCACGCGTCACCAAAATGTGTACCGAGCCGGCGGCGGCAGTCATGCGGCCTACATGGACCGCGTCTATGCGCGCCCTGCCCTGCGGCGTCACTCGCCGCGCCACGCGGTCCTTCTGGCGATCGAAGCGGCTGTGTTCGCCGACCCGAGTCAGATCGTGTTGTGCAACTCGCGCTTCGTGGCGGACGAGATCGCGCGTCGGCACGGCGTTCCCGCCGCGCGCCTGGAGGTCATCTACAACGGCGTGGACCTGGAGCGTTTCCATCCGCGGCTGCGCGACGCGGCGGGGCTCGCCCTGCGCGCCGAGCTCGGGCTCGACGGGCCCGTCGCGCTGTTCGCCGGCAGCGGCTTCGCGCGCAAGGGGCTCGACCGGGCGATCGCCGGCTTTGCGCGCTCGGGCGTGAAGGGGGCGCTGCTCGTGGCCGGAGCGGGCGACGCCGCGGTCTTCCGTGCGCAGGCCGACTCACTCGGCGTCGGGCCGCGCGTGCGCTTCCTCGGCTTGCGCGCCGACTTGCCCGCGCTGTGCGCGGCCGCCGACCTGTTCGTGCTGCCGACGCGCTACGACCCATTCGCGAACGCGTGTCTCGAAGCGATGGCCGCCGGCGCGCCCGTCGCGACGACGCTCGACAACGGCGCGGCCGAGCTGATCGAGCCGGGCGCGAGCGGCTTTCTCTGCGCGGACGACTTCGCGGCTGCGTTTCGCGCGCTCGAGGACCCAGAGCGGCTGCGCGAGATGGGCGCCGCGGCGCGGCGCACGGTCGAGCGCTTCACCTGGGGCGCGCACGCGGACGCGGTGCTCGCGCTCTGGGGACGGCTGCGGCGTTGAGCACGGACTCGCTCGCGGCGCTCGCCGCCGAGCTCGGCGCGGGCACGACACCGTCTGGTGTCGATGTGATCAAGCGCAACCGCGCGCGCGTGATCGCGCGCGCGGGCGACGCGCTGCTGAAGGTCTACCTCGAGCGGCCCGCGACCGCGGCGCGCGAAGCTCGCGCGCTTGCCCGAGCTCGCGAGCGAGGCATCGCCGTCCCCGAGCTGCTCGACGTCGGCGCCAGCTGGACGGCCACGCGCTGGCAGGACGGGGCGCGGCCCGCGACGCGCGCCGATCTTGCGCTCTTGCTACGGGCGCTCGACGACGCGCACCGGCGCGGCATGCTGCACGGCGACCTCCACCTGGGAAACCTGTTGGTGCGCGCCGGCGCCGTGATCTTTCTCGACCTACAGCGCGCGCGCTTCCTCCCCTGGATCCCCGCGCTGCTTCGGCGTCGCGAGCTCGGCTTCTTCGCCTATTCGCTGCACGAGCCCGTGCCCGGCGAGCTCGCGCACGTGCGCTATTGGCGCGACCGCCGCGCGCGGAGTCACTGGCGGAGCCGCACGCGCCGCTGCCTGCGCGAGAGCGGCAGCTTCTGCACGTTCGAGCACGCGGGCGAGCCTGGCTTCCGGCGCCGGGATGTCGACGGCTCGCAGCTCATCGCGGCGCTCGCGGCACTCCCAGGAGTGACTCCCTTCAAGACGAGTCATGGCGGCGAGCTCTACCGCGGCGGGTCCTGGGTGCTGAAGCGGTTCGCGAGCCCGGCCGACGCACGGCGCGCGTGGATCGGCGGGAACGGTCTCGAGGCGCGCGGCGTCGCCAGCTGCGCGCCGCTCGCCTGGGCCGGACGCTGGCTCGTGATGGCGGACGGCGGACCGACCCTGTCGGACTGGGTCGAGAGTGACTTCGCGAAGAGCACGGAGCTCGAGCGCGACGAGCTCGCGCGCGCGCTCGGCGCCCTACTCGCACGCCTGCACCGCCGCGGCATCTACCACGCGGACCTCAAGGCCAACAACGTCGTGTCGCGCCCGGGCGAGGAGCCGCGCCTGCTCGACTACGGTCGCGTCCGCTTCGGGGGGCGCGTGAGTCGCCGGCGGCGCGTAAAGAACCTCGCGCAGCTGAACGCGGCACTGCCCGACGTCGTGCCCGCTCGGCCGCGCGAGCTCGCGCTCGCCACCTATCTCGCCGAGAGCGAGACCGGCGACGAGCCCGCGGCTCTGCGGCGCGACGTCATCGAGGAGAGCGTGCGTCGTGCGCACCGCTGGCATGGATGCTGACCCAGCAGTAGTAGGAGCTGCCGAGCGAGCCGCTCTGCCCCGCCCGGAACTCGAGCGACGGCGCGGCGGGGGCGCTCTTCACGATCGCCTCGAATGCCGAGATCTTCTTCGGCAGGTCGTCCCGATTCGGACTGTGGAAGATCACGTCCACCCGCGGCCGGATGTGGAGCACGTTCATCACGAGCGTGACCAGCCGGAACAGCTTCTCGGGACCTTCCATGCTCTCGACCGAGAAGTACGGAATGTCGATGCTGGTCAGATCAAAGTTATATTCGACGCGCATTTCTGATTCCTCCGAGTGACTTGGCTCTAGAAAGGCGCGAGGTGACACGCCGAGAAGTGACTCGGCGCGACCTCGCGCAGCGCCGGCCGCTCGATCGAGCAGCGCTCGATCGCCTTCGGACAGCGAGGGTGAAACGGACATCCGGGCGGCGGCGCGATCGGGCTGGGCACGTCGCCCGCGAGCACGATGCGCGCGCGGCCCCGCCCGGGCTCGGGAACCGGCACCGCGGACAGCAGCGCTTCGGTGTAGGGATGCTGCGGGCGTTCGTAGAGCCGATCGGCCGGTGCGCGCTCGACGATGCGCCCGAGATACATGACCGCGACGCGCCGCGACAAGTGACGCACGACGCGCAGGTCGTGAGAGATGAACAGGTACGCGAGCTGAAAGCGGCGCTGCAGCTCGAGCAGGAGATTCAGGATCTGCGCCTGGATCGACACGTCGAGCGACGACACGGGCTCGTCCGCGACCACCAGCCGCGGCTCGAGCGCGAGCGCGCGCGCGATCCCGATGCGCTGCCGCTGCCCGCCGCTGAATTCGTGGGGGTAGCGAGACGCGAGCTCGGGCGCGAGGCCGACGGTCTCGAGCAGGTCGGCGACGCGCCGCGCGAGCTCCGCACCGCGCGCGAGCCTGTGCACGCGCAAGCCCTCGCCGATCGTCTCGCCGACGCTCATGCGCGGGTTCAGCGACGCGAACGGGTCCTGAAACACGATCTGCATGCGGCGGCGCATCGCGCGCATCTCGCCGCGCGAGAGCTTGCGCAGGTCGCGGCCCTCGAACTCGATCTCGCCCGCATCGGGCTCGACCAAGCGCAGCACGAGCCGCGCCAACGTCGACTTGCCGCAGCCCGACTCACCCACGAGCCCGAGTGTCTCCCCGGGCTCGATCTCGAGGTCGACGTCCGAGACGGCCACCAGGCGCGCACGCCGGCCGAAGCTACGCCCGGCCCGGAAGGACTTCGTGAGTCCGCGCAGCGCGAGAAGCGGCGCGCTCACGCCCCCCCCTCCGCGGAACGGCCCGCCGACTCCGGAGGCGGCACAGGGTTGTGACACGCGACCCGCGCTCCGCCGCGTCCCGACTCGAGTCTGGGGTCTCGTTCCTCGCAGACGGCGCGCGCGCGCGAACAGCGCTCGCGAAAGCTGCAGCCCTTCGGGCGCGCGATGAGGTCCGGAACTCGGCCCGGGATCACACGGAGTGACTCGCCCGGGCGCGTGCGCGCCGAGGGCAGTGAATCGAGCAAACCGCGCGTGTAGGGGTGCTGCGGCGCGGCGAAGATCTGCTCGACCGAGCCGGTCTCGACCACGCGCCCCGCGTACAGCACGGCCACGCGCTGCGCGGTCTCGGCCACGACGCCGAGATCGTGCGTGATGAACAGCACGGCCATGTCGAAGCGGCGCTTCAGAGCGTCGAGCAGGTCGAGGATCTGCGCCTGGATCGTGACGTCGAGCGCGGTCGTCGGCTCGTCGGCGATCAGGACCGCGGGATCGTTCGCGAGCGCCATCGCGATCATCACGCGCTGGCGCATGCCGCCCGAGAGCTGGTGCGGATAGTCGCGCATGCGCGCGCGCGGCTCGGGAATGCCGACGAGCTCCAGCAGCTCGATCACGCGCGCCTGGCGCTCGCGCTTGGCGAGGTCGCGGTGTACGCGCAGTGCCTCCTCGATCTGGTCGCCGACGCGGAACACCGGGTTCAGCGACGTCATCGGTTCCTGGAAGATCATCGCGATGCGATTGCCGCGCAGCTCGCGCAGCTCCTCGGTCGAGAGACCGCGCAGGTCGCGACCCTCGAACAGGATCTCGCCGCGCTCGATGCGCGCCGGCGGCTCGGGCAAGAGCCGCAGGATCGAGAGCGCGGTGACCGACTTCCCGCAGCCCGACTCGCCGACGACGCAGAGTGTCTCGCCCTTGAAGAGGTCAAGGTCGACCCCATCGACGGCGACGAGCTTGCCGCGCTTCGTCGCGAAGCTCGTGCACAGATCGCGAACCGCGAGCACCGGCGTGCTCACTGCGAGGCCCTGCGCGCGACGCGGAAAAGCGACGGGTCGAGCGTCGGATTCAGCTCGACCTCCGTGAGCTCGAGCTCCGCGCGCAGCTTCGTCTCGGGAAACGACAGCACCAGCGAGAACGGATATCGCCCCCCGGGCACATCGCGCCACTCGGCGTACTCCGCGAGCCAACGCACCTCGCCGCGTTCGTCGAGTGTCTCGATCGCGGCCAGCTCGCCGTCCGGCGCGAAACGCAGGCTCTGCGACGGCAGGCGCACCTCGCGTTCGCCGCCGCGACCCAGGATCGCGCTCGGCGGCCACTCGCTCTCGAGCGGCGCGACCAAGAGGGCGCGCACCGCCTCAGCGGGCGCGAGCGCGAGCCCGAGGCGGCGCCGCAAGAGCTCGGGTTCGGCCGCGCCGTCCTCGAGGCGCTTGCCGTCGAAGAACGAGAAGCGCTCGCCGTCGGTCACGAGCAAAGTCGCCGCTTGGCCGAGCATGTTCAGACTCTCGAGCCGCAGGCGCGCCGGCCGCTCGACGAGCACGACCTCGCGCACGGAGGCCGAGCCGTCCCGAGACTTCACGCGCAGCTTGCCCACCGCGCGCAAGCGCTGGCGCGAGTTGGCCTGCGCGGAGACCGCTTCGACGCGCGCGCGCAGCGTGTCCTCCTCGCCCGTGAGCGGACGAAACGGCGAGCTGCCCGACGTCGCACACGCGGCGGCCGAGAGCCAGACACAGGCGCAGGCCGCGCGAGCGGCCAGTCTCAATGCGCGCTCTTGTGCCCGCCGCGGCCGAGCTGCTGCTGCAGTGACTCGATCTGCTCGCGGATCTTGGCGGCGTCGTCGTCCTCGGGCGAAAGAGACAACGCGCGCTTGTAAGTGGCGAGGGCGTCCTCGTAGCGCGCGAGCGAACGGTACGTGTCACCGAGGTGCCAGGTGATCACGGGATCGGCCTTGTCGAGTAGCGAGAGCGCGTGCTCGAGCTGCGAGCGCGCAGCATTGAACGAGCTGCGCGACAGGTCGCGCTGTCCCGCCGCCTGCTGGCGCAGGCCGCGCTGATAGAACAGCCAGCCGAGGCTGTCGGTGATGTAGCCATCGTCGGGCTTCAGCGCGATCGCGCGGCGGATCATCTTCTCGGCCTCGTCGAGGTGCTCGCCCTTCTCGGCCAAGCTGTAGCCCATGTAGTTGAGCGCGCTCGCGTGGTTCGGGTCGAGCTCGAGCACCTTGTTCATCTGCTCGAACGAGCGCTCTTGGTCGTCGGCTTCGCCGTAAATCACGCCGAGGTCGTAGTGCAGATCGGCGTCGTCCGTCGGATTCGCCGCGATCAGCTCCTGCATGAGCGCGACCGCGGCCGGCAGGTCACCGCGCCGCTGATAGACACCGGCGAGATACACCTGCAGCGAGGTCTTGTCGGGGGCAGCCGCGATCCCGCGCTTCAGCTCGGTGACCGCGCCATCCCAGTCCTTGCGCCGCTCGTAGATGCGCGCCATGACACCGCGCGCGTCGGCGTAGCGCGGCGAGCCGGGCGGCACCTGGCCGAGCGCGACGAGCGCTTCGTCGCTGCGCCCGGCCTCGTCGTGCACGAGGCCGACGAAGTATTTCACCTCGCTCTGGTAGCGGTTCCCGTCGCCGCCGCCATCGCCGCCCGCGACTGACTCGAAGCGCGAGATCGCCTCGTCGTAGCGACCCGCCTCGTAGTAGAAGAGGCCGAGCCGGAACTGCGCTCCGGCGAGCTCGGGATGCTCGTCGACGAGCTCCTCGAGCGCGGCGATCGCCTTCTTGCGGTCCTTCTGCTCCTCGTAGATCTGCGAGATGCGCGTCAGCGCGGCCGGATCGCCTGGCGCGACCGCGAGCTTCTCGCGCAGCACCGCCAGCTCGCCCTTCGCGTCCTTGCGCTCTCGCGCGAGGCGCGCGAGCGCGTCGAAGAGCGCGGCCTGGTCGGGCTCGACCTTGAGGCCGGCGCGATAGGCGCGCTCCGCTTCGACCAGTTTGTCGCTGCGCTCGTACGTCGCGCCGAGCGCGAGATACCCGCGCACGTCGTCGGGATCGCGCTGGATCATCCGCTGTGCGACCCGCAGCGCCTTGTCGTTCTGGTTGAGATTCAGATACAGCGTGAAGAGCGTGAACATGCCCTCGTCGCTGAGCGTGCCCTTCTCGAAGAGCGGCTCCAGAAGCTCGACCGCGCGGTCGTACTCGCGCATGCGCGCGTGCAAGGTCGCAAGCCCGGTGCGCAGCGCCTCGTCGTCGGGCTGCAGCGCCAGCGCGCGCTCCGCGTACTCGAGCGCGCGAGCCGGCTCACCCGCGGACATCCACACTTCCGCGAGCGAGCGCTGCAGATCGGGTGACTGCGGATCGATCCGCGCCGCGTGCTCGTACGCTTCCGCTGCTTCGAGATAGCGGCGGTCGAGCTCGAGCGCGCGGCCGCGCATGAACGCCGCGTCGGCTTCCGCGGCCGGCGAGACCGGAACGACGTGGTACGTGGGCTCGTCGCCCGCGGCCGGTCCACCCGAACCGCCCAGGGTGGAACAGCCCGCGGCCGCTCCGACGAGCAGCGCGATCAGCGTCGAACGGTGGTTCAAGAGAAGTCCGATGACCTAAATCCTTCGAGGAGACGCCACATTAGCAGCGGAGGTATACCCGGGCAATCGCGCTGTCTGGGAACTTATCGGCTCAGCTCACGGGCGAGATCAAGCCGCGCTCCTCGAGCGCGGCCAGAATGTCGCTCACACAGTCGCCCAGCGGTCGAGTGCCCGTGGCGACGCGCAGCTCGGCTGCGTCCGGCGGCTCGTACGGGGCGGAAATCCCGGTGAAATCGGGCAGCGCGCCGCTGCGCGCCTTCCGGTAGAGACCCTTCGGGTCCCGCTGCTCGCAGATCTCGAGCGGGCAGTCGACGAAGACCTCGATGAACTCGCCCGCGGGCAAGAGCGCTCGGACGCGCGCGCGGTCGGCGCGATACGGCGAGATGAATGCCGTCAGCACGAGCACGCCCGAGTCGTTCATGAGCTTCGCGACCTCGCCGACGCGGCGGATGTTCTCGACCCGATCCAGAACCGAGAAGCCGAGGTCGGCGCACAAGCCGTGGCGCAAGTTGTCGCCGTCGAGCACGTAGGCGAGCACGCGCCGTTCGATCAGGCTCTGCTCGACGGCTCGCGCCAGCGTCGACTTGCCCGATCCCGAGAGACCGGTGAGCCAGAGCGTCGCAGCGCGCTGTCGAAGCAGCGCTTCGCGCTGGGCGCGCGACACGTGACTCTCGCTCGCGGTGAGGTTCTCACTCTTGGGCCGCATGGGTGTTTCGCGGGCGGCAAGATACGCGAGCGCGCGACGCAGCGCCCGGATCGGGAGCTCGGCCAGGCGCGCTTGATCCACGGACAGCGCGAGCGCGTGGGCGAGCGAGTCGGCCGTGAGCGCGAGCGCCTCCTCGCGTGCGCGGCCGACGACGCGCTCCACGGCCGCACTCGCCACCGCGATCGTCGCCGGACAGCCGAACGCCTGGAAGCGCACGTCCGCGAGGCGCGCGTCGGCCGCGAGCCGCACGTGCATGCGCACGCGCTGGCCGCCATCGGGGTCGCGCGCTTCGGCGGAAGCGACCTGCGGGTCGTCGGAAGCGAGCCGACCCGCGCCGATGGGATTGCGGAAGTGCGCGAGCACCTGCGCCGGGTAGTCGCTCAAGGAGACGCCGCGCGCCGCGGGCCGCGCTGCAGCTCGTCCCAGACGGGCGAGAGAGCGCGCAGCTTTCGAGTCGCCGCGATCACGAGCTCGGCCGCGCGCTCGATGTCCGCCTCGCTGTTGCCGCGGCCGATCCCGAAGCGCAGCGCCGAGAGCGCGCGCGCCTCGCCCGCTCCCAGCGCGCGCAGCACGTGTGAGGCCTCGCGCTTCGCGGAGGTGCACGCGGAGCCTGTCGAGAGCGCGAGCTCCGGAAGCGCCGCGAGCAGCGCTTCGCCCTCGGCGCCAAGAAACGAGACGTTCAGGTTCCCGGGCAGACGGTGCTCGAGCGAGCCGTTCAAGACGAGCTGCGGAAGCTCGGCCTGAAGGCGCGCCCAGAGGTGGTCGCGGAGCGCGGCGTGGTGACACGCATCGGTGTCGCGTTGTTTCAGCGCGAGCTCGGCCGCGCGGCCAAAGCCGACGCAAAGCGGCACGGGCAACGTGCCGCTGCGCAGCCCGCGCTCGTGACCACCGCCGTGCAGAAGCGGATCGAGCCGCGCGTGCGGCCGGCTGCGTCGCACGATCAGCGCACCGATCCCCTTCGGACCGTAGAGCTTGTGCGCGCTGAGTGACAGGAAGTCGACACCGAGCTGTGTCACGTCGAGTGGAAGCGTCGCGGCGGACTGCGCGGCGTCGCAGTGGAACGCCGCGCCCGTCTCGGCGCAGAGCGCCGCGAGCTCCGGGATCGGCTGGAGCGCGCCGATCTCGTTGTTCGCGTGCATGACCGAGACGAGCAAGGTCGGCTCGCGCAGCGCCGCGCGCAGCCGCTCCGGCTCGACCCGGCCGTCGCCGCCCACCGGAAGCAAGGTCGCGCGGAAGCCCTCGCGCTCGAGCGCCGCCACCGGGTCGAGCACTGCGCGGTGCTCGGTGCGAACCGTGATCACATGGTTCAACGCGCCGCCGCGCGCGCGGCGCAGTGCGCGCGCCCCCCCGATGAGCGCGAGATTGTTGGCCTCGGTTGCGCCCGAGGTGAAGATCACTTCGCGCGCGTCGGCGCCAACGAGTGCCGCGACCTCGGCGCGCGCGCGCTCGACGGCCTCCGCCGCGCGCCAACCGAACGCGTGCGTGCGACTCGCGGCGTTGCCGAACTCCTCGCCGAAGTACGGCAACATCGCTGCGACGGCGCGCGCATCGCACGGCGTCGTCGCGTGGTGGTCGAGGTAAATCGGTCGCTGCACGGGAACCGCCCGCCGGCGCCCTTGTCCCCACGCGTCCGGCGGCGGCATTCTGCGCCGTCGGGCGCGGGGTCGCCAGGATTGGGGGAGTGCGTGAGGATCGGTGCGCGGATCGCCTTGGCAACAATCGCATTCTTGGTCGCGCCTTTGGCTCGGGCGGACGAGGCGGCGACGGCCGCGGAGCTTGCGGCGCTCGCGACCGAGCAGGCCTTCGGCGCGAGCGCGGTCGAAGTCTGGAAGAGCGAGTGGCACGGCCAGGAGATCACGTTCGGCGTCGCCCGCCGCTGGCAGAGTGGACGCGTCGAAGTGCTGCTGCACGTGTTCACGCCGCACAAGTACGAGGCGCTCTCGTTTCTCCTGCGGCCGCGCCAGAGCCGCATGCCCGCGATCGAGTACTACCGCTCGCCCAAGCTGTTCCCGATCGACCCGAAGAGCGGGCGCACGCTCGACATCCAGGTCGCCAGCCCGATCGAGCGCCTGCCGTTCGCGCCCGGCCTGCCCGCGCTCTCCGACCTCTGGCCGCTGCGGACATCGGACTTTCAGCTCGCGCGCCTACCGGACAGCGAGATCGACGGGAAGCCGTGCCGCGTGCTCGAGCAGCGGCTGCGCAGCAGCGACGGCGCGTACGACCGCATCGTGACCTCGCTGGCGCGCGATTCCAACATCGCGCTCGAGACTCGCTTCCTGCGCGGCGAGAAATGGGTGCGCCGAGTCACAATCGCGTCGACCGACATCGATCGCACCGACTCGCGGCCCGTCGCACGGCGCCGCAGCGTCGAGTGGCCGGGCGAAGCGACTCAGGTCCTCACGCTCGAACGCTTCAGTCTCGACCCGGTCTTTCCCGATCAGCTCTTCACGAGCTCGAACCTGCGGACCGGGCGGTTCCCCTCCTACTGAGACTGCTTGCGCGCAGCCACGGATGGATGCCGCCGGATGGTGCGGCATGCGTATCCGGTATCTCGCTCTCTTGATGGTGGTGACTCCCTTCCTGGTCGGTTTCGACGGACCGGAGGCGCGCGACGCCCTCGACGCGGCGCTGCGCAACCTCTATCAGCCCGACATGCTCGTCGCGGTCGAGCTGCGCATCGACCAGGGAATGCCCGACGAGGAAGGCGTGACCTTCGCCTATGGCCGCAAGACCAAGGGCGGCGAGACCCGCACTCTGGTGTACGACGGCGACGGACGGCGTGACTCGGCGCGCGTGCTCTTGTTCCAGAAGCCCGGCGAAGAGGATCACGCCTTCACGTCCGTCGGCACGCGCGGACAGGTACGGCCGGTGGCGATGGGCCGCTATCGCGCGTCCCTCTTCGGCAGTGACTTCAACTACGCCGACTTCCGCGCCCGCCGCGCCGAGGAGTACCGCATCGAGGTGCTCGGCGAGGACAAGATCGACGGCGAGGACTGCCGCGTGCTGCGGCTGCGCCCGCTCGAGGGCCCGTACACGATGCTACTCGTGTGGATCTCCGAGGACCGACCTGTGTTCCTTCGGACGGACTACTTCGACGAGGCGGGTCTCTGGAAGCGCTACACGGCGCGCGTGGACCGCATCGAGCACAACCTCGACTGGTGGGTCCCGATGGAGGACGAAATGATCGACCTCCGGACCGGCCGCCACACCATCCGCCGCGTGCGCAACCTCATCGTCGGCGCAGAAGTGCCCGACGAAGCGTTCACGCTGACTCAGCTCGCCCGCGGCCGCATGCCATCGTTTTAGCGGGGCCGGACGCGCGGACGGCCGCGCGCCACCCGCTTCTTCGCTCGCCTATGGCTCGCTGCGCGCTTCGCTTGCTCCGGACCAAAAGGTGTCTCTGGTTAGGCGCCGAAGGACTGGCCGCAGCCGCAGGTGGACGTGGCGTTCGGGTTTTCGATCTTGAACCCCGCGCCGTTCAGATCGTCGACGTAGTCGACCTTGGTGCCGAGCAGATAGACGGCGCTCTTCGAGTCGACCACGACTGGAACACCGTGCTCTTCGCTCTTCTGGTCCCATTCGCCGACTTTGTCGTCGAACATCAACTGGTACTGGAGGCCGCTACAGCCGCCGCCTACGACCTTGAGTCGCAGAGCGTAGCCCGCACGCCCGTCGCGCTCGATGAGCTGTCGAACCTTCGTAGCCGCCGATTCCGTGAGAGAGACGACTGACATAGACCCCTAGTCTAGGCGGGGCGGGCTCGATGGCAAATCGGCCGGTTCCGGCGTGGGTTCACGGACTCGCAGGTGGCCGCGCGAATAGGAGGAAAACCTCGCGGTTTCCCTTCGGTCCAGCGAGCGCGCTCTCGGACTCCCCGAGGGGAGCCAGCCCGAGCGCCTGCGCGGCGTCGCGCACCTCGCGCACGGCGCGCGCGCGCAGCTCGGGATCGCGCACGACGCCCTTCGGCGCAGCTCTGCGCTCGAGCTCAAACTGCGGCTTCACCAGGACGAGCAGCCGGCCGCCCGGTCGCAGCAGCGCGCGCAGCCGCGGCAACACGACCTTGAGCGAGATGAACGAGACGTCCGCCGTGACCAGGTCGTAGGGCGCGCGCTCGCCGAGCTCGAAGTGGCGCACGTTGGTGCGCTCGAGTGACTCGACACGCGGGTCGCTACGCAGTTTGGCGTCGAGCTGGCCGCGGCCGACGTCGAGCGCGAACACGCTCGCGGCTCCGCGCCGCAGTAGACAATCGGTGAAGCCGCCGGTCGAGGCGCCGACGTCGGCGCAGCGCAGTCCGGCCGGATCCAACCCGAGCGCGTCGAGCGCACCCGCGAGTTTCTCGCCGCCACGCGACACGTAGAGGCTGCGCTGCGCGAGCACCGGCGTGGCGTCGGCGGGCACCAGCGTGGCGGGTTTGTCGACCACGCGATCGCCGAGCCGCACCTCGCCCGCCTGGATGCGCAGCTGGGCGCGGGCGCGGGTGGTCTCGAGGCCGAGCTCGACGAGCCGCTGATCGAGGCGTACCCGCGGCGTCGCCACGACTAGCGGCCGAGCAGCTCGCGAACCGCCCTCTCGATGCCCGCGGCGTCGAGCCCGATGGCTTCGCGCCACTCGTCTTGTGAGCCGTGCTCGACGACCTCGTCGGGCACGCCGAGCGCGCGGACGGGAACCGAGATGCGCTGGGCGGCGAGCGACGCGAGCACCGCGTCGCCAAAGCCGCCGTGCATGCCGTGCTCCTCGACGACGACGAGCGCGTGACAGCGGCGCGCGAGCTCGCCGAGCCAGCGCGCGTCGACCGGCTTCGCGAAGCGCGCGTTCAGCACCGCGGCCGAGATGCCGTGCTCTTCGAGTCTCTGCGCGGCGTCCTGCGCGGCGGCGACCGAGTGACCCAGCGCAACGATCGCGACGTCGCGCCCGTCGCGCAGCAGCTCCGCCTCGCCGATCTTGAGACTCTTGATCTCGGCGTCGAGCGGCACGCCGAGCGCCGAGCCACGCGGGAAGCGCAGCGCCGCGGGACCCGGATGCTCGATCGCCGTCTTCAGCATCTGGCGCAGCTCGTTCTCGTCCTTCGGCGCCATGACGACCATGTTCGGCAGCGCGCGCAGATAGGCGATGTCGTACAGGCCCTGGTGAGTCGCGCCGTCGGCGCCGACCAGGCCCGCGCGATCGATGGCGAACGTCACGTCGAGTCCTTGGACGCACACGTCGTGCACGATCTGGTCGTACGCGCGCTGCAGAAACGTCGAGTAGATCGCACACACCGGCTTCAATCCCTCGGTGGCGAGACCCGCCGCGAAAGTCACGGCGTGTTGCTCCGCGATTCCGACGTCGTAGAAGCGATCGGGGAACGCGCGCTCGAACTTGTCGAGGCCCGTGCCGCCCGCCATCGCCGCGGTGATTCCGACGATGCGTGGATCCTGCTTCGCGAGCTCGATCAGCGCGTCCGCGAACGCGCCGGTCCACGACGGCTTCCCGGGCGGCGACTTCTTCATCGTGCCCGACGAGACCTCGAACTGCTCGACGCCGTGATACTTCACCGGGTCGGCCTGCGAGAACTCGTAGCCGTAGCCCTTCTCGGTTCGACAATGCACGAGCACCGGGTGCTCGTTGTCCTCGATGTCGCGCACGTTGCGCAGCGCCTCGATGAGCTCCGTGAGATTGTGCCCGTCGATCGGGCCGATGTAGTTGAAGCCGAGGCCCTCGAAGAGCTGCGCGGGCGAGATGAACGCCTTGAAGCTCTGCTCCGCGCGCCGCGCCATCTCGACGAGCTCGTCGCCGGCGCCGGGAATCGACTCGAGGAACGTCTTCACCGCGTGCTTCAGGCGGCGCGTCTGCGGGGCGGACCAACGGCGCGCGAGAAACGAAGTGAGCGCGCCGACGTTGGGCGAGATCGACATCTCGTTGTCGTTCAGCACGACGACGAGGTTCGAGAGTCGGAGATACCCGGCGTTGTTCAAGCCCTCGTAGGCCATGCCGGCGGTGAGCGCGCCGTCGCCGATGACGGCGACGACCTTCTCCTTCCCGCCGCGGCGCCGGATCGCCTCGGCGATGCCGGTCGCGGCCGAGATCGAGGTTCCGGCGTGGCCGGCGCCGAACACGTCGTACACCGATTCGTGTCGGCGCAGAAACTTGCCCATGCCGCCGCGCTTGCCGATCGAGCTGAACTGCTCGCGCCGGCCGGTGAGCATCTTGTGCGGATAGCCCTGGTGGCCGACGTCCCAGATCAGCTTGTCGCGCGGCGTCTCGAACACGTAGTGCAGCGCCACGGCGAGCTCGACCGCGCCCAGACCCGCGGAGAGATGCCCGCCGGTCTTCGAGATCGTGTCGATGATCGCGCCGCGCACCGCGGCCGCAACCTCGGGCAGTCGCGCCTCGGGCAAGCGCCGCAGGTCTTCAGGGTTCCGCAGCTCGTCGAGAATCATCTCTCCCCTACCTCAGTCGGCCACTGGCGGCGCTGGCGAGGCCACGCAGGAACGCTCCAGCGGCGCCGAACGAATCGGCGATCTCGAGCGCGCGCGCGACTTCCTCGCGCACGCGCTCGCGCGCGCCAGCCTCGTCGGAGACCAACAAGATCGAGCACTCGTCGCGCCCGCCGTCGAGCAAGTCGTCGACGAGCTGGAACGCGAGGCCATACGCGAGACCGAACGCGTCGAGTGACTCGATCTCGAGCGCGGAACGTCCGGCGGCGACCCCGGGCGCCCATACACTGAAGCGGAACAGTGCGGCGGTCTTGCGCTCGTGGATCGAGCGCACGAGCGCGGCGTCGGCGCGCTCTGGCCGGAACGCGAGGTCGTCGACCTGGCCACCGACGAGCGCGCGCGAGCCCGCGGCATGCGCCAGTCGCCCGATCACCGCGATCGGCAGCTCCGCGCGCGCGAGCTCCTCGAACGCCGCGGCGAGCAGCGCATCGCCCACGAGAATCGCGTTCGCCTCGCCGAACTTCACGTGCACCGTGGGCCGGCCGCGGCGCAGGTCGTCGTCGTCCATCGCGGGCAAATCGTCGTGCACGAGCGAGTAGGTGTGCACGAGCTCGACCGCCGCGGCGAGCGGCGCAGCGCGCTCCGGCGCGAGCTTGCACGCGTGCGCGGCGGCGAACACGAGCGCGGGGCGCAAGCGCTTTCCGCCCGAGTACACCGCGTAGCGCATCGCCTCGTGCAGGATCGCGGGTGACTCGTCTGCGCGCGGGAGACTGCGGTCGAGCTGCGTATCGACGCGGGCGCAGCACTCGTCGAGAAATCCCTCGAGATCCGGCTCGCTCACGATTCTTCTCCTGGGTCGAAGTCGCGCTCGGTCGGACCGCTCGCGCCCTCCTCGAGCTTCTTGATGCGCAAGTCGGCAGCCTCGAGCCGGGCGGAGCAACGCCGAGCGAGCGCCACGCCTTGCTCGAACGCGGTCAGCGCCTGCTCGAGCTCGAGCTCTCCGCTCTCCAGCTTCGCGACCAGCGCCTCGAGCGACGCCAGACTGGTCTCGAAACGGGGCTCGGCGGATTCGTCTGCGGCGCGGCGCGTCGCCATCCCTCGCAGTCCTCCCTCTAGAGCTCGCCGTCCGGCTCGCTGTCGGACTGGCGCACCGTAGCGCGAATTCGGCCTTGCGCGAGCCGCAGCAGGATAGCGTCTCCGGGAGAGACTTCGGCGGGTTTGCGCAGCAGGCGCCCGTCGGATTCGCGAAACGCGAGTGTGTAGCCGCGACCGAGCACCGCGAGCGGCGACAGCGCGTCGAGCCGCCCGGCGAGGCGGGCGAGTCGAGCGGCGCCGCGCTCGCGCACGCGCTGCGCCGCGCTCTCGAGGCGCAGAGCGAGATCGGCAAGCCGCCGCCGAAGCTCGCGTAGACGCTGCGCGGGATGCACGAGCCCGCGGCGCAGCGCTTCGAGTCGCTGCGCGAGCTCGCGCAAGCGCGCGCGCAGCCGAGCAGTCATGCGCGCCTCGAGCGCGTCGATGTGCTGGAGCAGTGCGGCGGCGTCCGGCGCGACGAGCTCGGCGGCAGCGGTCGGCGTCGCCGCGCGCGCGTCCGCGACGAAATCGGCGAGCGTCCAGTCGACCTCGTGACCGACCGCGGATACGACTGGAGTCTCGAGCTCGAAGATCGCGCGCACGAGCTCCTCGCGGTTGAAGTTCCAGAGATCCTCGAGTGACCCGCCACCGCGCGCGAGCACGATGACCTCGACGTCCTTGCGCGACGCGAGTAAGTGCAGCCCGCGCACCAGCTCGCGCCATGCGCCCTCCCCTTGTACGCGCGCGTCGTAGACCACGACCTCGAGGGCGGGGCAACGGCGTCGCAGCGCGCGCATGAAGTCGTGGATCGCCGCACCCTGCGCGCTGGTCACGAGCCCGATGCGCTTGGGCAGGAACGGCAGCCGTCGCTTGCGCGCGGGATCGAACAGGCCCTCGGCCTCGAGTGCGGCGCGCAGTCGCTCGAACGCGATACGCAGCGCGCCCTCGCCGACCGCCGCGAGCCGTGACACCACCAGCTGTAGGGCGCCGCGCTCCGGGTACAGATCGAGCCGGCCGCGCGCACGCACCAGCATTCCGTCCTGCGGCTCGAGCGGCAGATCGAGCTGTGAGCCGCGGAACATCACCGCGCGCAGGATCGCGCCCTCGTCCTTCAGATCGAAGTAGAGGTGGCCCGGACGCGAGCGGAACAGCGAGGCGATCTCGCCCTCGACGCAGACATCGCCCCACTCCTCGCGCAGCGCTCCGCGCAGGAGCTCGATGAGCTCCGAGACGCCGAGCACGGGAACGCCGTCGGCCTGGCCGGTGAGCAGGGGCACGAGCGCACCTTACCGCGCCCGGCGGCAGGCGTCCCTAGCGGAGTGAGTCAGCCAGTGGGCTGTTTGGCCAACCGGCTGACCAGCGCTTCCGCGATGAGCTCCTCGGCGATCACCACCTCGGTTGCACCCGCGCGGCGGAGCAGCGCACCGCGCTGGCTGTTCGCACCGGTCACGACGACCTTGATGTTCGGATTCTGGGCGTGGGCCATCAGCGTGATCGCGAGCTTTCGGTCCGGGTCTTCGGTCGTCACCACGAGCGCTCTCGCTCGATCGACGCCCGCAACTCGCCCCAGCACGCCGTCGTCTTCCCCGGCATCCGCTTGCACGACGAGGAAACCGAGCGCCGACGCGCGGGCCGCCAGATCCGCTGCGCGGTCGACGACGATCACGTTCTCGCCGGCAGCGCGCGCCTTTTCTGCCACCAGCTGGCCGAGCGGACCGAAGCCGATGACGACGACGTGGTTCACGAGCTTGTCGACCTGTTGTTGCATGCGTCTGCTCTCCCGGTACGAGACTGCGGGCGCGCTCCCCAACATGCCGCTCAGATTCGAGATCGCGTAGCCCGTGATCATCAGAAAGATGAACACCGTGCCGATCACGAACCCCTTCTGGGCATTGTTCAACACAGAGAAATCGCCGAGCGTCGAGACGAGATTGATCGCGTTCCAGACCGCGGTGAACGCTTTCTCGCGCAAGGGATTGTCAGACTCGTCGAACAGCAGCAGCCCGATCGCGCACAGCACGAGGTTCGCGAAGAGCAACCCGACCGTACGCGCCAAGCGCCGCCGCCACTCCCGAACCTGTAACTCGCCCAGCTGCGCCGCGCGGACGTGGTAAATCGGCATGGGTCGAAAGTTCGCGGGGCGCGCGCGGCTAGGCGCCGCCTTCGCTGTGCAGCTTCGAGAACACCGTCCAGCTCTTGAGCAGCTCGACGGCGCGCGAGAGCTGGCGATCGGTATCGACCTGCTTCTCGAAGCGCGCTTCTTTCCCGGCCTCGCCTCCGGCCTCCGGGGGGGCGTCCGACTCGGTGACCGGCTCCGGCGCGGGCGGCGGCTCGGGCTTCGCCTCTGGCTTCGGCTTCTGCTGCGAGCCGAAGTGACCCTCGAGGTCGACCTCGCCCGTCGCGTGGCGCGCCTGATCTCTCGTCTCCTTATGTGCGGCGAGCTCCGCTTCGCTGTACGGCTCGACCAGGACGTCGGGCTGCACGCGCACTTCCTGAATGGAGCGACCGCTGGGCAAGTAGTAGAGCGCCGTCGTGAGTCGCAGACCCGAACCGTCTTCAAGTGGAATGATGGTCTGCACGGAGCCCTTGCCGAAAGTCTGTGTGCCGAGCACGAGCGCGCGCTTGTGATCTTGCAGCGCGCCCGAGACGATCTCCGACGCCGACGCGCTGCCGCCGTTCACGAGCACGATCATCGGGTACTCGGGCTCGGTCCCTTCCTTCTTCGCGTGCCACTCCATGCGGTTCCCGCCGTTGCGGCCCTCGGAGAAGACGATCATTCCGTCGTCGATCCAGACGTCGCCGACCTTCACCGCCTGGTCGAGCAACCCGCCCGGGTTGTCGCGCAGGTCGAGCACCAGCCCGCGGAAGTTCCCGCCGGCGATCTCGTGCGCCTTGGCCAGCGCCTCTTCGAGATCGGGCGCGGTGCGCTCCTGGAACTGAGACACACGCACGTAGGGAATGTCTTTGTCGAGCATGTGCAGAGTCACGCTCGAGACGCGGATCGACGCGCGCTTGATCACGAACGGCTTCGGCGCGGTCCAACCGTCGCGCAGAACTTGGATCAGGATCTTCGTGCCGCGCGGGCCGCGCATCATCTTCACAGCCTCGAGCAGATTCATGTCCGCGGTCGACTTACAAGTCTTCTCCGTGCCGTCGGGACAGACGGCGACGATCTGATCCTTCGCCTTGATTCCCGCGAGCGCGGCCGGCGTTCCGTCGATCGGCGAGACGACGGAGACGAAGCCCTCGGCTTTGTCGGCGTCGCCCTTGGTGATCTCGATGCCCAGCCCCTCGAACTCGCCCTTCGTGTCGCGCTGCACTTCCTTGTACAGATCCTTCGACAGGTACGAGGTGTGCGGATCGAGCGTGTCGAGCATCCCCTTCAGCGCGCCTTCGACGAGCTGGTGCTCATCCACGTCCTTCACGTAGTTCTGTCGCACCAGGTGCAACACATTCGTGAGTAGGGCGAGGTCTTCGTAGCTCGGCCCCGTCGTGCTGGAGCGCAAGGTCGAAGCGCCGCCGGCGATGATCGCGGCGAGAAGCGCGAGCGGAAGCGCGATGCGCGCGATGGCCGCGAGCCGGGTGCGTTGCGTGCTCATGGATGCCTTTCTCGATTTCGGCTCACTTGGCGAGCCAGAGCAGAGGATCGACGGCCTTTCCGTCGTGACGGATCTCAAAGTAAAGCCCGGGTCCCGACGCCGATCCAGTCTCCCCCACGGATCCGATCGGCCTTCCGCCCTCGACACTGTCGCCTGCCGCTACGTGGACTTCGTCTAGATAGCCCGAGACGGTGAGATCGCCGCCACCGTGGTCGAGAATGACCATTTGACCATAGCCCCGGAACCAGCCGGCGAAGAGCACGCGGCCGGGCGCGATCGCCGTCACCGGAGTACCGGACGGAGCGGCGATTTCGATCCCCGTCCGCAGCGTCTGCGTCTTGAACTCCTTGTCGACCTGACGGCCGAAGCCTGCGCGCACGCGGCCCGCGAGCGGACGCGGTGTGCTGCCGCGAACCAACCCCGAGCCCCGTGCCGCCGGGGGGGAGGTGGGCATGCGCCTCAGTGTGTCCTCGAGACGCGCGGCCGCGCTGCGCAATTCAGCGGCCGCCTTCTCCTCGCGCGCGGCGCGCGTGCGCAGACTCGCGACGAGGTTGCGGCGCTGCACCAGTCGCTCGCGCGCCTTCTGCTCGCGGCCGCCCGCCTCGCGGCGCGCCTCGGAGACTTCGGAGAGCAGCGCCTCGCTGCGCTCGCGGCTCGCTTGAAAGTCCGCGCGCGCGCGCGCGTGACGCGCGAACAGCTCGCGATCTTCCGCGACGACTCGTGCGAGACCCTCCTGCCGGCGCGTGAAGCTCATGAAGTCACGCGCGGACAGCAGAGAGGCGCGACCACCGGCCGCGTCCCACTTGTAGAGCGCAACGAGGCGCGCATCGAGCCCGCGCTCTGTCTGCGCCAGCGCGCGCCCTGCCTGCTCGCTTCCGCGGCGCGCTTCGACCAGCTCGTCGCCGGCCTCGCGCTCGCGCGCGCGCAGCAGCCGTGCGCTCTTGCGCGTCTCGGTGAGCTCGCGATCGACGGCCTCGAGCTCGCCGAGATAGCCCTCGGCCTGCTTGCCGAGATCGCGCGCCTTCGCTTCGCGCGCCTCGATCTCGGCGCGCAGCTGCTCCAGGCGCGAGCTCTGCGCGCGCGCGAACGCGGGCGCGCAGACGAGCAAGAGCGCGAGCGCCGCGCGCGCCGCGACACTCCGGAGTGTCACGCGCGCTCGTCCAGATTCACGAGCGACGCGAGCGCGCCGCCCAGCCCGAGCAGCACGCCGAGCGCGACGAGCGCCGCGGCCTCGCCCGCGCCGAAGAACACCGCGGGTCGACCGCCGAGCGCCCAGGCGAGCGCGTCGCCAAGCAGCGGCAAGCCGAGCGCGAACGTCCCGCGCAGCACGAGCAGCGCGAACGCCGCCGCGAGCAGCCCCTGCAGCGCTCCCTCGAGACAGAACGGCAGGCGCACGAACCAGCCGCCCGCGCCCACCAATCGCTGGATCTGGATCTCGTCCGCGCGCGCGTGCAGCGAGAGGCGCACCGTGCTCGCGACGATCGCGCCGAGCACGAGCAACAGAAACGCGCCGAGGCCCGCTCCAACCCACTCGACGATGCGCACCAGGCGCGCGTAGCCCTCGACCCACGGCTCGCCCCAACGCACTTCTGTGACACCTCGGAGCGCGGAGATGCGGTCCGCGAGCGCGCGCAGCTGCGCGGGGTCGCGCAGCGCGCGCGGCGGCGCGATCTCGAACGAGCCCGGCAGCGGATTGTGCTCCAGGCCTTCGAGCACGCCCCCGTCCTGACCGAGGTCCGCGCGCAGGCGGGCGAGCGCTTCGTCCGGC
This sequence comes from bacterium, assembly GCA_041498295.1. Lineage (GTDB taxonomy): Bacteria > Myxococcota_A > UBA9160 > SZUA-336 > SZUA-336 > VGRW01. The sequence continues at coordinate 4,925 of JBGQIB010000027.1, read as the reverse complement.
GCGACATAGCTGAGCGCGGCGACGCCGTCCTGTGCGCGGATGCGCGCCTCGAGCGCCGCCACCGGCCCGTCGCTCGCTGCGCCGCGGAGCTCGGTGAACGCGACGAGCCGCAGGTCCTCGCCCGCGCGCGCCAGCACCCCGCGCAGGTTCGCGACGACCAATAGATAGGCGCCGAGCACGAGCAGACCTCCCGCCATCGTCGCGACCGCGAGCAGAAACACGAGCGGCCGCTCGCGGGCGCCGCGCGCGCCGGCGCGCAGCGCCGCGCCGATGCGACGACTCGCGCGCACGTCCATCACGCGCGCGTCCCTCCCAGGTGTCGCAGCCCGCTCGAGTACTCCTCGGGCCCGCGCGTTGACGCGAGCCGCCCGCCGTCGAGCACCACGCGCCGGTGGCGATAGCGGTCGAGCAGCGCAGGGTCGTGAGTCGCCACGACGACCGTCGTTCCGCGCGCGTGCGCGTCGGCAATGATGTCCATGATGTCGAGCGCGAGACCCGGATCGAGATTGCCCGTGGGCTCGTCGGCCAGCAGCAGCGGCGGGTCGTTCACGAGCGCACGCGCGATCGCCACGCGCTGCTGCTCGCCGCCCGAGAGCATGCGCGGCTTGTGATCGATGCGGTGCCCGAGACCGAGGCGCTTCAACATGCTCCACACGCGCGTGCGGATCTCGCTGCGCGACACCCCGGCGATCTCGAGCGCGATCGCGACGTTCTCGTAGACGGAGCGCTCGGGAAGCAGCTTGAAGTCCTGGAAGATCACGCCGATCTGCCGCCGCAGCTGCGGGATCTGCGACGCGGGCAGACGGGTGATGTTGCGGCCGGCGACCAGGATCTGTCCCGCACTCGGCTGCTGCGCGGCGAACAGCAGCCGCAAGAGCGACGTCTTGCCCGCGCCGCTCGCGCCGGTGAGAAACACGAAGTCACCGCGCTCGAGCACGAGTGACACGTCGCGCAGACCGTACGTACCGCCCGCGTAGCGCAGGTCGACGTGGTACATCTGGATCATGCGCGCCTCCGACGGAGGGGAGGCGAAAAAGGACGGGCTTAGCGACTCGCCAGGTGCGCGAGGATCACCTCGTCGAGCGTGCGGCGCGTGATCACACCGGCGCCGAACTCGGCGGCGGGCGACGACGTCCCCGCAGACGGATTCGTGATCGCGTCCGGCGAGACCAGGCCGAGCTTGTCATCGAGCTTGGCTGACTTCAGCGCCTGCACCATCGCGCTGTGCTGCGCTTCCATGAGCTGGCGCACGATCGTCTCGCGATCCTCCGCGCCTACCTGATTCGCATAGCTCGTCTTCTTCGAGAAGAGGATCGCACCACCGGAATACAAGAGCGTGATGATGCTCGGGCTCTCTTTGCCGCCGTCCTCGGTCTGGACGTGAAAGATGTGCCCGCGGTAGCGGATGTTCGTGTTGAAACCGCCGACCATGTCCTCTTCACCCCTCCAGCGCCGATTGTGCGAGACGCCCTATCTGCTCGCAACGTATCGGACCCCCAGCGACATATTCTGAGACAGGGAACGCAAGCAAGCGCGAAGCGCGAGCGCGCAGCGAGGCGCAGCCGAGCGAAGCATGGGTGGCCCGCGGACGCCCGCGGGCCGGGCCCCATAAGAACGGGTGCCCCGGCCCGACTCGCGTCGGACCGGGGACACCCTTGGGGGGACGGCCCTAGCAGACCGTCGAGGGAGCAACGGAATTGGCGCGCGGTCGGCGCACGGCGCCGAGTCCGCAGGCGAGCAGCGCGATCGCGATCGCCACGCTCGGCTCCGGAACCGCGAGCGGTCCAGTGCCGGGGGTGGGAACGTCGAGCAGTCCGAAATCGACCGCGTTGTCGTCCGTGTCGCGATTGGCGAAGTGGCGCGCGAGGCTTTGCCCCGCGGCGGTGCCCAGGGCGGCGTTCCCCTCACCAGCGAAGGTGTCCGTCGCGCCGAAGACGCCGTAGCCGAGTGAGTCGAGCACCTGGCCCAACGCGTTCCGGAGCACGACCGAGTCCGGGCCGTTCTGGAAATCGAATTTCCCAACGTACCTTATAGAACCCTCAAGTACGGCGGGGGGTTAGACGATATGGGCCTGTGTCGGTGACACACGCAGCGTCGCACAGGCTCAGCCCCACGCAATCCGGCCGCAGACAACCGGCAACTTGCCTCGGCGCCAACTCGGCCGCCGCTGCGCAAGGAGCACACTGACACATGGGTCTCTATCAGCGTCCGAACGGCGTCTGGTACGCGCGATGGACGAAGCGCGGCGCACTCGAGCGCCGCAGCCTGAACACGACCTCGCGTCGCGACGCTGAAGCGAAGTACCGCGAGCTTACCGGCAAGCCGCTCACCCGCCGCCCGCGCGCGAAGAAGGAGGCGCAGCGCGGAGCCGCCGCCGTGGACTGGAGGACGAAGCCCGAGTCACTCGGCGAGATGACCGACCGATGGGCGTACCACCTGAAGCACCGCTCGCACATGAAGGTCGGTTCCATCGAGGCCTACATGGTCCAGCTCCGTCGGTGGAAGGAGCGATGGGGGCACCTCAAGCCCGGCGAGCTCGACGCTGAGACGATCGCCGACTGGCACGAGGACCGAGCGGCCGCCCCTGGCAAGCGCGCGGACAACACCGCAAAGGCCACGCTGAAGTTCGAGGTGCGCTGCCTCCAACTCTTCCTGCGGTGGTGCGCGAACAAGAAGTACATCGATGAGATTCCCGATCTCCCGGTCGTCTCCGGGATCTCCAAGAAGGAACCGCGCGCGCTCTCGCCCCTACAGTTGCGCGCGCTCTTCGACGCGCGTCCGCGGCACCCGCGGCCGCAGGTCCGCGCGCTCCATCCTGTGCTGATGCTCGGGCTGCACGCGGGCCTGCGTCGCGAAGAAATCCGCTTCCTCGCGTGGAAGGACGTCGATCTTTCTGCCGGTTTGCTCCGAGTCACTGCGAAGCCGCCACACTTCTCGCCCAAGGATCACGAGGAGCGCAGCATCCCGCTGAGCCCCGAGCTTCACGAGCTCCTGAAGGAGCTGCGCGCCGGCTCGCCGGAAGCCGAATGGGTCTGCCTCAACTGCGAGTTCGGGCAGTGGAGCCTCGGCCTTACGAAGTGGACGCGGGAGCTCTTCAAAGCCGCCGGCGTCGAGCGGGAACACGGCACGCTCCACCGCCTGCGCCATTCATTCGGCACGCGCCTCCTTCACGCGGGAGTCGATATCGAGACGGTGCGAGATCTCATGGGCCATGCCGACATTTCAACAACGGGCCGCTACCTGAGCACGACCGATCCTCGCAAACGCGCCGCCGTCGCGGCGCTCAGCGGCGCCACCTTCGAGCTGTAGCGCCCACTGCTTTCGCGATCGAGCTACGCCGCGAATCTCGCGCCGATTTCCGCCGTTCACACATCGGCGACGCCGCGCGCCGCAGGTACCGAGCGCTCTCCTCGGACTCGACCCTCGACCTTGGTGACTTCGGTGCCGTGAGGCACGCCGTCCGGCGCATTCGAGCGCGGGATCCACGTCAGTCGTGTTGATGGCAGCGGCTACTTGTCGCGTGCCAACCGAGAGCTGCAGGTTGCCGATCGTCGGAGCACCATCGCGAGGACGTAAGGATTCGGTGTCTATCGTCGAGTCTCGGCTTCTGACGCCAGCTCGGCGACCGAGATACCGAGGGCATGCGCCAGTTTCTGCATCGAGCTGAGTTTCGGATCGCGGAGGCCCCGCTCCAGAAGGCTGATGTAGGTCGGGTGCACCCTAGCCACACCGGCTAGGGCTTCCTGCGACAGCCCGGCGGCGACACGCCGGCGGCGTACAGCGTGCCCGAACCGCTTCGCGATCGCGTGTCCCGCCACAGGGCCGGGACGCTATCGGTGCACGACAATTGTACTACAGACAATTGTCAGGTTCGCCGATAGGAGCCACAGCCGTCAGCCAGCCGACCAAGAGAGAAACGCATGAAGGCGTCGATCGTCAACGTCGACCGTACGAGCGATCCGGGGGCACGGCGGCACGCCGAACTCGCCGCGAACGAGGCGAATGCGATCGACAACCTGTCGCGCTGGGTCCTGTCAGTCGCCTTCGCGCTCGCGTTTCTGCTAGCGGGCGCCGCACGCGCTGACGATCTGACTGCCCGCCTGACCGAGATGCAGGGGCGCACGGCGCCTCCGGCGACTCTGGCCACGGCTCCTGTTGCGACCACCAGCTGGAGCCCGCTAGAGCGCTGCATGCACAAGCTCAAGCTCGGTATGAGTCAAGCGGACGTGGAAGCCGGGGATAGGTGCCGTCGGCCTGCGTCGACGAACACCTATGGCGCGGGGCACACCGAGCAATGGCGCTACGAAGACGAACGCGCGGGCCACCTTGTTTTCGTCTACTTCACCGACGGCTTCGTCAGTGACTGGCAGGAGGTCGGCAAGTGAAGACCCTCGCGCTCGTGTTTCTGTCCGCGGGCGTGGCACGCGCCGACGGCAGTCGTGGCGTCGAGGAGCCGGCGACGACCGCGCCGAGCGCAGGCTTTCGAGGCTGCCGGCATCTACGAAGCCCGGGAAGTTGACTCACTGCATCCGGCACAGGGTCGCGACACTCATGCTGTAACCGGGGGTCGATCTCGAAACGGTAAGCAGCATCCTCGGGCACGCCGATGTCACACCACGAGCCGAAACCTCCACGCGGTGGACGAACGCGATCCTGACCATATGCTGCGCGGAACCTACGCGGTGCTGCTACTTGAAGTCACTTCGATCCCGACCGCCCCAGCGGCGCGCATCAATCCGGCCACCCATCAGCGTTTAGACGCTGATCAGTAGGTGCGGTCGACTGCGCCTGGCCCCGAACTTGCTGTCCCCCTCGGAGCCCAGGTGTGTCTCGGCCTCCCCGCCTTGGCGCTCCGTCCGGTCGGACGGGCTCCGAACCTTAGGCCGCGGAGTTCGAGATCGTGATGGAATACACCGCCGGTGGAG
>JBGQIB010000026.1:0-38772 GCA_041498295.1 bacterium | reverse complement strand
CTGCCTGTTCGCGACCGCGGCGGAGCGAGGCGTGCTCGAGCGCGTGTTCGGCGCGCGGGAGGAGACAGTTCCACCGTGAACCCGGAGTTCCGCATCGCCACGCCGAGCGATCTCGAGACGTTGCTTCCGTTCGTCCGCGAGTTCTGGCTGATCGAGCGCCTGGCGTTCGTCGAGCCGGCGGTGCGCCGCGCGCTTGCCGGCATCTTGTCGAATCCCGACTTCGGGCGCGTGGTCGCGATCGAGCTCGAGTCACTTCCGATCGGTTACTACGTGCTCACCCTGGGCTACAGCCTCGAGCACCTCGGTCGCGACGCGTTCGTGGACGAGCTGTATTTGCGCGAGCCGCAGCGAGGCCAGGGCGTCGGCACGCGCGCGCTCGCGCACGCCGCGGAGCTCTGCGCGCAGCTCGGCGTCGGCGCGCTGCACCTCGAGGTCGACCACGTGAACCCGCGCGCGCGAGCGCTCTACGAGCGAAACGAATTCGTCGCGCACGAGCGCGCGCTAATGACTCGGCGGATCACCCGCTAGGGCAGGCGAGGCGAGGGCCGACCCGAGCGGAGTGCGCAAGGCGGAGCGCGCAGCGAGCGGCAGGCGAGCGAAGTCAGTCGACCGCGAGGCGAGGGCCGACCCGAGCCGAGTGCGCAAGCGGAGCGCGCAGCGAGCCGCAGGCGAGCGAAGTCAATCGGACTCGACGGAGGTCGCGCCGATCCTGGTCGCGAGCTTCTCGAGGGCGCGCTCGAGGGCGCGCTTCCTCGCGCGGGTCGGCCGGACGCCCGGCTCCCACCAGACGCCGTCGACGACCAGCGCGGCGCGCGCCCGGTCGTGGCGCGGATCGAGTCGGCCGACGAAGCGGTCGCGCTCCAGGATCGGCAGCACGTAGTAGCCATAGCGGCGCTTCGCGGCGGGGGTGAATGCCTCGAAGCGGTAGTCGAACGCGAAGAGGCGTTCGAGCCGGCGGCGGTCGCGAAGCACTGGATCGAACGGCGCGAGCAGGCGCAGCTCGGGACGCGGCGCCGGGGCGCGTTTCGCGCGCGCAGTCCAGTCGGGCAGAGCGAAGCCCGGGCGCGGCTTCGCACCGTTCGCGGCGCCCAGGGTCACCGACACCGCTCGGTGTTGGGACACCGCCCGGCGACACCAGGCGGCAGCCTCGCTCGACGAGACCGCGCCCCAGAAGCTCGCGAGCTCGCCCGAGGTCGCCGCACCCAACCGCTCCAGCGCCGAGCTGCACGCCCAGTCGACGTGCTCCGTGTGCGACGGCGCGGACAGCGCGTGCGCGTCGGGCAGCACGCGTTCGACCAAATCGTAGACCTTGTCGAAGCGCTCGCGGCCCGCGATCGCGAGCCGCCCCGTCTGCCAGAGAAACTCGAGCGCGGTCTTCTCGGGCGTCCAGTCCCACCAACCCGTCGCAGGCCGCTCGGCCCCGCGCTCGAAGTCGCGCGCGCGCAGCGCGCCCTCGCGCTGGATGCGGCGAAGCACGCGCGCGATCGTTGCGTCGGGGTCCGCGCCGAGCCTCGTCTTGAACCAACGCCGGCCGCGCATCTGCTTCTCGCGCCGCTCGAAGCGCAGCTTCCAGTATGGGAAGAGCGACACCGGGATGTAGGCCGCGTCGTGAGTCCAGTGCTCGAAGACGGCGCGTTTCACGAACGCGAGCCGCTCGAGCAGCGCCGGACGGTAGCCGTCGAGGCGCGCGCCCAGAATCAAGTGGTGCGCGCGCTCGATCCGGTGGATCGAGTCGACCTGCACGAAACCCAGGCGCTCGATCAGCTTCGCGACGCTCGCCTCGGACGCGCGGCGCGCGGGGTCGTCGAGGAGGCCCTGCGCCTGGAGCAGAAGCACGCGCGCGGTGGCGGCAGTCACGAGCTGCATCGCGACAGCGTACGCGACCCACGGGGGTGTCGGGTATCCTGGCTCGAAACGCGCAGGAGGAGAGCCATGACGGAGCTACGCATCGGGGTGATCGGCGCGGGAGTCATGGGCAGCGGCATCGCACAGAGCCTCGCCGCCGCCGGCTACGAGACGGTTTGCTGCGACGTGCTCGAAGCGGCGCTGGAGCGCGGGCGGCGCGAGGTCGTGACGGGCCGCTTCGGGCTCGAGCGCGCGGTGGCGCGTGGGTTGCTCACGCGCGCTCAGATGGACGCGGCGCTCGCGCGACTCACCTGGAGCGCTTCGACCGAGATGGCCGCGGCCGCGGACCTGATCGTCGAGTGCGTGCCGGAGCGGCTCGACCTGAAAATACGCGTCTTCCGCGAGCTCGATCGGCTGGCGAAGCCGACCGCGATTCTTGCGTCGAACACTTCGGGCTTCCCGATCGCCGCGTTGGCCGCGTCGACGGAGCGGCCGGAGCGCGTGCTCGGCTGGCACTGGGCCTCGCCGCCGCCCGTGATGAAGCTCGCCGAGATCGTCGCCACCGAGCAGACGAGTCAGGCGACGATCGAGACGGTGGTCGAGGTCGCGCGCGCCTGCGGCAAAAACCCGGTGGTCGTGAAGGACACCGCGATGGTCTGGGGCTTCGTCGCGAACCGCGTGTATTTCGCGATGCTGCGCGAGGCACAGCGCGTCGTGTCGGAGGGCGTCGCCACGCGCGAGCAAGTGAACCAGCTCATGGTCGACGCCTACCGCTGGCCGGTCGGACCGTTCGCGCTGGTCTCCGGCGCGCAAAGCGGCTGGAAGTGACTCGGCCGTGATCGCGACGCGGACGCTCGCCGGGCGGCGCCTGCGCCTCGTGCCGGAGCGCCTCGAGCACGCGGAGCTGCTCGCGCGCTGGAACGCCGATCCAGAAGTGCGTCACTGGCTGCACCGCTCCGAGGATCCGCCGGAGCTGCTCGGCCGCGCGGCGCTGGAGCACAAGCTGCGCCAGGTACTCGCCGATCCGACCGAGGTCCGCTTCGTCATCGAGGCCGACGACGGCCTGCCGATCGGCGACGTCGGCCTGCTCGCGATTCATCGGCACGGGCGCGCGGAACTCTCGATCCTGATCGGCGAGAAGGCGTACTGGAGCCGCGGCTACGGCAGCGAGGCGATCTGCACGCTGCTGCGCTTGGGTTTCGAGGAGCTCGGGCTGAGGCGAGTCACTTTGATCGCGGATGCGGACAACCTGCGCGGCATCGCTTGCTACGCGCGCTGCGGCTTCCGACACGAAGGTGTGTTGCGCGCGCACCGGCTGCGCTACGGCCAGCCGATCGACATGGTGGCGATGGCCGTCCTGCGCGAGGAGTTCGCGGCGATCGAGCGCGATGACGGATCCCGGTAGCGGCGACGAGTCTCGCATCGCGGCCGCTACTCGCCGCGAGGCGGAGAGCTGGTCGCTCGTGCTCTCGGCGGACGGGATCGCGCACCGCGTGTTCGCCGAGCAGGGCCGGTGGTGCCTCGGGCTGGCCGCGGCCGAGCGCGCGCGCGCCGAGGCCGCGATCGCCGACTGGGAGCGCGAACGCGCCGCCGCGCCCGTTCCCGAGCCTGTGCCCGAGGTCGTGACACATGCCGGTGTATGGCTCGGACTCGCGTTGCTCGGCTTCCACGCCTGGACCGGTCCGTGGCAGGAGGGCAATCCGTGGTTCGAGCGCGGCGCGGCGAACGCGCGCCTGATCGTCGACGGCGAGCTCTGGCGGACGGTCACCGCGCTCACCCTACACAGCGATGTGACGCACGCGCTGGGCAACGCCTTCTCCTGCGCCGTGTTCGGCGGCCTGTTGATGCGGCGCTACGGAATGGGCGTCGGCGCGATGCTCCTGCTCCTGTCCGGCGCGCTCGGCAATTGGCTCACGGCCGAGTGGCAGCGCGCGCACTACGTCTCGGTCGGCGCGTCGACGGCGCTCTTCGGCGCGATCGGCGCGCTCGCGGCGACCGAGCTCGTGCGTCGCCGCCGCCTGCGTCTGCGCTGGGGCCAAGCCTGGCTGCCGCTCGCCGGCGGCATCGGCCTACTCGCCATGCTCGGCACCGGCCGCGGCAGCGATCTCACCGCACACGTGCTCGGGCTCGCGTCGGGCGTCGTGCTCGGGGTTCCGGTCGCGCGGCGACTCGTCGGCCCGCCGCATCCGCTCGCGCAGGCCGCGCTCGTGTCACTCGCGGCGCTGGCAGTCGCCCTCTGCTGGGGACTCGCCCTGAAGAGCCATCCGGGCTAGCGGCGCGCTCCGCTCTTGCAGGTGATCACCGGCACGTGAGCGCGGCGAATGACTCGCTCGGCCGTGCTACCCAGAACGACGTGCGCGAGACCTGTGCGCCCGCGCGTGCCGAGTACGATCAGGTCGGCATGCAGGCGCTCGACCGCGTCGAGGATCGCGGGGTCCGGGCGCGCGGCGGAGACGTGTGTCTCGACCTCGACGCCGTTCAGTGTCTGGCGCAGCTCTGCCAGCTTCTCGCGCGCGGAGTCCGCCAGCGCCTTCTCGATGCCCGCCGCGGCGAGCCCGCTGCCCGTGAGCGCGAGCTGCGGCAAGTCGTACGCATGCAGCAGCACGAGCTTCCCACCGGTGCGCGACACCAGGCTGCGCGCCCAGGCCAGCGCGGCCTCCGAGTCGGGCGAGAAGTCCGTCGGCACGAGCACGCAGCGCTGCGCGGCCGGCGCGGGTGAGTCCGCGTGCGCGGTCAACACCGCGCACGGAGCGGTGCGCGCGACGCGCTCGGCGATGCTGCCGAAGACGACGTGCGCGAGGCCCGTGTGGCCGCGCGTGCCGAGCGCGACGAGGTCCGTGCCGAGCTCCTTCGCGCGCGCGCAGATCGCGGTCGACGGTTCCTCCGTCGAGGTCGAGCTCGACGCCCGCACGCCGCGCGCGCGCAAGGTTCCCGCGAGCGCCTCGACGCGCTGCACCGCCTCGCGGCGCGCGTCGTCGACCAAGCCCGGTGCCATGCCGAGCGCCATCGCGGCGAGCGCCTGCGGCGGCACGTACGCGGACGTGAAAACCTCGAGCTCCGCGCCGAACAGCTTCACGAGCTCCAGCGCATGCGCCAGCGCCCGATCCGCGTGCGGCGAGAAGTCAGTCGCGACCAGTACACGCTGCATCGACGCAGTGTACTCCGCGGACTAGCGGAAGACCCGAGCCGCGTCTGCAAGCGCCGACGGCGCGCGCTGCATGAGAGTTTGGATCGGCCCGGATGGCCCACGCGACTCAGCATGCGAACGAAGCCAATCGGACGCAGCGGGGGCCGTCCCGGGCCGCAAGCGCCGAAGGCGCGCGCAGTGAGCCGCGGGCGAACGAAGCCAATCAGGCTCAGTCAGCAGAACCGTTGAAGTTCAGGTCTACGGTCGCCACCACCGGCAAGTGATCCGACGCGCGCTTCGCCGCGTCGCTCTTGTGCGTGCGCACGCGCGCCACGCGCGCGCCGCGCGCGTAGACGCGGTCGAGCGCGAGCACCGGACGCGCCGCGGGCCAGGTCGCGGGCCAGGCCGTGTTGTGGTGTAGCTGCGTGAGCTCGTCCTCGAGCCGCCGCGTCGCGGGGCAGCGGCGCCACGCGTTCATGTCGCCGAGCAGCACCGTCGGTCCCTGGAGCTGCGGGTGGTCGAGCAGCTCGTGCACCTGGCGCTCGCGCGTGCGGTCGACGAGCGCGAGGTGAGTGGCGACGATCGAGACGCGGTTCGCATCGCGCGCGAATTGCGCGGCGATCGCCGAGCGCCGTTCGAGGCGTGAGAACGAGAGGTCGAGCGCGAACACTGAAGTGAGCGGCCAGCGCGACAGGATCGCGTTGCCGAGCTCGCCGCGGCGGTGCACGCGCGTCGACACGAACGCGAGATACAACCCCAGCGCGTTCGCGATCGCGGGCAGCGGATCCTGTTCCTCGAACGGGCGCAGCACTTCCTGCAGCGCAATCACGTCGGTCGCGAGCTCGCCGATCACGGCCGCGACCAGGCCCGGCACCCAGCGGCTGCCGCCGCCGGGGCCTGAGAAGCGGTGCACGTTGTAGGTCGCGACCTCGATCACGCCGTTCGGCCCGGCCTCGGGGTACGGATTGTCCGGCGTGAGCACCGCGGCCAGGTATGGCACGCGTTCAGCCAAGCGCATGCGCCGCTCGGCGAGCGGATCCTCGACGCGAATCTCGATTCCGCTAAGCAGGCCCACGGGTTTCTTCATCGTCCAGCAGCGCACGATAGTGGACACACCCGGGCCTCGCGACACGCGCGCGGAGCGGTCATATTCCGCGCGAGCCAAGGGAGGGCTGAAATGCCGGACGATCTGGAGAAGCGTGGGCGCGCGCTCGAGGAAGCATTCTTCAACAAGGAGAACGAGAAGCTTCTCGCGAAGCTGCGCGCGCAGGAAGCGGCGAAGCAGAAGAAGTCGGACCTCGCCGCGTCGACCGGCATCGAGGATCCCGAGGTGCTCGACGAGCTGTTCGAGGTCGGCGTCGAGCCGGGGACGCTGGCCGCGCTGTCGCTCGCGCCGCTCGTGCTCATGGCTTGGCGCGACGGGAAGATCGAGACGCACGAGCGCGGCGCGATCCTGCGCGCGGCCGAGCAGCGCGGCTTGAAGTCCGGAACGACCGCTTATCAGCTCGTCGAGAAGTGGCTCGACCAGCGACCCAGCGCGGAGCTGCGGCCCGCGTGGGAGGCGTACGCGAAGAGCCTGCGCGCGCGGCTCCCGAAGGACGCGTACGCGACGCTGCGCAACGACATCGTGAAGCGCACGCGCGAGGTGGCGCGGGCCGCGGGCGGGATCCTCGGGATCGCGACCGTGTCGAAGGAAGAGAAGAAGCTGCTCGCGGAGATCGAGGCGGCGCTCGCTTGATCCGCGGGGTCGAGGAGCGCGTCTGGGCGTTCGACCTCGAGTGGGTGCCCGACCCGCTCGCCGGGCGCTTGCTCCACGGCTTGCCGGACTCGACACCGGACGCGGCGGTGCTCGCCGAGATGTGGCGCGCGGGCGGCGCGACGGACGAAGACCCGACTCCATTCCTGAAGACCGCCGTGTGTCGCATCGTGTCGATCGCCGTGGTGGAGCGGCGCGCGCGCGCGCGCGGCGAAGAGCCGACTCTGAACCTGCTCTCGCTCCCGCGCGACCCGAAGAGCGAGGAAGAAGCGCGCGAGGCGAACGTGATCGGCACTTTCCTCGGCGCGCTCGGAAAGAACCGGCCGCAGCTCGTCGGTTACAACTCGCACGACTCGGACCTCAAGATCTTGATCCAACGCGCTCTGATCTTGGGCGTGCAAGCCACGGAGTTCGCGCGCCGCCCCGAGAAGCCGTGGCTCGGTGTCGACTACTTCGCGCGCGGCAGTGACTCGAACGTCGACTTGAAGGAGATCGTCGGCGGCTGGGGCAAGGCGGTGCCCTCGCTGCACGAGATCGCGGTGCAGAGCGGCATTCCCGGGAAGCTCGACGTCGATGGCAACGACGTCGCGCGCCTCTGGCTCGACGGGAGGCTCGACGAGATTTTGGCCTACAACGAGATGGACGCGCTCACGACCTATCTCGTGTGGTTGCGCCTGGCGCACTTCGCGGGTCACTTCACCACGCTCGAGTACGCGGACGAGGAGGCGCACGTGCGCGCGCTCGTCGAGCGCGAGATGGCGAGCGGGAAGAAGTATCTCGCACGCTATCTCGAGGCGTGGGACCGCCTGCGCGCCGCCGTCGCGAAACGCTAAGGCCGCATCCCCGGCTCGTACTGCATGGCCCCGACCAGGTTTCCCTCGGTGTCGTGAAACTTGATCAGCTGGCCGACCGTCAGGATGGTGACTCTCGACATCACGATCCTCCCGCCATTCGCCTCGATTGCCGTCTGGATCGCGCCGACGTCGTCGACGGCGATCGTGCACTCGAAGCAGCCGACGCCCTCGCCCGTCACCGCTTGGTGTCGCTTGACGAGCGCGCCCCCGATGCCGGGCTCGTCGTCCGTGCCCGTGGCGATCAGAAAGAAGTCGGGTGGCCCCCAGGGGCGGAAGCGCCAGCCGAAGACCCTCTCGTAGAAGCGCCGCGCGCGCGGCAGGTCGTCCGCGTGCAGATCGAAGTGAGCCACGTTGTTGGGCATGCCGCGAGCCTAGGCGACGACGCGGCTGGCGTGCTTGCGATATGCTGCCAGACGATGTCGAGCCTGCGACAAACGAAGGTTTCATCCCTGCAGCCCCTTCCCGAGGAGGCGGACATCCGGGTCTGGGGCCTCGCGACGACGTACTCCAGCGGCCACGAGCTGGCGCCGCACCAGCACCCCACCGCGCAGCTGGTCTACGCCTCGCGGGGCGTGATGACGGTGCACACCGAGGCGGGTACCTGGGTCGTGCCGGCGCACCGCGCGGTCTGGGTGCCGCCCGACACCGAGCACCGCATCTCGATGTCCGGCGAGGTGGAGATGCGCACGGTGTATCTCGCGCGCGATCTGCCGCTCGCGGACGTGAGTCAGTGCTCGGTCGTGAACGTGTCGCCCCTGCTGCGCGAGCTGATCCTGCACGCGGTCGAGCGAGCGCCGCTCTACCGGACGGTGCCGGCGCACGCGAATCTGATCGGCCTGCTCGTCGACCAGCTGCAAGCGCTGCCGGCCATCCCGCTGCAGCTGCCCGCACCCCGCGACGCGCGCGCGAAGCGCGCCGCTTCGTTCCTGCGCGAGAACCCGAGCCACGCCGCGAGCCTCGAGCGCATCGCGCGCCGCGCGGGCGCGAGCAAGCGCACGCTCGAGCGCCTGTTTTTGCGCGAGACCGGCATGAGCTTCGGCCTGTGGCGGCAGCAACTCCGCTTGATGCAAGCGCTCGAGCGGCTCGCCGCGGGTGAATCCGTGACCGAGGTCGCTCTCGCCGTCGGTTACGAGAGCACGAGCGCGTTCATCTCGCGCTTCCGCCAAGTGCTCGGCACCACGCCGGGCCGCTACTACAGCTCCCCGTGATCGAGATCGTCCCGTTTGCGCCACGACACGCGGAAGGCGTCGTCTCCGTCATTCTTCCAATTCAGCAATCCGAGTTCGAGATTCCCGTCTCGCTCGAGACTCAGCCCGACTTGCGAGACATCGCGGGCTTCTACCAGCGCGGTGCCGGAAACTTCTGGGTGGCGTTGGCCGACGGAGAGGTGGTGGGCAGCGTCGGGCTCCTCGACATCGGCAACGACCAGGCGGCGCTGCGCAAGATGTTCCTGAGAGCGACTCACCGCGGCGCGGAGCACGGCATCGCAAAGCGGTTGCTCGAGACCCTCCTTGAGTGGTGTCACGCTCGCGCGCTGAGCGAGGTGTATCTCGGAACCACGGCCAAGTTCCTCGCCGCCCATCGCTTCTACGAGAAGAATGCCTTCGAAGAGATCGCTCGCTCCGAGCTACCTGCGAGCTTTCCCGTCATGGTGGTCGACACCAAGTTCTACCGCCGATCGCTCTAGCGGGACTCACACCCGACCGTGTGACTCGCCGCGCACGAGCGCGGTCGCAAACAAGTGGGCGATACGCAGCGCCTCCGGGAGCTTCGCCTTGCCGCAGGACGCGCGCAGCAGCGCGAGAGCGTCGGCGCGCTCGATGCCCGCGTGCGCGAGCCAGATGCCGTCGCCGGTAGCGAACGCCTCGGGCGAGCGCTCCGCGATCGCGAAGCGCTCCGATAGGCCCGCGGCGTTCAGCGCCCCGCGCAGGCGCGGGTTGTCGGGCGCGCGGCGCGTGACCACGAGCACCGGTACGCGCAGCGCGTCGGACAGCGCGCGCACGTCGACCAGCGCGAGGCCCGCGAGGGTGATCCCGCCGAGCGCCACGCCCTGCAGGCTGGCGTGCACGCGCAGGCCGCCGACCCAGCGCGCGAGAAACTCGGTGGCGCCGTCGCCGTCCACCGGGAACGCGCTCCGCGCGACCGCCTCGAGCAGGTCCGCGCCCTCGCAGATCGCGGCGACGAGCGGCACCGGCTCGGCCTGTCCCTTCACGAACGGGCCCTCATCTATACCGAGCAAGTGCGGCCGCATCAGCGAGCGCATGGCGAGCGGTGATCTGCGACACCGACGCGGATCTGTGTAGGGCGGACTCTTCCCTTGGCGAGTGGCCGATCGCTGGTGACACCCACCATAACCCGACTCCGGCGACGCGGCGGCACGCTCTCACACCCCCAGAGTGAGGCGCTCCGCAACCAGCGGGGCGCCTCCTCCTTAGCAACGACGGTCGTCAGCGCCCGAAGCGCGCGCGCAGATCGGCTGCGCTCGTGTTGCCCGCCTCGGCGAGTGTCTGCAACCAGAGCGGATCGGCGACGTCGCTCGGTCCGAGGCGAATCATGTACTTGCGCGCGACCTCGTATGACTCGGACTCGATGTCGACCAGGCGCACGCGCGTGCGGCCGGTCTTCGGATCCATGAGATCCTCGAACGGCATGGCGACGATCGCGCCGTTCTGGCGCGTGATCATGCAGTTCGAGCCGCCTTCCAAGATGGCGCGCGCCGCGCCGTAGCCGAGGTCGCGTGTGTACTCCGCGTCGAACGGGATCGGGTGCGCGCAGCGGAGCTCGTAGCCGATGTCCTTCGCGACCAGCTTCACGGCGATGCCCCGGCGCAGGAAGCGCGCCTTCAGCTCGCGCTTCAACAGATCGCCGAGCGGCAGCTCCGAGAGGCGCACGTGGCCGTGATCGTCGCGCTCCGCGTCCTCCATGCCCTCGAGGTCGGCCGGGTCGAGCAGCTCGGCGATTCCCTCCGCGAGCACGACCGTGCCGTTCTCGTCGCCGCCCGCGCGGCGCTTGATGATCGAGCCCTCGATCACGTCCGCGAGTCGCGCGAGCTTCAACTTCTCGTTCGCGAACTCTTCCGGAATCAAGGTGAGCGTCGCCCCCGCGGCCTTGCCGATGCCGAGCGCCAAGTGACCCGCCTTACGTCCCATCGCGACGAGCAGGTACCAGCGGCTCGTCGCGCGCGCGTCCTCCATGATCGTCTCGACCAGCGACACACCGACGTGTCGGGCCGTCTCGTAGCCGAACGTCACGATCCCGCCCGGGAGCGGCAGATCGTTGTCGATCGTCTTCGGCACGTGCACGACCGAGAGCGCGCCGCCGGCTTGCGCCGCGACGCGGCTCGCGGAGAACGCCGTGTCGTCGCCGCCGATCGTGATCAGAAAACGCACGTCGAGCGCGCGCAGCGCGCGCACCACGTTCTCGAGCTTCGCGGGGTCCTTGGTCGGATTGGTGCGCGAGGTGCGCAGGATCGTCCCGCCGCGGAAGTGCAGGCGCGAAACGTCGCGGATCTCGAGCGGCTGAACGTGCTTCGTGTCGCCGCGCGACAGCCACTCGAAGCCGTCGAGGATGCCGATCACGCGCGCGCCACGGTTGCGCGCTTCGATCGTTGCCGCCGAGATGACCCCATTGATTCCCGGCGCCGGTCCGCCGCCGACGAGCAACGCCACCACCGGTCCCGATGCGTCCGTCATGGCTGCTTTGTGCCGCAGCGCGTCACCGCCCACAAGGCTGTCTGACCGAGCTGCAGGAAGCCGAGGCCCGCAGGGGCCGCAGGCGCGCGGTGCGTGAGAGGTAGAGTCAGCCAGGATGGCCCGTCCGATTCCGAAGCCGAACGAAGTACCATGACGACGTGAACGAGATCGAGCGGAAGCGGGCGGCGAATCTGTGGGAGCCGTTCGCGCGCAAGTTCCCGGCGGTCGCGAGGTCGTGTGAGTTCGCGGTGACCCCCGAGGTCGGGTTCGACGCCATCGGGGGCCTCGAGGACGCGAAGGACGAGCTGCTCACCTACGCGTGCGCCGCCACCGAGCCGGAGATCTACGGCCGCTGGGGTACGTTCGCGCCGTCGGGGCTCTTGCTGATCGGGCCCGAGGCGTCTGGAAAGTCGCTGCTCGCGGCCGCGCTCGCCGGTCGGACCGAAACGCCGTTCCTGAAGATCCATGTCGCGCGCCTCGCCCTCCAGCTCATGCACGCGGGCGGCAAGGCGGGCGACGTATTGAGCGGCTGGCGCGAGACTCTCGGGGAGATCAAGCGAGTCACGGCCTACTTCGATGAGCTCGACTTCGCGCACGATCCGGCGCTGGGCGGGCCGCGCATGGATCTGCCGACGAGTCAGCTGTCCGACTTCCTGCTCGAGCTCATCGACACGACCATGGAGGTCGCCGGTTCACTCACCGTCGGCGGCACCAGCCGCCCCGACACACTCTCGCCGATCTACTTCCAGCCCGGCCGCTTCGAGCGGATCGTGTCGGTGAATCCGGTCGTGCCGGGCGACGTGATCGCGGCCCTCGAGATCCACGCGGCCGCGGCGGAGAAACGCGCGGGCCGCAAGCTGTTCGCGAAGCTCGATTGGCAGCGCGCGATCGAGCAGAACCGCGAAGCGCCGATCGGAAGCTGGGTTCAGCTCATGCACGCCGTGCTGCGCCGCAAGGCCCGCTGTGACGCGGCCTCGGAGGCGCCGGCCGAAGTCACGACGGAAGACGTGCTCGCCGAGGTCGACCGGTTCAAGCGCGCGACCCTCCGCCTGCCCACTTCGAGCGGCCGCTATCTCTGAGGGTCAGTCTTCCGAATCGTCGGATGACTCACTGTTGCCGCCGTCCTCGTCGTCTCCCGACGCGGAGCGCTTGGGCGCCTTGGCGGTTGGCACCGGCGTCGACTTCTTGAACTCTTCGTCGGCGCGCTGCTCGACCTTCTTCGCGACGTCCGGATCGAACTCCTGCGTCGGGTCGTCGACGTGGAGCTGCTCGCGCGCGGCTTTGCGCGCCGCGGCGCGGCGATCGCGCTTGTTGTTCCGCTTCTCGAACTGCTCGCACTTCGGCGGGCCGCCCTCGGGGTCGGTCGCGCAGTTCCATTCGAAGCCTGGGTCGGGCGGCGGAAGGCCCTTGCCGGCGAATTTCTTCGGCTTCAGCTCGTCGCCCTTCGCACCGGGAGTCACTTCGGGATTCGCATCGAGGCTCGTGCCGCCGCCGTTCATGTCCGGCGCGTCCCCTTCGAAGGAGCGCGGCGTCGGCGCGGGCGGCTTCCGAGCCTTCTCGGGGCCGGCGCTCGGCGCCGGTGCGGCCGGCACGGCCGCGTCCTCAGCGGGGGCGATCGTCACCGAGTTGCGGCGGCCGACGGCGTCGCGCAGCGCCTTCTCGCGCTGGTTTGCTGGAACCTCACTGGGATCGGCGGCCGCGTGCACGACTCCATGGTCGTCCGTCCAGATGTAGGTCTGCGCGGCTGCAGGCCGTGCGCAGGCGGTGAGCAGCACGAACCCGAGAGAAATGAAGCTGGCGAATCGTATCGCACGCATGCCACACGTATCGGTGTCGCCACGCGCCCGCTTTACGAAAGCGCCGCCGGCTTACGCCGGGTTCGCCGCCGCGCAGCTCTGTGAAATTCCCGGCGGCAACTGCGGGGTCGTGAGGCGGCGCCGGAGCACGGCCACGTCGACGATGTCGCACGCGGCGCTCGCGCTCTCGACGCGGCACTTCGCGACGCCGGCCGGCGTGAGCGCCGCGCCGCCCGCGAGCGCCGTGCGCAGCACCGTGACGTCGCTCGCGTCGACCGATCCGTCGTTGCTCGTATCTCCGCACTGGCACTTGTCGCCGATTCCGTCCCACGGTCCGCCCGCGACGCTGCCCGAGTCCGCTTGATCGGAGTTCGTCGCGAACGGACAGTTGTCGCGGTCGTTCGTGAACGAGTCGAAGTCGGCATTCAAGGTCGAGGAGAGCGCGGCGAGCTGCGCGCAGCGGCCGTCGCGCAGGGAACCCGAAGGCGTGAACGTGTTGGCGAGCGCATTCCCCGGAGTCAGGTTCCAGGTGAGTACGCCGCCCGCCGACGCCGGGCCGCCGGGTCCCGGATCGAACGCGTCCCAGGGCGGGGTCGTGATCGGCGCGCCGTTCGCCGCGAAGCTCGTCCAGGCGGTCTGCATCGCGTCGGACAAGAGAGTGTCTCCCGCGTCGGGAGTCGCGCCGACCGAAGTGAGTCGGGAGGTGTTCCCGAACACGTAGAAGAGCTCGGAGCTGTGGAAGGCGCCGAGGCCGAACAAGGTCGTCACCGGATACGCGAAGTGGTAGACGTGCGCCTCGCCGCCTTTGTCGTGGATCAGCTTTCCCTCCGCGAACGTCGGACACACGAACAGGATGTCCTCGATTACGCGCCGATAGGCCGCGATCGGCGTCGCGAACGCCGCCGAGGGATACACCCCCAAGATGATGTTGCCCGCGGGCGTGCCGAACGTGGTGCGGATCAGATTCTCGTAGTCCGTGAACGTCGGCAGGATCGGGCTCGTGAGCGTGAAGACCGTCGCCTCGTTCGCGTTCGAGCCGGTCATGAGCGGGCGCGGCGGCGTCGGCGAGTCCTGGATCATCTGCGACGCCTGCTCGGTGAGGAAGTAGCCGTCGATCGACGGGGTCGCGGCGCCGCCGCCGATGAGTCCGCCGGTGCCGCCCGCATTCCAGGCGGTGAAGATGTCCGCCGCCGCCTTGCCGCGCATGCACGCCACGCGCGTGAGTGGATCGGTGCAGCCGAGCGACGCGTCGCTCGCGAGTGCGATGCCGCGCGGGAACGCGGTCGCCGTCGGCCCGAACGTTCCCGACGGCGCGCCGACGCCGGGCTGCAGCGGAATCGCCGATCCGTACCCGCCGCTCTCGCTGATCGCGCGATTGAACAGGCCCTGGGCCACCGGCGACGCCTCGAGCATGTACGTCGAGAAGCCGCCCGCCGACTCACCGAAGATGGTCACGTTGTTCGGGTCGCCGCCGAACGCCGCGATGTTGTCGTGCACCCACTGGAGCGCGAGCACCTGGTCGAGCAGGCCGTAGTTGCCCACCGAGAGATTCGCGTCCTCGCCCTGCAGCTCGGGCAGCGCGAAGAAGCCCATCGGCCCCATCCGGTACTGCAGCGCGACCACGATCTGCCCGTCACCGGCTGGTGTACCCTGCAGCGCGAGGTCCGAGGCCTCGCTGAGCCCGTCCTTCGCGCAGCCGGTCACGAGCCCGCCGCCGTGGATCCAGACCATGACTTTGCGTGGCGGTGCGGTGGCCGCGGCTGCCGGTCGCCAGACCGACAGGGTCAGACAGTCTTCGCTGCCCACGAGGGTGCCGTTCGTCTGACTGGTGTTGTCGCGGCAGTCGTTCGCGCTGGTCGTGGAGAGCAGCTGCGCGCACGCGGCCCTGGGCAGCGTGGCGTCGATGGTCGTACCGGATGGCGGCTGCGCGACGGGCCGCTTCCAGCGCAGGCTTCCGAGCGGCGGCACCGCGTAGGGAATCCCCTGGTACTTCTCGACCGTGCCTGCCGGCACGCTGGCCGTCGTGCCTTGAATCGTCCCCGCAGGCGCGACGACCACTTGGGCGAGGGCAGGGGCAGCGGAGCCGACCCAAACCGCAACGAGCAGCAGCTTCGTTTTCATCGAGCGAGGATACGACGCGAATCGGAAAGTCGGCTCACAATTCCCGCAGCGAGTGCAGAGACTCCGAGCGCCAGGAGAACCAGCGCCGCGGCGTCCGGTTCGGGCACCGGTGTGACCTGCACGTCGAACCCGTAAGCGAACGTCCCCACATTGAAATCCTGAACCCAGAGCGCGTACGCGCCGGCCGCGAGCGGGGTGTGAAGCCGGTCGAGCCCAGGCTCGGCGCGCCCATGAAGGGAAGCAGGTCCGCGTCGATCGCTCCGCTGCCGTAGTGGGTCCAGCCGAGCAGGCCCGTCGCATCGGCCGCGCTCGCTGACACCGTGACTTCGTTGCCGGCCTCGAGCCCGATGAAGGAGAGGGACCCGCCTGCGACCGTGCCCGGCAGCAACTCGAGCGCGCTCCACGCATAGCCGCTCGGCACGACGAACGTGAAGTAGTCGACGTCGATCGCGCCCGAGCGCCCGGTCGTGCCGAACACCTGATTCGAGCCGGGCGCGACGGCGATCGACGTCGGATGGAGCCCGTCGTTCGAGAGATCGCGGTTACTCGCCTCGGTGTAGACGGTGAGCGCGCGTGCGGGCGAGACCGCCAGCAGCAGCGACGAGACAGATCCGACGAAGAGCAGCGTCAGCGCGTGCGACTTCATCCGACAATTATGGACGCGCGAGCGCGAGCGCACAGCTGGTAGAGTCGAAGCCGTGACGGACTTCGCCCTGCCCGAAGAGGTCGAGCAGCTGCGCCAGGAGGCGGTGCGGTTTGCGGCGCAGGAGCTGGCGCCGGCGGCGCGCGCGAGCGAGAAGGCGGGGAAGTGGTCGGGCGCGGTGCTCGGCGTGCTGCAGAAGTTCGCGCTGCGCGAGCTCGACGTGCCGGCGGAGCTCGGGGGGCTCGCGGCGGGGTGTCTCGCGAAGGTGGTCTTGCTCGAGACACTCGCCGTGGGCGACGCGGGCGGGCTCGCGGCGGCGGATCAGCCGGGCATGGCGGCGGGCGCGCTCGCCGCCTGCCCCGACTTGGATCTCGCGCGCAAGATCGCGAGCGCGTGTCTCGCGGGCGAAGCGCAGGCGGCCCTGGTCGTCGTCGATCCCGAGGGGCCGACAGCGCGCGGTGTCGCCTGGGCGCCGAGCTGGCCGCCGCTCCGCTGGGTTTTCGTGAGCGAGGGCGATGCGTTGCGCCTGCTCGAAGTCGTGGGTCCGCTCGAGCCGACGCGCGCGCTCGCGTTCCAAGCTTCGGGCGGCGTGTCGGCGTCACTCGAGAGCTCGCGCGCGCTCGGAGATTGGCGCCTCACGCTACAGACCGGTGTCACGGTGCGCGGTCGGGCACGGCTCTGGTGCGCGGCGGTCGCGCTCGGCGTGGCGCAGGCCGCGTTCGACGCGACGATCGCCTACGCGACCGAGCGCATCGTATTCGGCAAAGCCGTGGCGCATCACCAGGGCAACGCCTTCGAGCTCGCGGTCGCCGCGACGAACTTGCACGGCGCGCGACTCGCCGTGCGGGACGCCGCCACGTCGTTCGATCGCGTTGCAGCGGACGCGGGCTTCTGGGCGACTCAGGCGTGGCTCGGCGCGATCGACGCGGCAGTCACGGTCACGGACCTCGGCATCCAGCTCCTCGGCGGTCACGGCTTTCTCGTCGATCACCTGGCCGAGAAACGCTTCCGCGAAGCGCGCATGCTGGCGCTGCTCGCCGGCGGACGGGACGTGGCCGAGGCGGACGTCGCGGCGCTCGTCCTCGACGTCCCGGACGCCCTGACATAGGAGACTCGAAGTGGCCAAGCCCCGACCCATGAGCGAATGGCAGATGCGGATCATGAGACTGATCGTCGGACCGGTGTCGCGCTTCAACGCGCGGCGCTATCTCGCCTCCGACGGTCGCAGCCTGGGCCGCATCGCGGGCCGCGACATCTGCGTCGCCAGCATGACCGGCGCCAAGAGCGGGAAGCGGCGCGACGTTCCGCTCATGTACGTGCCGTACCGGGAAGGCGTCTTGCTCGTGGCTTCGCTCGGCGGCGCGCCGAAGCATCCGACCTGGTACTACAACCTGGTGAGTCAGCCGGACGTCGACGTCCGGGTCAAGGAGAAGACCCTGCGGCTGCGGGCGCACCTGGCGACGCCTGCCGAGAAAGCCGCGGTGTGGCCGACTTGCGTCGAGTACTACCCGGACTACGCGAACTATCAGGCGCGCACCGACCGCGACATCCCCGTCTTCATCTGCGAGCCGCGCGCGTGATCGAGCTCGACCCGCGCACGCGCGAGATGCTCGGCGAAGTGCGCGAGCTCGGCCGCGCGTACATGCGGCCGATGGGGCTAGAGAGCGATCGCACGGGCGATCCGCCGCCGGCCGATCACCCGTTCTATCTCCTGTGCTCGCGCCAGGGCGGACTCGTGAGTCGCATCGTCGGCGAGCACGAGCGCCATGCCGAAGATGGTGGTGCCGCACTCACTTGGAAGCCGCTGCGCGCGCTGCTCACCGCGGAGGAGAGCGCGTACTGGGACCGCGGCGTCGCGCTGTCGCTCCCGGGCCCCGGCCTCGGCGGCGCGGCCCTGCGCAGCATGGCCACCCCCGAGCAGCGCGAGCGCTTTCTCGCGCCGTTCGCGGATCACTCGCGCGCGCACTGGGGCGCGATGGCGCTCACCGAGCCCGGCGCAGGCAGCGACGTCGCGCGCATCCAGACGCGCGCCCGCAAGGACGGCAGTGACTGGCTGCTGTCGGGCGCGAAGATGTTCTGCTCGAACGGCGCGCGCGCGGACTGGGTCGTGGTGTGGGCGACGGTGGACCCGGCGACGGGACGGGAAGGGCACCGCGCGTTCGTCGTCGAGCGCGGTACCCGCGGCTTCGAGCTCTTGAAGATCGAGCACAAGATGGGCTCGCGCGGCTACGAGACGGCGAGCTTCGCGCTCGACGGAGTGCGCGTGCCGGGCGTGAACCTGCTCGGCGGTGAGTCCGGCTACGAGGCGCGCAAGGGCTTCCGCGGCGCAATGGCGACGTTCAACCTCACGCGCCCGCTGCACGCCGCGCAGGGCGTGGGCATGGGTCGCGCCGCGCACGACCACGCGCTCGCGTTCGTGCGCGCCGAGTATCCGAGTCACGGGCACAGGCGCCGACGCGCGCTAGAGCGGCTGGCCGAGATTCGCCGCGGCCTGCACACCGCCCGACTCATCTGCATGCATGCGGTCTGGCTCGCGCGCCAGAACCGAGACAACGCGCTCGAGGCGTCGTACGCGAAGCTGTTCGCGCCGCCGGTCGTGTTCCGCGCGATCGCGGCGGCGCTCGACATCGTGGGCGAAGCCGGCGTGCGCAACGACGCGCAGCTCGAGAAGCTGTACCGCGACGTGAAGATCTTGGACATCGGCGAAGGCACGCAGCAAGTGCAGCGGCTCGTGATCGCGCGCCAGCTCTTTGGCCTGCCGCGGGATGCGTAGCGTGACTCGAATGCCGCTCGACGACATCCGCGTGCTCGATCTGACGGTCGCGCGCGCCGGCCCGACCTGCGTGCGCCAGCTCGCGGACTGGGGCGCGGACGTGATTCGCATCGAGCCGCCAGTGCGCGAGAGTGAGTCCGGCGGGGCGCTCGGCGTCGCCGGCGAGCGCCGCCACGGCTCCGACTTCCAGAACCTGCACCGCAACAAGCGCGCGCTGTCGCTCGATCTGAAGACCGATGAAGGCCGCGAGATTCTGCTCGAGCTCGTCGAGCGCGCCGACGTCCTGGTCGAGAACATGCGCCCGCCCGTGAAGCACCGGCTCGGCTTCGACTACGAGACGGTGCGGCGCCGAAACCCACGACTCGTGTACGGCTCGATCTCCGGCTTCGGTCAGGACGGCCCCTACGCGGAGCGCGGCGGAGTCGACCAGATCGCGCAGGGCATGGGCGGACTCATGAGCGTGACGGGCCTGCCCGGGACCGAGCCGACGCGCGTCGGCATTCCAGTCAGTGACTTGTCCGCGGGCTTGTATCTCGCGGTCGGCATCCTGGTCGCGCTCCACGACCGCGCGCGCACGGGCGAGGGGCGCTGGGTGCAGACGTCGCTGCTCGAATCGATGATCGCGATGATGGACCTGCAGGCTGCGCGCTGGACCATCGACGGCGTGGTCCCTGAGCAGGAGGGCAATCACCACCCCCAGTTCCTGCCGATGGGCTGCTTTCGCACCGCGGACGGCTACGTTAACATCGCCGGGCCGAGCGGCCGGCTCTTGCGAAACTTCTGCAAAGTGATCGGCCTGCCCGACCTGCCGTCGGACCCGCGCTTCGAGTCACCCGGGAAGCGCTTCAAGAACCGCGCGGGGCTGAACGAGCTCGTCGCCGCGCGCCTGCGCACGCGCCCGACACAGGAGTGGATCGACGCGCTGAACGAAGTCGGCGTTCCGTGCGGGCCGGTCTACAAGATGGACGAGGTCTTCGCCGACCCGCAGGTCCTGCATCTCGCGATGACCGCGCCCGTCGAGCACCCTACTCTCGGCCGGATCGACGTCGTCCGAAACGCAGTCACCATGACGGACGCCCCGCAGAGCGTGCGCACGCCCACTCCCGAATCTGGACAACACACCGACGAGGTCCTGCGCGAGCTCGGCCTGGGCGCCGGGAAGATCGCGGACCTGCGCCGGAGGGGAATCGTATGAGTCACCACGATACCGGCACCGAGAAGCTAGTCGTCGACGTCGCGGACGGCGTCGCGCGCATCACGTTCAACAATCCGGCGAAGCGGAACGCGCTGTCGGTCGAGATGCGCAGCGCGCTGCCGAAGCTCCTGAAGTCACTCCAGGAAGACGCGGAGGTGCGCGTGGTCGTGCTGACTGGCGCGGGCACGGAGGCGTTCATCTCCGGCGCAGACATCTCGGAGTTCGGCGAAACTGCGCACCTCGCCCGAGGCGCGCGCCGACTACGACCGCGCCGCGGCCGACTCGGGGCGCGCGTGGCTCGCGCTCGAGAAGCCGATCCTCGCGATGATTCGCGGCTACTGCATGGGCGGCGGCCTGCTCACGGCACTCGCGGCCGACATCCGCATCGCCGCCGACGATGCACAGTTCGGTGTACCCGCCGCCCGCCTAGGCCTCGGCTACGGCTATGGGGGAGTCGAGGCGCTCGCGAACGTCGTAGGGGGCGCGTGGGCCGCCGAGATTCTGTTCAGCGCGCGCCGTCTCTCTGCCGCCGAAGCGCTGTCGATCGGGCTTGTGAATCGCGTCGTGCCGGCGGTGCGACTCGAGGCCGAAGTCAGCGAGCTCGCGCTGGCGATTCGCGGCAACGCGCCGCTCACGATCACCGCCTGCAAGGCCTCCCTGCGCGAGTGGCGCCGCGACCCGGCGAAGCGCGAGCTCGCAGGGGTCGCGAAGCAAGTCGAAGCGTGCTTTCGTTCCGACGACTATCGCGAAGGCCAGCGCGCATTCGGGGAGAAGCGCCGGCCGAAGTTCAGCGGGCGCTAGAGTGCCCGAGGGGGAATTGTGACTCGAACTGCCGTTCTGCTCCTGACCGTCGCTCTCGCAGCGCCGGCGCTCGCCGTCGCCGCCGACGCCACGCAGGCGCCCGACTTCGTCGGCAAGTGTCAGGCAGCCGCGGCCAAGCAAGCCGGGGTCGAGGCCTCGACCGTGAAGGTGCGCGGCAAGTACAAGGGCCAGGACGGTCGCATCATGGTCGACTTCAAGCTGGCCGACGGCCGCGTCGGCGTGTGTCGCTCGAAGCCGGACGCGAGCGTCGACGAAGTGAAGCTCGAGGACGCGAAGAAGTGACTAGCGAGCGGGCCTCGCGAGCGCGAGCGCCTGCTGCACGAACTCGTCGGGCCGATCTGGCGTGACGATGTACGTGCGCTCCGCGGCGCACAGCACGACCGCGTTCTCGGGATCGGTCGCGAGCACGCGGCACCAGCCATACGGCTCGACCCTGCGCCAGCCGTTCAGCGCGAAGAAGCCGTTGTTGCCGAAGCCGCGCAGGGTGAACCCGAGCAGCGCGTTCGGATCGCGCGCCGCGCCCTTCAGTCCCGCGAGCGAGTGACTCGTCGACCAGAGTGGGCGAGCGACTCGCAGCGTCCCGCCGGCGAGGTCGTAGCCGCGGATCGCCGTGAGCGCGACTCCGGCGAAGAGCGCGAGCAGCGACGCGCCGACCCCGAGAAAGATCGGCGCGACCTGCGCCGGCACGTGGCTCGCGAGCGTGAGCATCAGCGCGGCCTCGCCCAGCACGACCACCGTGCCGAGCGCCGAAGTCGCCTGGACGCGCGCTGCCAGCCGCGCCTTGAACTCGCTCCCCATCGAACGCTGAGCTTAGCTCAGCGCGGCTCGCGCGCTTTTCCTCCGAGGGGCGCCCAGTGAGAATCGTGGCATGGGGAGTCGCTCGCGTCCGCTCTCAGTGACCGCCTTGTGTCTCGCGCTCACGCTGGGCGCAGTGACCGGGTGCACCATGGTTCCGCTGGCCGCCCCGCCGCGGACCGCGGCGGGGCCGACCCCAGAGCAGAGCCGGGCCGCGATCATTCAAGCGCTCGCGACGTACGAGTGCATCTTAGATGAGGAGTCACCCGGCCGTATTCGTGCCAGCATGCTGCGGGACTCCTGGACGATGGTGATCGAGGTCTTTTACGACAAGGACATCTCGGTGCACTACGCCGACAGCCGGAACCTGGACTATGAGGTGAAGAACGGCGTCCGTACATTCACCGGAACTACAACGTCCGCGCGGATGAGCTGCTCGTGGAAATCCAGCGTCGACTGGTCGTCGTGGCGCTCGAGTATCGCGGGCTGCCCGCGCCACCGACTCCGCAACCTTGGCCGCCGACTCACTGACTCATTCGGGCGGCGCCCCTCCTATTCGAGATCGACCACGCGCAGGACGTCGAGGTCCGGTACGATCTCCGCATTCGCATCAACCGCTACTTCACGGATCACGGCATCTGCTCGCGGCGCGAGGCCGACAAGCTCGTCGCCGCGGAGCGCGTGCGCATCAATGGCCGCCTGGCCGTGCACGGCGACTCGGTCGGAGACGGCGACCGGATCGAGCTCGACGGCAAGCCGCTGCGCGTGCGCGAGAAGAAGGCGGTCGTGCTCGCGTATCACAAGCCGGCGGGCATCGAGTGCACGTCCGACCCGCGCGTGCCCGAGAACATCATCCAGGCGGTGAACTACCCCGAACGCATCTTCCACGTCGGGCGGCTCGACAAGTTCTCCGAGGGTTTGATCCTGCTCACGAACCGCGGTGAGCTCGTGAATGCGATCCTGCGCGCGGGCCACGGCAACGAGAAGGAGTATGTCGTCGAGATCGACCGGCCCGTCTCCGATCGGGCGCTGGCGCGCATGCGTTCGGGCATCGAGCTCGACGGGCGCAAGACGCTGCCCGCCGTGGCCGAGCGCCTCGCGACCCGCGTGTTCCGCCTCGTGCTCACGGAGGGCCGCAACCGGCAGATCCGGCGCATGTGCGAGGCGCTCGAGCTCGGCGTGAAGCGGCTCGTGCGCGTGCGCGTGATGAACATCGAGCTCGGGACGCTGCGTCCGGGGCGCTGGCGCAAGCTCGGGGCAGACGAGCTGCGCGAGCTGGAGGGCCGGCTGGAGGCGCCCTGAGGCTCGGGCTGTGAAGTCGTTCCGCCGCATCACGGTGGAAGTCGGTTACACAGCATCGCGTTGCGCCTCGGAGCTCGCGCGCGCTGCCATCGGCGAGCCGAACCGCGGAGTCGCGACACACTCCTGCGCGACGGCTGCGCGCTCCCGATCGACGGGCACGGAGGCTGCAGCATGCCCCGGGCACGGAGGCCCGAATGCCCGAACAGAAGCGAACGTTCTCCCTCGGCCGCTTGTTCTCCGCCGATCTCGGCGTGGATCTCGGCACCGCAAACGCGCGCGTCATCAGCCGCCGCACCGGCGAGGTCTTCACCACGCCCGCGGTCGTCGCGCGCCACCGCCGCACCGGCGAGATCTGGGCCGTCGGCCGTTACGCGGTGGACGCGATCGCGCGCCTACCCGAGTCCATCGCCGAAGTCCGCCCGCTGCGCGACGGCGCGATCGCGGACTACGAAGGCGCGATGGTCCTGCTGCGCGCGCTGATCCTGCACGCGCGCAATCGTCTGGCGCTGCGCCGACCGCGGGTCGTGCTCTCGGTTCCCTGCGAGCTCACGCAGGTGGAGCGACGCGCGCTGGTGTCGGCCGCGCGCGGAGCGGGTGCGCGCGAAGTGTATCTGCTGGCGGCGCCCATGGCGGCGGCACTCGGCGCGGACGTGGCCACGGCGGAGCGCGGCGGGAAGCTCGTCGTCGACATCGGCGCGGGCACGACCGAGGTCGCGGTCGTCACACTTTCCGGTGTCGTCCACGCGCGCACCATGCGCGTGGGCGGCGCGAAGCTAGACGAAGCGGTGCGCGCCTGGATGAAGAAGAAGCTCGACGTCGAAGTCGGCATCGCGCAGGCGCGCGCGCTGAAGGAACAGCTCGGCTGCGCGCTGCCGCGCCAGGATCACCGCGACGTGTGCATCGACGCGCGCGACCGCGTGACCGGCGCGCTGCGCGTCGTGCGCGTGCGCGCGGAGGAGCTGCGCGAGGCGCTCGCACCCGCGGTTGCCTCGCTGGTCGACGCCATTCGCATCGTGATCGAGGACGCGCCGCCCGAGTTCTCGGCGGACATCGCGCAGAACGGCATCGTGCTCGCCGGCGGCGGCGCGCGGCTCGACGGTCTCGCCGAGCTCGTGATGCGTGAGCTGCGCCTCCCGGTGGCGGTCGCGAAGGATCCGATGACCGCGGGCGTCGCTGGCTGCGGCAGCTGCCTCGAGCGCATCGACCTGCTGCGCGACCTGCGCCTCGAGGCGCGAGCGCAATCCCATCGCTTGGAACTCGCCACGGCGTAAGGCGAGGCGAGGGCCGTCCCGAGCCGAGCCGGCAAGCGCGGAACGCGCGCGCAGTGAGCCGCAGGCGAACGTAGTAAAGTCAGGAGATGGCCAGAACGGGTGAGCAGTTTCTGCAGAGTCTTCGCGACGGCCGCGAGCTCTGGCTGGATGGCGAGCGTGTCAGCGATCCGACCGCGCATCCCGCGCTCCGCGGCGCGGCGCATCTGCTCGCCGAGATCTTCGACCTGCAGCACGCGCACGCCGCCGTGTGTCTCACACCCGATCCGGAGACCGGCGAGCCGATCAACGTCAGTCACGTGATCCCGCGCTCGCGTGCGGATCTCGAGCGGCGCCGCGTGTGTCTCGAGCGCGTCGCGGAGCGCACGGTCGGCGTCATGGGTCGCACGCCCGACTACATGAACGTCACGTTCGCGGGCTTCGCGGGGCGCAGCGACGAGTGGGGCGCGTTCGGGAACGAGGCGGGCGCCGAAAATCTCGTGCGCTTCCAGAAAGAAATGCGCCGCCGCGACCTCGCGCTCACGCACACGATCATCCACCCGACGATCGACAAGAGCCTCCCGGACATCGCGGCCGGCGGCGGCGACGTGGCCCTACACAAAGTCGAGTCGACCGCGCGCGGAATCGTCGTGCGCGGCGCGCGCATCCTGGCGACGCTCGCGCCGTTCTCGAACGAGATCGCCGTGTATCCCGGTCATCCCATCCCGGCGGTCGACGGCCAGTGCTACGCGCTCGCGTTCTCGATTCCGTGCGCGACCCCGGGCCTGCGCTTCCTGTGTCGCGACAGCACGACGCGCGGCACGAACCGCTTCGACCATCCGTTCTCGAGCCGCTTCGACGAACAGGACGCGTTCGTGATCTTCGACGAGGTCGAGGTCCCGCGCGAGCGCATCTTCATCGACGGCAACGTCGACGTGTACAACCTGGTTCTCGCGACCGGCTGGTATCCAAACGTGATGCAGCAGACGATGATCCGCGCGCAGACCAAGCTCGAGTTCGCCTATGGGCTCGCGTGCCGCATGGCGGAGCTGATCGGCGACAAGTCACCCGCGACGTCGGAGCTGCTCGGCGAGATCTTCGGCTACGCGGAGCTGACGCGCGCGGCGCTGCGCACCGCCGAGGCCGAGGCGTTCGAGTGGGGCAACGGCGTGTGGTTTCCGAACGGCGGTCCGCTCGCGCAGCTGCGCCACTTCCTGCCCGCGTGGATGCCGCGCGTGAACGAGATCCTGCGCCTCGTCGGCTCGCACAACTTGCTGGCGACGCCGACCGAGGCCCAGATTCGCGACCCGGAGCTCGGGCCGCTGATCGCGAAGTATCTGCAGGGCGCGGCCGGAGCGTCGGCAGAGACACGGATTCGCGTATTCCGCTTGGGCTGGGACTTCGCGGCGAGCGCGCTCGGCAGCCGCGGCGAGCAGTACGAGCGCTTCTATCTCGCCTCCGCCGCGCGCAATCGTCTGCTCGCTCATCTGTTCTCGCCCAAGGAGCGCAGCCGCAAGCTCGTCGACCGCTTCCTCGAGGAGAAGAGCGAGTGAGTCGCGCCAGCATCGACTTCGCATCGGGAGGCCCCCATGGGTGAGATCGTCGCCGCCTCGCTGTTCGGTCACCAGCCCGCGATCATGGCGCCCGAACCGCTGCGCAAACGGATGGGGCGTGGGCGAGACACGACCTTGGTCACGAGCATCCCCGCATACCGCGCGCGCCTCGACGCGGCGGGTGTCGACACGTTCGTCGTCTTCGACACGCACTGGCTCACGACCATCGAGCACGTCGTCGCCGGCGCGCACCACTTCGAGGGCACGTTTACTTCCGAAGAGCTGCCGACCCTGATCTGTGACTACAGGTACGACTACCCCGGCGCGCCGGCGCTCGCGGCGAAGGTCGCGGAGCTCGCGGGCGCCGCGGCAGTGCGATTCACGAACGCGACCTCGAAGCACCTCCCGGTGCACTACGCGACGTTGAACCTCTTGCACTGGCTGCGGCGCGACGAGCGCGTGCTCTCCGTCGGCGTGTGTCAGACGGGAGAGCTGCACAACTGGCTCGGGCTCGGCGAGCTGCTCGCGCGCGCCGTGCGCGCGACCGATCACCGCGTGGCGCTGTTCGCGTCTGGCGGCATGAGTCACCGCTTCTGGCCGATGGACGTGATCCTGAAGAAGGGCGCGTGGGACCCGCAGAACGTGCACTCCGACGCGGCGCGACTGTTCGATCAGCGCATCCTCGAGCTGTGGGGCGCTGGCGACCACCGCGCCGTGATCGAGCTCTATCCCGAGTACAGCGCGCTCGCGCCCGAGGGCTTCTTCGCGCACTACCTCATGATGGTGGGCGCGCTCGGCGGCTTGGCTTGCCACGCGAAGGGGGTCGCGCTCTCCGACTACGAGAACGCGGTCGGCACCGGCCAAGCGCACGTGTGGTTCGAGCTGTGATCGGCGGCCACTAGGCGTCGCCGCGCTCCGGATCCCGCTCCGAGTAGGCGTGCGGCTTGCCCTGCCAGTCACTCACCACGCGCGTGCCGTCCGCATCCGTCTCCCCGAGGTAGCTCGGCCCGATCGGCACCTTGCCCGCGCCGCCCGGGATGTCGAGCACGTACGTCGGCTGACACAGTCCCGAGACACGGCCACGCAGCCCGCCGACCAGCGCTTGTCCAGCCGCGATCGAGGTGCGGAAGCGCGCCGTGCCCGGCGCGAGATCCAGGTGATGCAGGTAGTAGGGCTTCACGCGCAGCGCGACGAGCGCGCGGAACAGCTCCTCGAGCGCGACGGGATCGTCGTTCACGCGCGCGAGCAGCACCGTCTGCGCGAGCATCGGGACACCGGCGCGCGCAATGCGCGCAATGGCGCCAGGCGCGGCGCCGTCGAGCTCGCGCACGTGATTCACGTGCAACACGAGCCACACGGCCTTCGGCGATTCGAGCGCGGCGACGAGCGCCGGCGTGACTCGCTCGGGGTCGACGGCGGGCACGCGCGTGTGCACCCGGATCACCCGCACGTGCGGGATCTCGCCGAGCCGGCGCACGATCGCCTCGATCCGGCGCGGCGCGAGCACCAGCGGATCGCCGCCCGAGAGGATGACTTCCCAGATGCGCGCATCGCCCGCGACGTAGTCGAGCGCGCGCTCGAGCTCGGCGGGTGCGAGCGCGTCGCCGCCGGGGCCCACGCGCTCGCGGCGGAAGCAGAAGCGGCAGTAGACGGCGCAGGCGTGCGTCGGCGTGAGCAGCACGCGATCCGGATAGCGGTGCACGATGCCTTTCACGGCGCGGAACGCGAGGTCGCCGATCGGATCGCCGAGCTCGTCCGGCCCGACGAGTAACTCGTCCTCGTGCGGCACGAACTGGCGCGCGAGCGGGTCGAGCGGGTCGGCGGGGTCGATGCGCGCCGCGAGGCCGGGCGTGAGCGCCACCGCCCAGCGCGACGCCACTTGGTGTAGGGCGTCCGCGCGCTCGGGCGACACCAGCCCTGCGCTCAGCAGCTCGGCGATCTCGAGTGTCCGCTTCATCCGTCGTCCAGCGGCGCGAAGAGCACGTCGTCGATGCGCTCCGCGCCCGTCGCGCACATCACGAGTCGGTCGAAGCCGAGCGCCATGCCCGCGCTCTCCGGCAGGCCTTGCTCGAGCGCGGCCATGAAATCCTCGTCGATGGGATAGCGTTCCCCGTACAGGCGCGCCTTCTCGGTCTGGTCGCGCTCGAAGCGGCGCCGCTGCTCGACGGGATCGGTGAGCTCGCTCCAGCCATTCGCGAGCTCGAGCCCGCAAGCGAAGAGCTCGACCCGCTCCGCGACGGCCGGCTCGCCCGGCTTCGCGCGCGCGAGCGCCGCGAGCTCGATCGGCCAGTCCACGAGCAACGTCGCGCGCCCGACGCCGAGCTTGGGCTCGACCGCTTCGAGGAAGCAGCGGAAGAAGGCGTCCTGGAAGGGCTCGCGTCCCGCGCGCCGCAGCTCCGCCAGGTCTACACCGGCGTGTTTGGCGAACGCATTGGTCACGGTGAGTCGCTCCGCGGGCGCGCGCGGATCGCACTCTGTGCCGCGCCAGTGCAGCGTCTTCGCCCCGGCCGCGTCCGCCGCCACGCGCAGGAGCGCCTCGCAGTCGCGCCACAGCGCCTCGTAGCTCGCGCCCGCGCGGTACCACTCGAGCATCGTGAACTCGGGGTGGTGAGTCGACGAGCGCTCCGCGTTCCTGAACGCGTGGGCGAGCTCGAAGATCCGCGGCAGGCCGGCGACGAGCAGCTTCTTCAACGTGAACTCGGGCGACGTGCGCAGATAGCGCTCGCGCGGACTCCCTCCGTGCGGGTCGCGGAGCCGAGTCTCGAACGCGAACAGGTGTGGCTCGAGCCCGGGAGAGACCTGCAGCGCGGGTGTCTCGACCTCGAGGAAGTCCTCGCTCGCGAAGAAAGCGCGCAGCGCGGTCGCGATGCGCGCGCGCGCTTCGAGCGTGGCGCGGCGGCGCGCGAAACGCTCTGGCTGCCACCAGGCGTCTCGGCTCATGGGGATCGACTCATCGGATGCGACTCATGCGGATCGCAGCTTCCCGACACTCGCGCCCCGTTGCAACCGCGCGATGTCGTGGCGGCCACGACATCTCGGAGTTCCCACGGCGGTCCGCGGCCCGTGCGTTGGAGCGCGGAAACGCGCGAACTCCGCGAGATCGCTGGCATTTCTCCACGCGACCTCGCCGGGCATCCCCACCCAGCCGGCGAGCGCCAGCGGGAGGACGTTCGTGCGAAGAGTCATCTCCTGGATCGACTCGCCGGGTCCCGCGCGCGTTACCCTGCGCGCATGCGCTGCATCGGCTTCGCGCACCGCGGCGCGTCCGCGGACGCGCGCGAGAATACGCTCGAGGCGTTCGCGCTCGCGCTGCGGCTGGGGGCGACGGGGCTCGAGTCGGACGTCTGGTGCACGGCCGACGGCGTCGCGGTACTCGACCACGACGGCGAGCTGCCCGACGGGCGCGCGATCCGCTCGGCGCCGCGCGCCGAGCTGCCCGCCCACATCCCGAGCTTGGCGGAGCTCTACGCCGAAGTGGGTCGCGGCTTCGAGCTGTCGCTCGACGTGAAGGATCCCGATGCGGCGCCCGAAGTGATTCGCGTCGCCCGACGCGCGGGCGTGGAGTCGCGACTCTGGCTGTGTCACTACAACTGGCGCGAGGTCGCGCCGTGGCGCGCGCTCTCCGAGTGCGTTCGCCTGGTCGACTCGACGCGCCTCGTCCACATGCGCACGCCACCCGCGGCGCGCGCCGAGCGCATGGCCGCGCTCGACATCGACGCGCTGAACCTGCACTGGAGTGACTGGAGTGCGCCGCTCGCGGCCGAGTTCCGCGCCGCCGGTCGCAAGCTGCTCGCGTGGGACACACAGGACGAGGCGAGTCTCGCGGCTATGCTCGCGCTGCGAGTCGACGGCGTGTTCAGCGACCACGTCGCGAGGATGATGTCCGCGCTCGCTCGGCCAGCGCCTTGAGCTTCGGCAGCAGCCGGTCCCAGAGCGCCGTGACCGCGGGAAGGAGCTTCTCGCCGCCGGCGAGGGCCGCGAAGTCCCCGTGCGCAGTGGAGAGAAGAGTGCGCCCGTTCTGGCTGGCCAGAGCGTACCCGCGGGAGAAAGGTCGGACCCAACTCTTCCACGACCGGGAAGTCGCCGGCACCCGCGGAAGAGATCCGCGCAAGGAAACCCGCCATGCCCGTCGCCAGGCCCTCTCGGAGCTGCAGCGCGAGCACGACGAGAAAGAAGGGGACCAGGGTCGCGATCAGGACCCGGTCGAGCGGCCGCAGGCGTCGCGCGCTCGCGTGCATGCGCGCAGGATACCCCTGCGCGAGAGTCAGTGGTGTAGCCAGGCCGCTCCGAGCTTGCCGAGATACGGCGCGAGGTCGGGCCGCGAAGCCAGAGTGCGCGCACCGCTGCGCGACCGAGGAGCGGCGCCGGCCTCCGAGGGGCGGAACGTCCGGGTGAGCAGCGAGCGAGTCACTCGCCGATCCGAGTCACTTCGCCGGCGCTTTGATCGGAGTCGGTCGAGCGCGTGAAGTGACTAGGAACGCCGCTGTGCTGCCGGGAGTCGTCAACTCCGTCCCTCGACTCCGCGCCCGGCGCACGCGTGCCCGAGTGGGTCGGGCGACTCATGCGGGGGTACTTTTGAGTCAGGAGCCGGCGGCGAAGACCGTGTTCCGGGGCGGGTCCGCGGCGAGCGCGTCCAAGCTCGTGTCGAGCTCGTTGATCCGCGTCACCGCCTCGTGCGCCAGCTGTCGCGACGGCGTCTTCTGCCGCGACGAGCGCGCCAGCTGGTACATGCGCAGCGCGCCGCGCAGGTCGCGCGCCCCCTCGGCGCTCGCCCCCAAGTAGTACGCGACCCGGCTGAGCTCGCTCTCCGTGCGCAGGCGCTGGAGCAGGACCTCGGGCTCGGTCAGCCCGGCGAGCGCCGCGCCGAGCTGCTCGTCGAGCGTCGCCTGGTGGGCGGTGAAGTAGGCGGCGAGCGCCGAGGCATGGGACGGGTTGCGGCGGTCCTCGCGCACGAACGCGGCCGCGCACAAGAGCCAGGTCGCCGATTCGCTCTGGCGATCCGGATCCTCGATGAGCTTCCAGAGGAGCTCGTCGGCCCGGCGGTCGTAGAAGACCTTCGCAGCTGCGGCGAGCTCGCCGCGCCGGATCTTCGGCATCAGCCACTGGGTCGCCTCCCGCTCGCCGCGCATCTGCTTCAGTGTCTTGTAAGTCTCGGTGCGGGCCTCGAGGCTATCCTCCAGGAGCTTGCCGAGCGCGAGCGCGGTCTCGGGCTCGGCCGTGCCGCGGTACGTGTCGATCGTGCCGAGCAGGAGCTCGGTGTCGACCCGCGCGGCCACCAGCTCGCGAAACGCGGGCTCCACCTCGGCGGGCGGCTTGCCGCGAAAGACGCGCACGAAGGCGCGGCAGAAGTGCCAACACCGTTCCGTGTCGGACGCGGGAACGGGGAACTTCGCGATCACGTCGGCGGCCTCGGCGTTGCGGCCCGCTTCCCAGAGCACCGCGCTGAGCTCGGCGGCCGGCGCGAGCGAGTGATTGTACAGCGCGTAGGCCTCGCGCGTGATCTGCTCCGCGCTCGCGAGGTCGCCGAGCGCGACCTGCGCCCGCGCCGCCTCGTACGGCACGCGCTGCCCCGCGATGCGCGGCTCGAGCAGCGCCCACGCCGAGCGCGGGTCGCCGTCCTCGCGGTAGAGACGCGCGATGATCCCCGCAGCGGCGTCCGACGACGGATCGAAGGTCTCGTGCGCCGCCAAGATCGGCAGCAGCACCTCGCGCGCGGCCTTGCGCTTGCCGAGCCCCTTCTCCAGGTAGCGCGCGAACTGCCGGCGCAGCGGCTCGGAGCCGACGTTCTCGGTCAAGAGGCGCTCGTAGCCACGGCGCAGGCGCGTCGCCTCGAGCGGCTTCTGGCGCTCGAGCCCTTCCAACGCAGCCATCCGCTCGTCGGGCCGAAAGGCGTCCGACTCCGCCATCGACCAGAGCGCCAGCCAGTTGCGCCGGAAACTCGCGAGGCGGGCCGCGAGCAGCGGCCGCTCCAGCCGGTCGAGGTCGAGCGCCGCCGCGTAGAGGCGCTCCTCGAGGTCGGGCTCGAGGAACACCTCGCGCGCGAGGTCGCCTGCCGCGACCCGCCCGCTCGCGCGCGAGTCGAGCCGCGCGGCCAGCGCGTCGGCGATCTCGCTGCGCTGCGGGTCGTCGGCCGCCAGCGCGTCGATCGCCTTGCGCGCGAGCGCCTGCCTGGGCTCGACACCCAGCGCGGACCGAGCCCCGATCGCCTGCGCGAGCCGCGCCGGCGCACCGGCATCGCTCGCGCCGGCGGCGACGAGCTCTGTCCAATCGCGCAGGTCCGCTAGGTCCCGATTCGCCTCGGGTAGCTTGCGCGCCAGCGCGAGTGCGGCGTCGGGCGCGCCCTTCGCCTCGACGAAGTACGCGAGCTTGCGGTACACGGCGGAGAGACACGCCGCGCGGTACGAGTCCCGGTAGAGCACCGCGT
Source organism: bacterium (assembly GCA_041498295.1). Lineage (GTDB taxonomy): Bacteria > Myxococcota_A > UBA9160 > SZUA-336 > SZUA-336 > VGRW01. The sequence goes on along the minus strand of JBGQIB010000026.1, from coordinate 6,827 downwards.
CCGCGAACGGCCCGCGCAATCCGCGCGCTCTCTCCGCGAGCTTGCCTTCCAGCGCTTCGCACTGCGCGAGCGCCGCCTCGGGTGGCGCGCTCTTCGCAAGCGGCACGGCGAACTGGGTGAGCAGGAGCGTCGCGTACAGCTCTGGCACGAAGTCGCCGAGCGCCCGATCGCGCTCATCGAGCGCCGTGCGCACGATCGCCGTGCGCAGCGCGCGCTCGGGCTTCTGCTTGCGGTACCAGGCGATCCACTCCACAGGCGAGCGCGCCCGCACCAGGCGCGCGGCGTAGTAGAACTGGACGTCGCCCGACTCGCTCCACTCCGCCACGCGCTCGAGCGCGCCGAAGTCGCGGCGCACGAACGCCGCGAGCGGCTCGTCGCGCGGCAGGCGCTCCGCGAGCGCGGTCGCGTGCGATACGTAGCCGAGCGCGTAGGCCAGCGAGACCTCCGCGCGCACCGCGCGGTCGGGCGCGACCTGTCGCGCGAGCGCCAGGCTCGCGAGCGCGCGCGCCGCGAGTCGATCCGAAGCCGGAAAGTCGCGCGGCACCACCAGGCAGAGCTGCGCGAGCGCGTCGGTCGCGGCCAGGACATCGCCCACGGTCGTCTTCCCGCCGCGCCAGCCGGCGTCGATCTTGGCCAGGAGCTCGAACGCGGCCGCGTCGTCGAAGCGGTTCAGGAGCGCCTGCAGCTCGGGGCGGATCGCGGGATCCGGATCGAGCTGCACCGCGCCCGGCCGACCGCGTTCCTTCGCCGCCCACTCGTCGAGCAGGGCCAGCAGCGCGTCGAAGCGCGGGAAAGGCGACAGGACCGCGAGCCGCTCGCCCGCGTACGCGACCTTCCAGCTACCCGAGGCGTACTCGACCTCGGCCTCCGCGATCGGCCCGCCGTGCACCAGACGGCGTACGTCGCCGATCGCCGCGATCGCGCGCTGGTCGGGCGGGAGGCGCAGCCGGGTGTCGATGCGCGCGAGCCGCTCGGCGACCGGCGGCGCGATCGGGCGCTCGGGCTCCACCGGCGCGGCGACCTTCTGCGGAGCGCGGCCCCAAGGGAAGTACTCCGGGAAGTACTTCCACAGCACGAACCCCGCCCCCAGCACCAGCGCCAGGAGCGCCAGAACCAGCGCTCGCCGCATCGTGTCCCGATCGATCGATTGCAGATCCCGCCGACTTGAGGGGCGCCGTCACAGGCAAGAAGGGCTACTTGTACGGCGTGGGCAAGATCCTGAGCGTGCAGGACGTGAAGCGGCAGGCCCGCTGCTCGCGGAGTGAGTGAGTGTCGGTGACTCGCGCGATCTAACTACGAACGCCGCCCCGCCGCCGGCTGCAGCCGGTAGCGCAGCGGCAGGTGCTTGATGCCGGCGACGAAGCTCGCGGCGAGGCGCTGCGGCGGGCCGGCGAGCTCGACGTCTTCGAGCCGGCCGACGAGCTCGCTGAACAGCGCGCGCTGAGAGCGGCGCGCGAGGTGTGAGCCGAGACAGAAGTGCTCGCCGATGCCGAAGCCGAGGTGCGGGTTCGGGTGGCGGTCGATGCGGAACGCGAATGGCGCCTCGAACACGTCCTCGTCGCGGTTCGCGGAGGCGTAGAACAAGAGCACGCGCTCGCCCTGACGCACTTTGGTGTCACCGAGCTCGTAGTCGCTCGCGGCCGTGCGCATCATGTAGTTCACCGGCGTCGACCAGCGCACGATCTCCTCGACGGCGTCGGCGGCGCGTCCCTCGGGGTCGCGGCGCAGCTTCGCGCGTTCCCCCGGGTTCTCGACCAGCGCGAGCATGCCGCCGGCGAGGCTGTTGCGCGTGGTGTCGTGCCCCGCGGTGAACGTGATCAGGTAGTAGCCGAGTGTCTCGAGGTCGCCCATGCGCGCGCCGTCGATCTCGGCGTTCGCAAGGACGCCCGCGAGATCGCCGCTCGGGTTCGCGCGCCGGTCGGCGATGATCTTGCCGAAGAACTGCAGGAACTCGATGCCGAGCGCGCGGAATGCCTCGTCGCGGTCGGCCTCGGAGCGCTTGAACTCGGGATCCTCGCCGGCGAACAGCTGCTGGGTCAGTCGCAGCACCAGCGGCTCGTCGGCCTCGGGAATGCCGAGGATCGAGCACAGGATGCGCAGCGGGTGCTGCACCGCGATCTCGGTCACGAAGTCGAACGTGCCGTCGCCGTTCTTCTGCGCGTCGTAGAGTCGGTCGACGAGCCGCCGCGCGCTCGCCTTCACCACGTCGTCGATGCGCGCGAGCGCCTGCGGCGTGAACCACGGGCTCGCCACCTTGCGGTACTTGCGGTGCTTGGGCGGGTCCATGGTGATGATCGTCTGCATCATGTCGAACGGACCGCGCTCGCCGCGCGCGAGCCGCTCCGCGACCTCCTTGGTCGCCGGCACGATGCCGTTGCCGCTCATGAACACGTCGGGCTGCTTCGAGATCTCGCAGATGTGCGTGTGCTTCGTGATCGCCCAGAACGGCACGAGCTCGACCGGCTCGCACCAGTGCACTGGGGCTTCACGCCGCATCCGGGTCCACAGCTCGTGCGGGTAGCCGTGAGTCGCATAGCGCTGCGGGTCGAGGAGCTCGGTTCCGTCGGTGATGGCCATGCGCCCATGTAACCTTTCCGCGCGCGGATCTTCAAGCGGGGCGCTAGGCGACGGCGAGCTTGGCGAGATACGGCGCGAGGTCGGGCGCGAAGGCGGGGTGCGCGCACAGGCGCGCGAAGTGATCGAAGGCGCGCGGGAACGACGAGTGGAGCTCGTCGGCCCAGAGCGGCTCGAGCGTTGCCTCCGCAAGCACCTTGCGGTGGACGCGCTCCGCCGAGAACAGCGCGAGCTCGGCGGCGAAGCAGATGTCGGCGAGGGTGAGTGAGTCGCCGACGATGAAGGCGCGCGCGGGGGACAGCGCCTGCTCGATCCCGCCCAGATACGCGTCGCGCGCTGCGCGCGCGCGCTCGTGGGTCGGCGCCTTGATCTTCCCCGCGGCGAGCTTCAGCAAATAGAGCTGCACGTCGCGGGCGAAGACCAAGCTCGCGTCGAGGAAGGAGTCGATGCGCGACGCGCCGTAGGGGCCGGCCCCGTACAGCTCGAGCCTCTCGGCGCCCAGGCGCGCCACCGCGCGCAGGATGCTGTTCGACTCGAAGATCCCGACCTTCCCGTCGGGGCTGAATGCTGCCGGTACGGTGCCGAAGGGGTGCGCCGCCAGGAATGCGTCGGTCTTGTGCAAGGTGCCGCCGAAGCCGGTGTGCGCGGTGCGTGCGGTCGCGTCGAGTGACTCATCGGACGCGAGCGGGCGGGCGTCGAAGTCCCAGAGCCAGCCACCGAGCTCGCGCGCGTTCGCGCCGCGCACCTCGAGCGACACCCCGCAGAGTCGCGCCGCGATCGTCGCCTTCGCGAGCCGCGGGTTCGGGAGATAGGAGAACACGCGTAGCACGGGCGCGCCGGCCGCGGCTGGACTCACACGGCCTCCACGCGCGCGGGCGTGTGCTTGTGCCACGGCGTGCCGGCGAGCCAGTCGCGATCCTCGCTCGCGGTGAGGTCGTTGGGCGCGACCCCGGTCTTCGTGCGCGCGCCCTCCGCGCCCGGGAAGTCGACGCCGAGCCCGTTGGGCAGCGAGACGTGACCCTGCTGCATGCGGTCGGAGAGCTCGACCGGCACCTCGGCGCTGCCTCGCTTGGTGGAGATGCGCGCGAGCCCGCCGTCGTCGAGTCCGAGCCGCTTCGCGTCGTCGGGATTCATGCGCAGCGCGCCCGCGCGATCCTTGCGGCGCCACTCGGGGTTGCGAAAGATCGTGTTCGCGGTGAAGGAGCGCCTTTCCCCCGCGGACAGAATGAAGGGGAACTCGAGGCTCGCGGCCGGCGCCGGCTCCGTCGCGAGTGAGTCGAGCTCGGGAAACAGCTCGGGGATTGCGAGCTGGATGCGTTTGTTCGGCGTGTGCACGCGCGCGAAGCTCTCTTCCCAGTCGTCGACCGAGAACACGACCGCGCTCTTGCTCTCGAGCAGCGCGTCGAAGAGCTCGTCCGCGGCGTCGGCCGCCTCGCCCTTGAAGCCGGCGCGGTGGAATGACTCGAGCTGCCGCGGCGCGGCGAGCTGACACAGCGCCCAGACGGCCGCGCCCTCGGCAAGGCCCTTGGGCAGGAGGTCGCCGATCGCGCGGTAGAGCAGGGCGGGCGCGACGCCGAGCAGCCGCGGGTTCGAGCCGATCAGCTCGAAGAATTTCGCGCGGAACGCGAGGCGCCCATCGCCCCAGGCTGAGCGCAGTGCGAGGACAGTGTCTTGCGGCAGCGCGCCGAGCGCCTCGCACAGGCGCGCGTGCAGCTCGGCCTCCGAGAACAGGCCGTGCAGCGGCTCCATGAGCGCCTTGCGCAGGTGAAAGTAGTTGTGCGGGAACTCGAAGTTGAAGAACGTCGCCTCCGCCTTCTCGAACTGACTCGCGACCGGCAGCACGTAGTGCGCGAGCCGCGCGGTCTCGGAGAACGCGACGTCGATCACCACCACGAGCTCGAGCTTTGCCAACGCCTCGCGCATACGCGTGCTGTCCGCGAGTGAGTGCGCGGGATTCCCGCTCTCGACGAGCAGCGCGCGGAAGCGCTTCGGATGGTCGGTGAGGATCTCGTCGGGAATCACGTTGCACGGCGTGAGTCCGCCGATGATGCGCGCGCCGGTGACCGGCGTCTTGCGGCCGTCGTCGCCTCCGCCCGCGAGCGCCACGAAGGTGCTCGGCCGGTAGCCGGCGCCCTTCTTGCCGAAGTTGCCCGTGAGCAGGACGAGCAGCTTGTGCAGGTACGAGACGAGCGTGGAGTGCAGGTTCATCTGCACGCCGAGATCCTCGAAGGTGGCGACGCTCTCGGCGGTCGCGATGCGCCGCGCGGTCGTGCGAATCAGTGACTCGAGTACGCCGCTCTTCTCGGCGTAGGCCGCGACGTCGAGTGTCTCGAGGTGCGGGAGCACCTCGGCGAGTCCGTCCGCGTGCGCGGCGAGCCATTCGCGCTTGACGAGTCCCTCCTGGACGATCACGCCGACGATCGCCGCGAGTAGGAACGCGTCGCCGCCGGGCTTCACCTGAAGATGGACGTCGGCCATCTCGGCGGTCTCGGTGCGGCGCGGGTCGATCACGATCAGGGTGCGCTTCGGGTCGTTCGAGATCTCCTTCAACGTGACTCGCGCGCGCGGGATGCTGTGCGAGAACCACGGGTTCTTGCCGATGAACAGCGCCACCTCGCAGTGGTCGAAGTCGCCGCGCGAGTAGCCGCCGACCATCTTGGTCGCGACCCAGAACTCGCCCGTCTTCTCCTGCGAGAGCGCGCTCGCCTGGTAGCGCATGCCGAGCGCCGACTTCGTCGAGCGACCGTACGCGCCGGGCAAGTGATTCCCCTGGCCGCCGCCTCCGTAGTAGAAGATCGACTCACCGCCGTACGCGTCGCGCAGCGCGGCGAAGCGGGCGGCGACTTCGCGAATGGCCGTCTCCCAGTCGATCTCCTCGAAGGTGCCGTCACCCCTTCGGCGCAGCGGCTTCGTCAGGCGATGCGGGCCGTTCTGGTAGAAGTCGAGGCGCGAGGGCTTCTCGCACGCATAGCCCTTCGAGATCGGATGCGCGTCGTCGCCGCGCACGCGCGCGATGCGGCGTCCATCGTCGCCGCCGAGCTGCACCTCGATGCCGCAGTTGCACTCGCACAGGATGCAGGCCGTCGAAGTCCACTCACTCGTCGCAGGCATGTCTACCAGTTCTCCCCAAAAGGCCGAAGGTCGAGCTCGAAGGTCCAGGCCGAGCGCTCCTGGTGCACCAAATGGTGTACGGCGTCCGCGATTCCGGCCGGCTGGATGAAGAAGTCGTCGGGGCGATCTGGGAACGCGCGCCGCGTCCAGGGCACGTCGATCACCGCGTCGATCACCAGATACGCCACGTGCACGCCCTGCGGCCCGAGCGACCGCGCGAGTGACTCGGCCAGGATACGCTGCGCCGCCTTGGTGGGCGCGAAACCCGCGAAGCCGGCCTTGCCGCGCCACGCGGACGTGTTGCCCGTGACGACGATCGCGCCGCCCCCGGCCGCGACCATGCCGGGCGCGAGCTCCTGAGCCAGGACGAGCAGCGAAGTCACGTTCACGCGGAAGCGCTGCTCGAGCTCCTCGGGCTTCACCGTATCGAACGTGCCGAACCCCCCCGCGACCGCGTTGTGCAACAGCACGGTCGGCGCGCCGAGCTCGCTGCGCACGCGTGCGAGCGTGTTGCGCAGCGCGTCGAGGTCCGCGACGTCGACGGGGAAGGGCGACGTTCCCGGGATCTCGGCCGCCAGCTTCTCGAGCCGGCCGCGGTCGCGCGCGAGCATCGCCACGCGGTAGCCGTCGCCTGCGAAGCGGCGCACGAGGGCAGCGCCGGTTCCCGGCCCGACGCCCGTCACGACGGCCACGCATTCGCTCACATGCGCAAGATAGCCCGGCGTAGTTTCTTTATGCAACCGCGGCGAAATCGGCGCTACAATGCCCGCCGATGGGACGCAAGCGCTTCGCCGACATGAACTGCGGAATCGCCCAGGCGCTCGAGGCGCTCGGCGACTGGTGGACCTTGCTCGTCGTGCGTGACGCCTTCTTCGGCACGCGCCGCTTCAGCGACTTCGAAGCGAGCCTTGGCATCGCGAAGAACATCCTGTCGGACCGCCTCTCGCGCCTCGTCGCACACGAGATCTTTGCGAAGGTCGACGCCGAGTACCGACTCACGCCGAAAGGCGAGGCGCTGCTCCCGTTGCTCACCGCGATGCGCGACTGGTCCGACGAATGGGTCTTCGGCAAGGGCGGCGAGCCTGTGATCGTGAAGGACCGCCGCACCAACCGGCGCCTGCCGAAGATGCGAGTCACAGACG
>JBGQIB010000025.1:0-38853 GCA_041498295.1 bacterium | reverse complement strand
TCGTAGCTGTAGGCGGAGTTCTTGTCCTGATAGAGCTTCCCCTGCGCGTTCCACAGAAGCGTGTCTTGTCCCTGCCCGGCGTACGCGATCGTGGCGGGCTCGCCGTAGGCATTCGAGGTGACGGTCTGCGCGGGCTGGGTGTTCTGCGCGAAGGCGCTCAGGACATGCGGCCGAACCGGATCGGTGTAGACCACGTGCGGTTGTCCGCCAGGTTCGAGGGGGAGCAATTGCTCGCCTGCGTGCGCAGATTGCCCATCGCGTCGTACGCGTACGTCCACGTGACGGCGCCCGTCGCTCCTTAGCTTTTCTCCCAGGGACCGAATGCCGGTCGGGGTTGGACGACACAGCTATGCAGGTTCCGCGCGGCGGGGTCGCGACCGCGAGGGAGACTGCGGTGGCGTCGCTCGCATCGCGCCGCCGTTTGCGTCGGAGAACTCCGGCTTCGCGAGCGAGCACTCGACTATACGCAGACGGTTGGCTCGCCCGCATTCAGTCGATTTAGCACTACGCGAGCGACTCAGTCGCGGCGCTCGTCTCGGCTCTGAACTGAGCTCAAATCAGCTCGCTTCCGACCCCGAATCTTCTGCGGCAGCATACGCGCAGGCCGCGGCCGAAGGCCCGCGAGATCTCGGGCGAGCCAAAGCGAACTTCACAGCGTTCGGAGTACAGGTGCTCATTCTCTGATCCGCTGCGCGAGAATCGCTGCCAGCAAGCCCCGCGGCTTCTCGTCAAGATCGTACGCAGACTTCTCTTCGATCGCCGACATCCACTCGTCTGTCATCCACGGTTGTCGACTAGGCGCGACCAGCAGTTCCGGATACTTCGTCCGAATCTCCTCCGGCGTCTCCGCCCGGACGAGACCCCAGACGCCACCTTGGCCATAGTCGTAGCAGACGAGGTATTCCCTCCTCATGGGCCGATCAGTGTCCAACGCAATCCCTTCACGTCGACGCGATGGCGGACCGTGAACTGGATGCCCCCGCCCGAAGTCGGAGGCTCCGGCGTGAGTCCCGGAAGGCGACATTGTGGAATCTCGAAGTAGCCGTTTGGTGTCAACCGAAGCTCAAGTGCGTGACGTGCCTCGGCTCCGCTCTTGTAGATGGTTGGTGTCACGTAGATTTTCCCACCACTGCCAAAGGCCGGATCGAGGAAGCCGCCGCCCTCCATGATCTGCTGCCGGGCGGCATTGGTCGTATAGTGTCGGAAAACCAGTGTGCCGTCGCCCACCTCCCTCGGGTAAAGAAGCCCCCCGAACAGAGTGGCAATCGCTGCGAGAGGCGCAACGAGAACGCTTGCTGCTGCTCCCCCCGCGGCCGCCTCTCCCGCACCGGCTGCACCTTCGACACCCGCCACCACATTCGCTGCGGCTGGCCAAACAAACGCGCTGGATGTGGATGTGCTGCCGGGTGCACCGCCCTGGCCGACGCCAGCCTTCCCCAACTCGGCGTCGATCTCAGCTTGCATCTTTGCGTCCGCGCTCTCCACCTCCCCGGCTCGAATCTGCGCATTGTGCCCGGCGATTCCAAGACCCATTGCCTCAGCCAACGTGACCGAAGTCGTCCCGCCATTGGAGGTCGTGCCGCGCCCTTCGATATCGTTGTTCTCGATTGTCGAGATGCTCCACGCGCCGAAGCTCCAGCCATCGATGATCATTTCGCCGGTCGGATCGACGTTACTAGTCGGCCCGTTCTCGACGTACGCAAATGGATTCAATCCCTGTGAGTCGAACCCCTGAGTCACTTCATCCGGCGACAGAAACCTCCCCCACTTCGGGTTGTAGAAGCGCGCGCCGTAGTTGTAGAGACCGCCGGCTTGGTCGTCGGCGGGTTGGCCGGTGAAGCGGTGCTGCACCGAGAACGTGCCTGTGTGCGCGGTGTCTCCGCCGAATGGATCGTAGTCGCGCGTCTCGACGACCGTCCCGGAAGAGTTCACGACCGCTCGAACCGAGCCGAGGTGGTCGGTGATGTATGCGAGGAACGGCTCCGCGGGCCGCCCGAACGTCCCGGGTCCCCCCGAACCGAGCGTCGCGGCGTACGCTTGGAAGGGCATCGCCACCAGCACGAGGGACAGCACGCCGACGCCGGGCGCAGACACCCAGACGGGCGGGCGCTTGCGAGTCGCGACACTCGCGAGACTCACCAGGCCGAGCAGCAGGAAGCCCGCGGCCAGCGGCGCGGCGAGTGGCTCGAGTCCGCGCAACGCCGGGCGCAGCACCGGCGGGATCGACGCGGCTCCGGCGACGTAGTTCGTGGCCAGTGCCGCGATGCGCACGCCGCCCACCGAGAAGTACTTGTCCGCGCGGCCCGCGCCGATGTCGTACTCGAAGTCGTCGCCCACGCGCACGATCGACGTCTGACTCGAGCCGCTGCCCGTGACCACGAGCGTGTTCTGGTCGAACGCGTCCCAGCTGTAGCTCGAGTTCTTGTCCTGATAGAGCTTCCCCTGCGCGTTCCACAGAAGTGTGTCTTGTCCCTGCCCGGCGTAGGCGACCGTCGCGGGCTCGCCGTAGGCGTTCGAGGTGATGGTCTGCGCGGGCTGGGTGTTCTGCGCCCAGGCGCTCAGGACGTGCGGGCGAAAGGCGTCGGTGTAGGACCACGTGCGGCTGTCGCGCTGGGTCGCCGGTGAGCGGTCGCTCGTCTGCGTGCGCAGGTTGCCCATCGCGTCGTACGCGTACGTCCAGGTGACGAAAGCCGGCCCTCCCGTGCTCTTCTCCCACGGACCCGTCGCGGTCTTGAGCCGACTCAGGCCGTCGTAGGTGAAGCTGCGATTGACCACCTCCGTTCCGAGGAACCCCGTCTGCGTAGTGAGTCGACCGAGACCGTCGAAGCTGACGCTCAGATCCACCGTGCCCGGGGTCCCGACGACGTGGTTCAGGCGGGCGTTCGCGTCATACCCGTAGGTGACGGACGCGATGGCCGCGCCGCCGGCGGTTTGCCCGATGTCGAGCGAGTTGATGCGGCCGAGCGCATCGAACTGCGCCTGCTTTAGAACCGTTCCCTGGAAGGCGGGGTTCGTCGAGTCGCCGGCGATCGTCGCGAGGCGCGTGCCGTCGTAGGTGTAGTTGAACGCCTCGCCGTCCGGAAACGTGTGCTTGCTGACTCGATCGAGCTCGTCGAAGACCCAGGTCGACGTGAAGCCCTTCCCCGCCGTGACCTGAAGCACCGAATTCTGGCGCGCGGCGGCGTCATAGCCGTAGGTGTATTTCGTCCCGGAACCCGGAGTCACCACCGTCAGCCGGCCGAAGCTCGAGTTCGCGGCGCTCGAGTAGGTGTAGATCGCGCTGGTCGAGCCGTTTCCGCTGGGCGAGACGGTCTTCACGGAGAGACGCTGCAGACCGTCGTAGGTGAAGAACTGCGAACGTGCGCTCGCGCCCGGATTCTGCGTGCGCTCTTTCAAGAGACCGGCATCGTCGTAGCGGAAGACCCACGCGCCCGAGTCGGGATCCTGGATCCGGACGCGCCGGCCCAGCGTGTCCCAGACGAGATCGGTGACGTGGTGCTGCGATTGACACTGGGCATCCAGGCCATTGCAGAGCGCGGAGTTGTTCGCGATCGGATCGCGGACCTGGATCAGCCGATCCGCGGCATCGTACGTCGCCGTCACGAGATACGGCGTCGAGGCCGCGACCGCATCTTCGTACTGCGCGACGCGCACCAGTCGGCCGAGGCCGTCGGTCGACGACTCCTTCCGCTCTTTCCGATTGCTCGCGCTGACCGAGCCGAAGTAGGTCTCGTCGATCACCTTCCAGGGCGCGTAGCTGATCGCGCGCGTCGTGATGCCGTCGGGATCGAAGACGCCGTCCAGTCGTCCGATCGCGTCGTACGAAAATGTCCGGACGATCCCGCTTCCCGTGATGAACGGGAGCGTCTCCGTCCGCGCGCGGCCGCGGTCGTCGAAGGTCCGCGCAACGGCGACTGTCTCGCTCTGCTTTCCCGGCGACTCGTCGCGGTAGGTGCGACCGAGTCCGTCCAGGAACGTCTTGAAGACGAGGTCCGGCTTCTGCGAGCGAATCTGCCGCGTCTCGAGGATCGTCTGGCCCGCGCCCGACGCCGGCGGCAGCGTGTAGGCCCGCGTTTCGGCGTATACAGACGCCGGCTTGTCGACCCGAGTCACTCGGCCGAACAGGTCGTACTGGAAGTTCGTGACCTGAGCACCAGGTGCCGTCACGCTGCACGGCAAGCCGAGCGCCGGCGGAGGCGAGCCCGCGGCGCAGCCCGTGTAGCTCAGCGTCGTGACGAGCGGCGTCGCGGTGTCCGAGCCCTGGCTGATCGAAATCGGGAACGTGTGATAGGTCGTGTCGTACCCGATCATCGACAGAAGGCCGTTCGGGTCGTCCGTCGTCACGGCGCCCGTGTTCTGGGTCGGGTTCCCCCAGCCGTCGTACACGATCGAGGCGACGGTCCTGTAGCCGGACGTGATCGCGGGGTTCGCGGTCGGATCCTCGAGCCATTGCTGAACGGCGACAACCTGACCCCCGGCCGCCGCCGATCCGCAGCCGGAGGCGTAGCAGTTGCGCGTGCTGGCGACGACGTTCCACGAGGGGTCCAACACGTCCGTGATCCAAACTCGCGAGACGATCGACGACACCGTGGTGGGAATGGCGTACGCGTACAAGGTGACGCGCTCGTCGCCGGGAACGTCCGTGTTCGTCGCAGAGTTCCACTCCCCCATCTCGCTGAGTGCGACCACGTTGTAAAACGAGTTGATCGGGATTCCGTAGTCCCAGCTCGTTCGCCGGACCTTCTTCGTCGCTTCGTTGCCCTCGACGGACTCGACGAGGCGCACGGACGGCAGGCAGGCTCCCCACTGCAACGGCACCGAGGTGCCTCCGCCGGTCTTCGTCACGTACGCCGTCGACTCGCGGCTGATGACCGCGGTGCCGGAGCGGACCTCCTGCGCGGAGAGTGCGAACGCGCAGGTGCGGTCCGTGCGCCGCGTCGAGACGATCGTGGTCGAAGGTTGGCCCGCCTCGAGGAGCGTGGCCGTCACCGTCCCGAAGCCGCGGAACTCCTTCTCGGCGTAGTCGAACGTCCCGCCCGCGTACTGGTACGTGTTCGTGATCGACGGCGTTCCGGCGCGCCCGTCGAGATACCGTACACGACTCACGACCGGCTTCGGGATGCCGAAGCCCGGGTTGGCCGAATTCCCGTTCGCGTCCTTCATCTGCGGGACGCCCTGGTAGGTGAACTCGACCGCGCCGCCCAGCGGGTCGGTCGCGCGCAGCAGCAAACCCGGGAGCGACGCGCTCGGGAGGTTCGGATCCGTGGAGGTGGTGCGCGCCCCGAGATTCAGAAACATGCCAAGGTACGTGACGTAGTCGACCACCCCATCCCCGTCGACGTCGCGAAGTGTCTCGGACATTGTGATTGGGTGCAGACCCGTGGCCTCCAGGCACTGGGACGCGTACGCGCCATCGGATTGCTTCGGCACGGGGAAGGCGACCGCTGTGGCATTGAACTTGTCGCCGTTCCCGAACTGCACCATCCAGCGTCCGTAGGACGTCGCGCCATGTCCGTCGATGTGATCGAGAAAGCCGTCCCCGTTGATGTCGAAGTTGCCGATCTCGGTGCAGTTGCTCACTTCCATGAGGGCGGTGGAGGGACTGTGAGTCTCAGCGGGCAGGAAGCCTGCGCCATACCCGAACGACACTTGCGCGCCCATGACCTGGTCGAGGAGACCGTCGCCGTTCTCGTCGGCAAGGAGGTTGGAGACGAAAATGAGAGAGAGGGTCTTGCTGATCGGCGCGCCGGGAATTGCCGCCGGCCATTGGATCGGCACGGTGCCGAAGTCGAGATAAGTTCCGTTCGCGTCCGTCTTCCAGCCACGATTCACAAATACGGCCCAGCCCGTCCATGTGTTCCATGACGGGTCACTGACTCCGCCGGCAATGTAGCTGTAGGGGTAGGAGCCATAGCCGGAATAGGCGAAGACCATGTCTGGCCGACCGTCACCTGTGACGTCCGCAAGCTCCGCGTCTACCAATGAGTCACCGTTCGCGAGCTTCAGGGTGTGAGTGGTGGAGAAGCCGTCGTTAGACTCAAAACTGCTCGGACCCGCCGTATGGAGCCCCCAATCGAACTGCCAAGAACCGGGAATCGAGAACGACGTCCTCGTCGCATACGGAGGCTCGACGAAGCCGCTCGCACTCCCCAGTCGGAAGCCCGTGGGCGGCGGAAACCCGTCTGTCGTGTGAAACGAATCCGGATACCCGTCGCCATCGAAGTCGAGAACGGCTCCGAGCCCGTAGTCATGCGAGAGCAACAGCGCATTCGGGTGCCAGATCGTTCCGTTCAGAGTGTTTTCCTCACACGTAAGGCCGGGTCCCGGGAGGAAACTACTGCCGTTGCTCAGAGACACGATCGTCTGGTCGTAAATGTTTCCCATGCCGCCGTTGTCGATCACATCGCCCATGCCATCGCGGTTCATGTCGACGATCATCCGGTTCAGCCCAGGGTCGACGTAGAAGAGGCCCCCTTGGGCCTGGCAGCCGCTGTCGAAGCTGGTGGCGCGTTGCGTCGAGATGCCGACGTTCGGATCGCGTTGCGAGTACTCGAACGTGTACGGCGGCAGCGACGCAGCGGGGTCACTTCCCCTGCGCTGCACCGTCGCGAGGCGGCTGCGGGTCGAGTCCGGGTCCTGCGTGTAGCTCAGGTCGTAGCGAGTCACGAGCGCGTTCGCGGCGGCGCGCACTTCGATCTGCACGACCCGGCGGTCGGTCTGCTGGCGAAACCCAGCGCGAGCGGAAACGGGCTTGTCGGGACGTGCGGCGCTGGTCGGGCTGTTGAGAATGAACTCGACGCTGCGGTCGGCCACCGCCAGTGCGCCGTAGAGGATCTTATTGAGATAGGCGATGTTCGCGCTCGAGGTGAGGTCCCACTGGTACGTGATCACGTTGCCGTTCACGTCCGTCGAGCTCTCGAGCTGCCAGCTGAACACTTTGCTGATCAGCGGATTCACGAGCCGGCCGCCTGACCCGCTGCCGTACACGAGTGTGCGTCCGTCGCGGTCGTAGATCTTCCAGCCGTTCGTCTCGCCGAAGTAGTAGATTTGTCGGCCATCGTCGGACTGCGTGCGGTACTGACAGCTCGTACCGGGCGAACCGATCGCGCACGGCGTGCAAGTCGTACCCGTGCAGATCAGGTCCTGTCCGTCGAGGACGAATGCATCGCGGTAGCACGGGGTCTTGCCCGCTCCGCAGGTGATGTTGTTTGCGTCGTACGGCGTCCCGGTGCGCGTGTCGCGTTCGATGCGGCTCTCGCCGGCGAGCGCCCAGCCGAACCCGAGCCAGCCCGCTGCCCCGTTCCCCTCGCCGCTGTCGTAGACGAGCTCGAGGTTCGGCTGATGCCCCGCGGGTCCCGGTGGCACGACGATCGGAACGCGATAGCTCGCCTCCCCGCGCGCTTCGAGCACGCTGCCCTGCGCGCGCGCGATCCCGCCGCAGAGCAACAGCTGGACCAGAGTGAAGACTGCAAGGCAGAACGCCGACGATCGGACGGACGCGCGCACAACTCACCCCCTCATGATTCGAGTGAGCGCACTGATATCTCGCCAGCGATCGCCCTGTCACTCTAAATCGAGGTCGACGCGGCAATGTCCCAAGTTGCCGCCATGTTCGGAGTGTCGAGTTACAGCTGGGTTGGCGAGTTGCAGGCATACGCGAACGCGAACGCGAAGCGGCTCGGCGAGGGCGTGATCCGGCCGGAGAGTTGGGCCCGATCGGGCTCGAAGGTGCGCTAGCCTAGCCCTTCGACCGACTCTTCCAAGTCAGTTCCCAGCGGCAGACCTCCGCGGCTTCGGCGCGACAACGGGTATGTCGCACCTTCACGTCGGCCATTCCTTGCAGCGTCATGCGCTCGGCTTGATAGCCGGTGAACGTGCCGCAGAGCTCGCGGCAGGGGAGCGCGAAGCCGACCCAGTCGAGCACGGCGCGGCCCGGAGAGCGCTCGACCATCTTCATCTCGCCGCTGTCGTACATCGAGCCGAGCAGAGTCACTGCCGCCTTCCGCGAGGTGTCTCCCTTCAGTCGACTGTAGATACCCGCCATCTGCTCGCGCGCCGAGCCGCGCCCCATCTGCTCGTAGAAGTCGGCCGGCGGATTCGTCTCGAGCTTCACCGCGAGGCGCAGCAGAGTCAGGTAGTCCTCGAGCGGGTACCAGCTCGCCAGCACCACGCGAGTCTCGAAGTAGTGATGAAGCTTCGCGGGGACCAGAGGACGCGCCCGTTCGGGCCTGTCCTGAATCGCCTTCACGAGACCGGCCATGACGGTGCCCTTGGCTTTTGCCATCGGGCGCTCTATCGGAGCCCCGTGCAAGTCGGCTGAATGGCGCCTCCGAACCGGCGCCCTCATACTCATCGCCCATGCCCGGCAACCGCTTCTACGTCACCACCGCCATCCCTTACGTCAACGCGCCGCCGCACGTGGGGCACGCGCTCGAGTTCGTGCAGACGGACGTGCTGGCGCGGCACGCGCGCTTGCGCGGGCGTGAGGTGCGGTTCCTCACGGGCAGCGACGACAACGCGCTGAAGAACGTACAGTCGGCGCAGGCGATCGGCATGGACGTGGCGGAGTTCGTGGAGAAGAACGCGCAGCGCTTTGCGGATCTGCACAACGGGCTCGACCTCTCGAACGATGACTTCATCCGCACGGCGACGGATGCGCGGCATCGGCCCGGGTGTGAGCGGCTGTGGCGCGCGTGCGCGGACGCGGGCGACGTGTACCGAAGGAACTACGAGGGGCTCTACTGCGTGGGCTGCGAGCAGTTCTACCTCGAGTCGGAGCTCGAGAACGGGAAGTGTCCCGAGCACCAGACCGCGCCGGTGCGTGTGTCGGAGGAGAACTACTTCTTCGCGCTCTCGAAGTACCAGGACCGGCTCCACGACCTGATCTCGCGCGACGTCGTGGCGGTGTGGCCGGTGTCGCGCAAGAACGAGATGCTGCGCTTCATCGAGCGCGGGCTCGACGACTTCAGTATCTCGCGCTCGGCGGAGCGCGCGCGCGGCTGGGGCATTCCGGTGCCCGGTGACGAGTCACAGATCATGTACGTATGGTTCGACGCGCTCGGCAACTACATCAGCGCGCTCGGCTACGGCGGCGCGGACGAGGCGAACTACCGGCGCTGGTGGCTCGAGAACGAGAACCGCGTGCACGTGATCGGCAAGGGCATCCTGCGCTTCCACGCGATCTACTGGCCGGCGCTGCTGCTCTCGGCGAAGCAGCCGCTGCCGCAGCGCATCTTCGTGCACGACTATCTCACCGTCGAAGGCCAGAAGATCTCGAAGTCACTCGGCAACACGGCCGACCCGTTCGAGATCGCGGCGCGCTACGGCCGCGACGCGCTGCGCTGGTGGATGTTGCGCGACGTGCCGCAGACGGGCGACGCGGACTTCAGCGTGGCGCGACTGATCCAGCGCGCGAACGAGGACCTCGCGAACGACCTCGGAAACCTCCTGCACCGCACGACCGCGATGCTCGTGAAGTACCGCGGCGGCGTCCTGCCCGCGGGCGCCTGGGATCCCGACGCGGCGAAGCTGGAGCGCGAGATCGGCAGCGTCGCCGCGCGCATCGACGAGCGCATCGACGACTTCGACTTCCGCGGCGCGCTCGACGCAGTGTGGAGCCTCGTCTCGGAAGCGAACAAGTTCATCGAGCGGCGGAAGCCCTGGGAGCTCTACAAGGCGGAGCAAGCGGGCAAGGCGAGCCCCGCCGCCCTCGACGCCCTCTTCCACTCACTCTTCGAGACACTGAAGGTCGTGGCGCACGAGCTCGCGCCGTTCATCCCCGGTGCGGCCGAGGAGATGCGCGCGCGCCTCGCGCGCACCGCGGTCACGGGCGAGAAGCCGCTCTTTCAGCGCATCGAGAGCTGAGCGTGCGCGCGTACTCAATACGTCCCACCCAGCTTCGAGTGATCCCACGAGACGATGCGCTCGGGCTTCACGCGGATGACGTAGCGCTTCTCGGCGTTCTTGCGCATCGCCTCTTGGATCGGCTTCGCGGCCGCGGGGTCCTTGGGCAGGCCGTCGCCACGGCCGCCTGCACGCAGAAGTGTGTCGCAGACGAGCTCGAAGTCGTCGACGAGCTCGGCGTTCCCGTAATACACGACGCCCTTCAGCTCCGCATACTCGATCCCGCTCTCGCAGAGGAGTGAAACGCGCGGGTCGCGCTGGATGTTCAGGATCTTCTGACTCGTGCGGTACGTGGCCATGCGGATCGACCCGTCGGGGTCGCGCGCGAACCACATCGGCATCGGGTGCGGAAACCCGCCGGGTCCGTTCGAGACGATCGTGATCGTCTTCTTGGACTCGAGGAAGCGGCGGACCTCGTCGTCGGTCATCACGATCTGATCGCGTCTGGACATAGGAGCGATCTTACATTGTCGCTTGCGGCGATTTCAGGGCGGTGCTCTCCTAGGCCGATGCTCTCCATCGATCTCACGGGGAAGCGCGCGTTCGTCGCGGGCATCGCGGACGACTGGGGCTTCGGGTTCGCGATCGCCAAGCGGCTGGCGGAGGCCGGCGCGACGGTCTGCGCAGGCACCTGGCCACCCGCGTTCGGGATTTTCACCAAGATGCTCGAGCGCGGGAAGATGGCGGAGTCGCTGCGATTCGCGTCGGGCGAGACGCTCGCGTTCGAGCGCATCCTGCCGCTCGACGCCGACTGGGACATGCTCGCGGACGTGCCGACCGAGGTGCGCGAGAACCGCCGTTACAAGGAGCACGACGACTTCACGATCCAGGGCGCGGCGAATCGTTTCGTGGCGGAGTTCGGCGCGAAGCCGCTCGACATCGTCGTGCACAGCATCGCGAACGGCTCGGAGGTGAAGAATCCGCTACTCGACACGAGCCGCCGCGGGTATCTCTCGGCGATGTCGGCGAGCGCGTACTCGTTCGTGTCACTCGTGCAGCGTTTCGGTCCGCTCTTGCGGCCCGGCGGCTCGTTTCTGTCTCTCACCTATTTGGCCGGCGAGCGCGTCGTGCCGGGCTACGGCGGCGGCATGTCGTCGGCGAAGGCGGCGCTGGAGAGTGACACGCGCGTCCTGGCGTTCGAGGCGGGGCGGCGCTTCGGCGTGCGCGTCAACACGATCTCCGCCGGGCCGTGGGCGTCGCGCGCGGCGTCGGCGATCGGTTTCATCGAGATGATGATCGAGTACGCCAAGAACAACTCGCCGCTGCCCGAGGCGATCACCGCCGACGAAGTGGGAGCCACCGCCGCATTTCTGTGTAGCCCCCTCGCGAGTGGAATCACGGGCACGACGGTGTACGTCGACAAGGGCTATCACGCGATGGGCGTCGCTACCTCGCTGCCGACCGGCGGAAGCGAACCCCCGAAAGAATGAGCGGCGCCGCGCCGCGCACTGCCTTCGTGCTCGCCGGGGGCGGCAGCCTCGGCGCGGTCGAGGTCGGCATGCTCGAGGCGCTGGTCGGCGCAGGCGTGCGAGCCGACTTCGTCGTCGGCTCGTCGGCGGGTGCGGTGAACGCCGCCTACTTCGCGGGCCGACCCGACGCCGACGGCGTGCGCGCGCTGCGTGCCGTCTGGGCGCGCTTGCGCGCGCGCGACGTGTTTCCGTTCTCGCCGCTCGGCGGACTGCTCGGCGCGCTCGCGCTGCGCGACCACATGATCGATCCGCGGCCGTTCGCACGCCTCGTGACTCGCAATCTCACGTATACCAACCTCGAGGACGCCGAGATCCCCGTACACGTGGTCGCCTCGAACGTGCTCAGCGGACGCGAGGCGCTGCTCTCCAAGGGAGACGCCGTCGCGGCGGTCATGGCGAGCGCCGCGATTCCCGGCGTCTTCCCGCCGGTGAAGATCGACGACACCTACTACTTCGACGGCAGCGTCGCGAACAACACGCCGGTGTCGGCCGCGTTCGAGCTCGGTGCGGAGCGCATCATCGTCATGCCCACGGGTTACTCGTGCGAGATGAAGCGGGTGCCGACGAGCGCGCTCGCGATGGCGCTGCACGGCATCAACGTGCTGGTCGCGCGCCAGCTCACGGTAGACGTGGCGCGCTTCATGGACCGCACACAGATTCGTGTCGTCCCGCCGCTGTGTCCGGTGAACACCCAGCCGTTCGACTTCTCCGCCGCCAGCGAGCTGATGGACCGCTCGGCGAAGACGACGCGCGCCTGGCTCGCGCGCGGCGGCCTCGAGCACGCCGGCATCCCCTTCGAGCTTCCGCCGCACACTCACGAAGTGATCTGAGCAGCGACGAGCTAGAGGTCGGCCGCGCGCACGATCTGCTCCGTGCCCGAAGCGAGGTCGCGCACCACGACGTTCCCGTCCTGCCACTCGTCGGGGCCGACGATGACGACGCGCGCGGCGCCTGCGGCGTCGGCGGCCTTCAGCGCCTTCGCGAGCTTCGGCGCGCCGTACGGAGTCTCGGCCGCGACGCCGCGCGCGCGCAGCTTCGCGACGATCTTCCGCGCCTCGCCGGCGAGCTCGGGAGTCACTGCGACGACGGCGACCTCCACGCGCGGCTGTGACTTCGGCACGAGCTTCTTCTCGGCGAGCAGCTCGCCGAGGACGGCGTCGCCCATGCCGAAACCGAGCGCCGAGAGCTCGGGGCCGCCCAGCGCGCCGACCAGCTTGTCGTATCTCCCGCCGCCGGCGAGCGAGCGCAGCTCGCGCCCGCGGTCGAAGATCTCCCAGACCGGCCCGGTGTAGTACGCGAGGCCGCGCACGATGCGGAAGTCGGGCACGAGCGGGGTCGTGACTCCGAACTCGCGCGTGGCCTCGAGCACCGCTCCGAGCTCCGGCGCGCGCGCGAGTGGGTAGTCACGACAGAGCTCGCGCAGCGCGTCGCCGCGCCGCGCGCCCAGCTTGTCGTCGAGGCGCTGACCGGCGCCGCGATCGCGGTCGAGCTTGTCGACGATGCCGAGCACCTCCGCGGCGTCGCTCTCCGCCACGTCGAGCTCGCGCAGCGCGCGCGCGACGAAGCGCCGATCGTTGACCCGCACGACCACGTCGTCGGGCGAGAGACCGAGCAGTCGCAGCGCATCGAGCGCGACCGCGATCGCCTCCGCGTCCGCCGCCGGCTCGTCGCTCCCGAACACGTCGACGTTCCACTGATAGAACGCGCGCAGCCTTCCGCGCTGCGGTTTCTCGTAGCGGTAGAACTCGGGCACCGAGTACCACTTGATCGGCTTCGGCAGACCCGCGCCGCGCGCCGCGACCATGCGCGCGAGCGTCGGAGTCATCTCCGGGCGCAGCGCGACTTGGCGATCGCCCTTGTCGGTGAACGCGTAGAGCTGATTCGCGATCTCGGGTCCCGACTTCGCGGTGAAGAGGTCGAGCGCCTCGAGCACCGGACCGTCGATCTCCTCGAAGCCCGCGTTCTTCGACGCGCGGTGCCAGGCCGACTCGATCCAGCGGCGCACGGCCAGGTCCTCGGGAAAGAAGTCCCGGAATCCCGGCAGGGCTTGGAAGCGCATGGCGCCGCAGCGTAGCCGATGGCCTTCGCGCTTCAAACGGCGCGCCGCGGCGTCGAAGAGTACCGTCGAAGAGAGCGCGGGAAGCGGTTAGTCTAGTCCGCCCTCCCTGCTGGACGATTTCCGTCGACGGAGGCATGGGTGCACGAGGAGCTGGCTGGGCTCTTCTCTGGCGAGAACGGCGCTTGGGTCGAAGCGCTGTACGAGGACTACGTGCTCGGTCGCGAGCGCGTGCCGGAGAGCTGGCGCAAGCTGTTCGACCGCCTACACGGTCGTGTGACGGCCGACGAGCCGGCGCTCGCGCCGCGCGCGAACGGGCGTGCGCCGGCGGACGACACACCCGCCGCGGTGGCCGCGACAGGTGTCACGGGGCTCGTCGATGCGTATCGGAGCCACGGGCACCTCGTCGCCAAGCTCGATCCGCTCGGCAACAACCGCGACGACCATCCGCTGCTCGACCCGGCCGTCTTCGGGATCGGCGACCGGGCGGCGACTCAGCGGATTCGCTTCGGGAACTACCTGGGCCAGACCGAAGGCACGCTCGCCGAGCTGATCGCGAGCTTGCGCCGCAGCTACGGCGGCACGTTCGGCGCGGAGTTCATGGAGATCCGCGACAAGCCGCGCCGCGACTGGCTGATGGAGCGCATGGAGCCGCACGAGAACCGGCCGGTGCTCAGCACGGAGGAGCGGCTGCGCATCCTGACTCAGCTGATCGCCGCGGAGCGCTACGAGCAGTTCCTGCACAAGCGCTTTCTCGGCGTGTACCGCTTCTCGCTCGAAGGCGGCGAGGCGCTGATTCCGATCATGGACACACTCGTCGAGGGTGCGTCGGAGCTCGGCGGCGAGGAAGTCGTGATCGCCATGGCGCACCGCGGGCGCTTGAACTTGATGGCGCACGTCATGGACATGCCGTACCGCGCGATCATGGCCGAGTTCCAGGGCGCGCTCATGCCGGCGAACGCGCAGGGCGCGGGCGACGTGAAGTACCACCGCGGTTACTCAGCCGATCGGCGTACGCGCGCCGGGAAGTCGGTGCACCTCTCGCTATGCCCGAACCCGAGTCACTTGGAGTGGATCAACCCGGTCGCCGAGGGCGTGGTCGCCGCGAAGCAGCACCGCCGCGGCGACACGGACGGCGCGCAGGTGATCCCGCTGCAGATCCACGGCGACGCCGCGTTCACCGGCCAGGGCATCGTCTACGAGACACTCGCGCTCTCCGAGCTCGCGACTTACCGCACCGGCGGAACGATCCACGTGATCATCGACAACCAGATCGGCTTCACCACCGAGCCGTCGCAGTGCCGCTTCACCCAGTATCCGAGTGACACGGCGAAGAACATCGAGGCGCCGATCTTCCACGTGAACGCCGACGACCCCGAGGCCTGCGTGCACGCCGCGAAGCTCGCGGTCGCGTTCCGCCAGCAGTTCAAAGAGGACGTGATCATCCACCTCGTCTGCTACCGGAGGCACGGTCACAACGAGGGCGACGATCCGACCTACACGCAGCCGCTGATGTACAAGACGATCGCGGCGCACGAGCGCGTGGCCGAGCTCTACACCGATCGGCTGCTGGCCGAGAAGGTGATCGACTCCGCGGCGCTCGCGAAGCTCGAGGAGGAGCACAAGCGCAAGCTCGAGCAGGCGCTCGAGGAGAGCACGACGCACACGCGGCTCGCCGGCGCCGAGGGCTATCACGGCCTGTGGGAGGGGCTCGCGAATCCTGAACAGCGCGACGGCAAGACCGCGGTGACGCTCGAAGCGCTCACGACGGTCGCGCGCGCGCTGGTCGAAGTGCCGCCCGGCTTCAACGTGCACCCGAAGCTGCGCCGCCAGCTCGAGGGGCGCATGCGCGCGGTCGTCGACGACGAGCCGATCGATTGGGGCACGGGCGAAGCGCTGGCGATCGGCACCTTGCTCGGCGAGGGCATCCCCGTGCGCATGACCGGCCAGGATTGCGAGCGCGGCACGTTCGGGCACCGCCACGCGGTGCTGCACGACGTCGAGAACGGGGCGCAGTACGTGTCACTCGACAAGCTCGGCGCCGGCGGCGCGCGCTTCACGATCGCGAACTCACTCCTGTCGGAAGCGGGCGTGCTCGGCTTCGAGTACGGCTACAGCACCGTCGATCCGAATCGGCTGGCGATGTGGGAAGCGCAGTTCGGAGACTTCGCGAACAGCGCGCAGGTCATCATCGACCAGTTCATCGCGAGCGGCGAGAAGAAGTGGAGTCGCTCGTCGGGCCTCGTGCTGCTCTTGCCGCACGGCTACGAGGGCAAGGGGCCGGAGCACTCGAGCGCGCGCCTCGAGCGCTTTCTGCAGCTCTGCGCCGAGGACAACCTGCAGGTCGTGAATCTCTCGACCCCCGCGCAGTATTTCCACGCGCTGCGCCGACAGATCCGGCGCAACTTCAGGAAGCCCTTGGTCGTGATGACGCCCAAGAGTCTCTTGCGCCACCCGAAATGCGTCTCGGCGCGCGACGAGCTCACAAGCGGCGACTTCCGCGAGGTCATCGACGATCCCGCGTTCGCGCCGAACGGCGGGCGCTCGGCGGCGAACACGCGCCGCGTGCTCGTGTGCAGCGGCAAGGTCTACTACACGCTCCTCGAAGCGCGCGAAGACTCGGGCTTCGAAGACGTCGCGATCGTGCGGCTCGAGGAGCTGCACCCGTTCCCATTCGACGTGCTCGTGCCGGTGCTCGCGCGCTACGGGGCGAGTGAGATCTGCTGGGTCCAGGAAGAGCCCTGGAACATGGGTGGCTGGCAGTTCGTGAGTGAGCGCCTGCGGCGCGTGCTCGGCCCCGACAAGTCGCTGCGCTACGTCGGCCGGCGCGAGTCGGCGAGTCCCGCGACCGGCTCGTACCGGCTGCACGAGGAAGAGCAAGCCGAGTTCGTGCGCGAGGCGTTCGCGCCCAAGGCGATGGTTCGGCGCGAAGGCGCCTAGCGCGGTGGTAGAATAGGCGAACCCTCGGGAGGATTCGCCATGCCGTACGCTTCGGGCCGCACGTTCCACGACGCCGACAGTCACCTGATGGAGCTCGGCGATTGGCTCGCGCCCTACGCCGACCCCGGGGTGAGGGAGCGCCTGCGCCCACTCTATCTCGGCGGGGCCGGGAAGCTCGCGGACGACGCGGTCGCGGCCGCGGCGGCGCGGCGCGGAGACGCGGCGGCAGCGCGCGCGCTCGAGTCCAATCTGATGGCCGCGAAGGGCTGGAGCGCGCTCGGCGCCTTCGACCGCGACGAGCGCACCCGCGCGCTCGACCTGCTCGGCTTCTCGAGCCAGCTCGTGTTCAGCACCTTCGCGCCGACTCAGTTTCGCAGCGACGATCTCGACCTGCTCTACGGCGGCGCGCGCGCCCACAACCGCGGCATCGCGGATTTCTGTGCGAAGGACTCGCGGCTGATCGGCGTGGGCATGGTTCCCTGGGGGGACCCCGAGCGCACGGCGCGCGAGGCCGACGAGGCGATCCGCTTGGGCTGCGGGGCGGTGCTGGTCGCGTCGGCGCCCAGCGGCGAGGTCTCGCCGACTCACCCCGACTATCACCCGTTCTGGGCGCGCCTCGAGGCCGCGAACATCCCGTTCATGCTGCACATCGGCGGCGGCGGTCGCACGCTCCGCAGTCAATTCCACAAGAACGGAAAGCAGGTCACGGACTGGCTCGGCGGCGGCGAGAACATCCGCTCGAAGGACTTCATGACGGTGCACAACGCGCCGGAGACGTTCCTCTCGTGCATGGTGCTCGACGGCATGTTCGAGACGTTCCCGGGCCTGCGCGGCGGGTGCATCGAGCAGGGCGCACTCTGGGTGCCGACCTGGCTGCGCCGGCTCGACATCGCGCAGCAGACCTTCCAAAAGACCGAGCCGGCGCTGCGCCTGCCCAAGCGCGCGTCGGAGTACGTGCACGGGCACGTGTGGTTCACGCCATTCCCGACTGAGCCCGTAGGCTGGCTCGTCGAGCAGGCGGGCGACGACTTGTTCCTGTTCTCGTCCGACTACCCGCACCCGGAAGGCGGCCGCGATCCGCTGCGCCGCTTCGAGGAGTCACTCGCGGGCGCGCGCCCGGTCGCGCTCGACAAGTTCTACAGCGAGAACTTCAGCTCGATGATGGGCGGCTGAGCGCGGGAACGTCTCCTTCGACGAGTCCGCCGATGCGCAGCGCATCGTCGATCAGGAAGCGCACCTCGGGCTCGCGCAGGAACGAGACGTGGCTGCCCGCGTACCACGCGAGGCGCGGCTCGCCCCAGTGACGCCAGAGATCACGCACCTGATCCGGCGGCACGAGGTGATCGGCGGTCGCGCCGAAGATCGACAGGCGCTCGCGAGGCACGAGCGGCGTGAGTGACAGCGGCGATACGACGGAGAGCACGTCACGCAGCAGCTCCCAGTCGAAATCGAGCCGCTCGATCTCGCGCAGCAAGCGGTTTGGAGTGAGTCGCTCGACGAGGCGCGCGAAGTCCGAGGCGGGAATTCCCGCGATCGTGCAGGCCAATCCGCCGTCGAGACACGAGAGCAGCGACGCGGTGTAGCCGCCGAGCGAGAGACCATAGACACCGATCTGCGTCGCGCCGTTCGCGCGCAGCCACGCGAGCAGGCGCCGTATGTCCCACATCGCCTGAGCCTCGGCGTGCACGGTGTCGAGGAAGTCACCGGACAGGAAGCCGTCGCCGCTGCGCATGCGGTGTTGTCTCGGGCCGTGCAGCGGCAGCACCGGGAACAGGAGGTTGAGGCCGAGCTCGTGGTGCAGGCGGCGGGCCTCGAACGCCGGCAGATCCGTGATGGCGCTTCCCATCCCGTAGCCGTGGATGCAGACCAGCCACGGCCGGCCGGCGTCGCGATGGCGCAGCGCGATCGCGTGCGCTTCGCGGTTCAGACCGTACGAGAGCCAGCGCTCGCGGCCGGGATCGCCGGCTCGCGGCTCGTAGCCGCTCGCGAACGACATGCGCTCGAATGACTGACCGAGCGAGCGACCCCAGCGCATGTGCGGTCCCTCGAGCGGCGGCGGAGTCTCGTGATACGAAGCCGGCTTCTCGAGCCAGCCCGAGCGCTCGAAATGCTCGCGTGCCTCGCGGATCTCGCGCGCGGCGCGCGCGATGTCGGGATGCATCGAGCCGGGCCGCGTCGTGATCAGACTCGCGAGGGCGAGTTGATCGAACGCGACCTTGGTCGCGAGCTGCAGGTCCAGAGTCGGATGGGGCACGCGCTCGACCGGCTGCTCGCCGCGCTGCGCGCTCCAGCCACAGGCGACGAAGCTCGCGAGCGCGAGCGCGAGGAGTCCGATCATCGGCGCGAAGCCGACGGCGAACATCAGCGGGATGGCCGCGAGCACCGCGAGCAGCGCACCGAGCGCAGTGAGCTGCGGCGTGCGCAGATCGCCCGGCAACAGCAGCGTCGAGACACCCCCCGCGAGCATGAGTGACCCCGGAACGGCGCCGAAGAGGAAGCTGAACGGGCCGCTGCCGGCGCTGATCCAAGCGAGCCCAGCCGCGACAGCGATCAGGTTCTCGAGCGCGAGACCTCGCTGGCCGTTCATCGCGTCTCCAGCTCGACGTGCTTCTCTGGGCTCCGCCGGCGCCGCGGCCGCTTGACGCGCGTGGCCGCCGCCTTCTGCACGGGCTGCGCCGCGAGCCGGCGCAGCTCGTCGAACGAAGCGGCGATCGCGTCCGTGAGCGCGGCGAGATCCGGCAGCCGCGCCGCGTCGGCGCTGAGGCCGATGAACAAGCGCTCGAGATGACGAGTCATCGTGACTCCGAGAGCGTGGCCCGGCAGACGCGGCGCCACGGGCACGAACGCCTGCAGACGCGCTCCGAGCAACTCTACCGGGCCCGGCGGGGTCGCGAGCTCGAACGCCGCGAGATCGGCGCGCCGGCCCGCGAGCGCCGCGCCGGCCAGCGCCGCGAGCTCGTGGAGCGGCGAGACGCCCTTCCCTGAAGCGCTCCGCGCGTGCCGCTCGCCCGCGGCGCGCACGACAACGAAGCGCGCGCGCGCGTCCGCCACCTCGATCGGCAGCCGGAACCGCGGCGAGGCGCCCTGCTCGCCAACGCAGATCGGTGTCACGATGCGCAGCGCGCCGAGATCCGCGCGCGCGACGCGCCGTTCGAAGACGCGCCGCAGGCCGCCGGCGAGCGCGGTGAGCACGACGTCGCGCTCCGTTCCTCCGAGGCGCGCGCAAATCGCCGCGACGTCCGGCGCGGCGAGCGCGAGCCACTCGATGCGCCGATGCGTCCCGACGCTCGCGTTCCCGAGCGGCGCATCCGCGCCGGCGAGCGCGCCCTCCGCGAAGTCGAGCGCGAAGCGCACGCCGCCCGCGACGCGCGCGAGAAGTGCGGATGGCTGCGCGAGCGAAACGGCGCGCCGCACGAGCAACTCGCCCGCGCGCGCGAGCGTGCCGCTCGTGCGCGCGCTCGGCTCGAGCAAGGCCGCGTCGCACTTCGCGAGCAGCGCGAAGCGCGCGGCCTCGAGCCCCTCGACGATCCAGAGCTCCCAGAGCGGCTTCCCGGGATCCAGCTCCTGCGAGAACACGCGCCCGGCGAGGCGCTTCAGCGCGCGCTCGTCGCCCGGTCGCGGCAGGCTCACGTGGCGCACGTGGTAGTCGAGTTGGAAGCTCGGGTCTTCGCCGAAAACCTCGAGCGCGCCGAGCGCAAGGCGGATGCGCCGCTCGCGCGTGCGGGGCACTTCGGAGAGACTCTTTGCGGTGTAGGCCCGCAGTCGCTCGACGTCGATTCCGCCGTGGCGCAGCTGCAGCGGTCCCGCGTCGAACACGAGGACCGCCCCCAGTTGCATGACGTTGGGGTAGCTCCCGCCGACGCGCGTTTCAAGGGAGAGCTTGCCGCGATCTTTGAGTCAGTCGGCCAGTCGGTAGGCGCGCAGCGCCGGGAGACGCCAGGCGACGAGGGCTGCGACCACGAGACACCCCACGCCGCCAAACACGACAGCGAACGTCGCGCTCGTCAGCTCCGCCAAGAAGCCGGACTCCGCCTGGCCGAGGTTGTTCGAAGCGCCGATGAAGATGAAGTTCACCGAGCTCACGCGGCCGCGCAGCTCGTCGGGCGTCGAGAGCTGGATCGCGGTGTTGCGCAGCACGACGCTGACCGCGTCCGCCATGCCGACCATCATGTAGCACCCGACCGAGAGCGGGTACGAGCGAGACACTCCAAACGCGATCGTCGCGAGGCCGTACGCGACCACGGCCCAGAGCAGCGCGCGGCCGGCGCGCCGAAAGCCCGGCAGAAACACGAGCAACCCGGACATGGCGAGGGCGCCGAGCTCGAGCGAGCCCGAGAGCAGACCGTAGCCGTCGGCCCCGACGTCCAGGATGTCGCGCGCGTACACCGGCAGAAGCGCGGTCGCGCCGCCGAGAATCACCGCGAACATGTCGAGCGTCATGCAGCCGAGGACGACCTTGTTGTCGCGCACGTAGGCGAGTCCTTCGACGATCGCGCTCCAAGTGACTCGCGCGGCGCTCGCCGCTGCTGCGATCGGCGGCAGCTTCGAGAGCGAAAAGATCGAGACACACACGAGCGACGCGTGCAGGCCATACGCGGCGGCGATGCCCGCGCGCCCGGTCACGACGCCCGTGAGAATCGGACCCGCCGCGAAGCCGAGAAAGAGCAAGGTCGCCATCAGCGTGACCGCGCGCGGAAAGCGCGCGCGCGAGACGAGCTGCGGAAGCAGAGAGGCCCGCGCCGGCTGTTCGAAGACACCTGCCGCCGAAGCGAGCCCGACCGCCACGTAGAGGATCGGCAGGCTCACGTTGCCGGAGAGCGTGATCGCGCACAGCGAGAGCGAGCACAGCATCGGCACGACCTGCGCGAGCTGGATGAGTCGACGTCGCTCGAACACGTCGGCCACCGCGCCCGCGGGCAGACTCAGCGCCAACGAAGGCAGAAACCGGATCAATCCTACGACTCCGAGTTGGCCCGGCGCGTGCGAGAGGTCGTAGACGTGCCACGCGACCGCGGAGCCGAGCAGGGTCATCGCGGTTCCCGAGAAGAAGCGGCTCACCAGGAACCAGCGGAACGTCGCTTCGCGCAGCACCGCGAAACGCGACTCGGCTACTTCGCTGCTGTCCTCGGCCGCGGCCATGGGCGCGTATCCTAGCCGAAGCGACCGGGTATTCTGCTTCGCGTGATCGCGAATGCGGAGCTCTGCGCCGGGATCCGCCGTCAGCGCGGCGACGACGTCGTCCCGGTTCGCGTGCTGACACGCGCGCACATGGAGGGGCCCGAGATCGGCTCGGGCGCACACTTCGAACGAGTGACCATTGAGATCGCCGGTGAGTCGATCGCTACGGTGCTGAAGGTGATCGCGCCGGATGGCATCTGCGCCACCCGAGAACGGCGCTTCTACGAAGAGCTCGCGCCGCAGCTTCGCGCACGCGTGCCGCGCGCGTATGGCGCGGGTACGGTCGCGGGGCGAGACGATGGCTGGGTCCTGCTCGAAGAGTTCCCGAGCGCCGAGCGCTGGCGGCCGGTGCGGGCGTTCGACGTCGTCCGCGCGATCGCGCGCGTGCATGCCCAAACACTCGCGCAAGCGCCCGAGTGGCTGCCGCGCCCCTTCGCGCGCGACCTCCGCTCGGAGCTCGCGCATGTCCCCGAGGGACTCGAGCGGCTGGAAGCTCTGCAGCGGCGCGAGCCGCTGGTGCGCGATCTCGCGAGCCCGCGCGCGCTCGAGCTCGCGCGCGAGCTCCTGCGCGTGCCCGAGCGCCTGCGCCGCGCGTTCGCCGACTCACCCGAGGCGGTGATCCACCGCGATCTGCACCCCGGGAACGTCTGGCTGCCGCAAGCTGCGGAGCCGATCTTGTTCGACTGGGAGGTCGTGAGCGCGGGACCTCCGGTCTTCGACGTGACGCTGCTCTGCCAGTATCTCGCAGTCCGGCAGCTGCGAATTCCGGGGCGCAGCGCGGAAGTCGGGTTCTTCGTTCCCGGAGGACCGACCTTCGAGAAGCTGCTCTCCGCGTACTTCGACGCATTCGATCGGAACGCGACGGGGCCCGCGCCGCGCGAGGCGATCGCATCGGCCGCGAGCGGCGCGTTCGCATGGGAGGCGCTCTATCGACTCGGTTGGGCGGCGTCGCAGCTCGAATCACACATGCCGCGGCGCGCGCTGCGGCTGGCGCGGATTCCCGGCCTGCGGGTCTTCGGAGGGCTCGGCGATCGCGCCGCGATGTATGTCGCCTGGCGCGCGATGTTCGCCGACTTCGAGCCGCGCGCCGAAGCGCTGCTCCGCTAGCTGTCGATGCCGATCACGGTGAGTCCGCGCGGGCCATGGGCGCCCAGCACGAGCTCGCCCTCGATGTCCGCCGTCTTCGACGGGCCCGCGACGAACGTGAAGTGGTGGTGGGCAAACGCCCCGTCCGGGAGCTGCGCGAGCGCGGCGTGCATGTCGGGCACGATGCGGCGTGTCTCGACGAGCAGCACGAGCCAATCACAGATCACGGGCAACGCGCGCGGCCGGGCCTCACGTCCGTCCAGACCGACCGCCCCGTTCTCCGCGACCGCGAGCGAGCCACACAGGATCGCGACCGCGACGTCGGCGAGCGCGTGCGGCGCGGCATCACTCGGAATCGGCTGCCACGGGCCGGTGCCGAGCCGCAGCAGCGCGGCATCGCTAGCGAGCACACGCGCCCCGGGCGCGAGGCGACGACACAGGTCCGCGACGCGCTCGGGAAGCTCGGCTGCCGAGAGCGGACCGATCGCCTCGCCGCCCGCCGCCGCGAGCTGCACCGTGAAGGCCGCGAAGTCCGCGCGCCGGCGGGACGGCTCGAATGGCGGCGGCGCCGGCGCGCTGCGAGTGACTGCCGCGCGGACCCGACCCAGGATGTCCTCGCGCGCGCTCACGGCGCGTCCCTCGCGCTCGCGCGCGGCGAGAAACGCGCGCGAAAGCTCGCGCCTGGATGCGCCGGCAGCGCTCGCGCCGCGAGCCACGCATTTGCCGGATTCCCTGGAAAGCTCCGCCCGAGCAGCGGCCACAGCGCGCGCGCCGCGACCCCGGCGGCTCGGTACAGGCTGGGTCGCGCGAGGATCCGCGCGGACCAGCGGGCGATTCTGCGCGCGCCCGGCGCGCGTGGCGAGTCACTTCCGCGCCAAGCCACGAGCTGATCGTGCAGATCGATCTTCACGGGACACACCGCGCTGCAACTTCCGCACAAGGTCGACGCGAACGGCAGCTGCCGCAGCTCGTCGCTCGCAGTGAGCGCCGGCGCGAGCACCGCGCCGATCGGCCCGGGCACGGCCCAGCCGTACGCGTGCCCGCCGGCGCGCCGGTACACGGGGCAGGTGTTGAGACACGCGCCGCAGCGAATGCAGGCGAGCGCCGACCGGTGTCTCGGGTTCGCGAGCAGGCGCGTGCGTCCGTTGTCGACCAGAATCACGTGCAGCTCGGCGCCCGGCCGCGGTCCGGTGACCAGGCTCGTGTACGCAGAGATCGGCTGGCCCGTCGCGCTGCGCGCGAGCAGGCGCAGAAACACGGCGAGGTCGGCCAGCCCCGGAACGACTTTCTCGATCCCGAGACAGGCGATGTGCAGCGGCGCGAGCGCCATGCCGAGATCGGCGTTGCCCTCGTTGGTGACGATCACGAGCGTGCCCGACTCGGCGACGGCGAAGTTCGCGCCGGTGATCGCGGCGTCGGCGGCGAGAAATCGCGCGCGCAGATCGCGCCGCGCCGCCGCCGTGAGCCGACCCGGGTCGGTGTCACCCGGCGCCGACCCCATCTCGCGCTCGAACAGCGCGCCGATATCCGCGCGCGTGCGGTGAATCGCGGGCATGATGATGTGCGACGGCGGCTCGTTCCCGAGCTGCACGATGCGCTCGCCGAGATCCGTGTCGACGACCTCGATGCCGTGGCGCTCGAGGTGCGGGTTCAAGCCGCACTCCTCCGTCAGCATCGACTTGCTCTTCACGACGCGCCGCGCGCCGTTGGCCGTGAGCAGCTGGAGGGCGATGCGCTGCAGCTCGGCGGCGTCGGCGGCGAAGTGCACGCGCGCCCCGGCCGCCTGCGCGCGCGCCTCGAAGCGCTCGAGGTAGACGTCGAGGTGATCGAGCGCGTGCGCCTTGATGAGGCGGGCCTGCTCGCGCAGCCGCTCGAAGTCCGGCTCCGCGCGGCCCGCCGCGTCGCGCTTCACGCGCAGCGCGAACACCGCGGCGTCGTGCGCGCTGAGTCGCTCGCCCCTGGGCAAGAGCTCCGCGGCGCGGCGATCGAGCGCGGCGCTCACGCTCCCTCCCGGCTCGCGAGAATCTCGGCGAGATGCAACGGCCGCGGGCCGACGCCGCTGCGCCGCCGCAGACCCTCGACGTGCAAGAGACAGCTCACGTCGGTCCCGGTCACGAACTCCGCGCCACTCGCGGTCAGCGCCGCAAGCTTCGCCTGCCCGATGCGCGCGGAGAGCTCGGGAAATTCGACCGAGAACGCCCCACCGAATCCGCAGCACTCGTCGCGCCGCTCGTGCTCGCAGAGCTCGAGCCCGTCGACCGCGCGCAGCAGAGACTCCGTGACACCGACGCCCGGCGCCCGCGACACTCGCTCACTCGGCCAGCCGAGCTCGAGCTCGCGGAGCCCGTGACAGCTCTCGAGCAGCGCGACCCGATGCGGAAAGCGCGCACCGACGTCGCTGCGGTTCAGCACGCGCGCGATGAACTCGCCGAGCTCGAAGGTGCGTGCGGCCAGGTCGCGCGCGTCCGCCTCGCCGATCAGGTCCGCATAGCGATGCCGCACGGTCGCGACACAGCTCGCCGACGGACACACGACCGCCTCCGCGCCCGCGAAGACGCGGAGATGCCGGCGCGCGAGCCGCGCCGCTTCCTCGCGCGCGCCGCTGGTGACGAACGGTTGACCGCAGCACGTCTGCCGCGCGTCGAAGCGAACGCGACAGCCGAGGCGCTCGAGCAGCGCCGCGCTGGCGAGGCCGACCTGGGGCGCGAGCTGATCGACGTAGCAGGGAATGAAGAGCTCGACGTTCACCCCTCGCTCCCGGTTCGTCAGGCGTCCGGCAGGAGCGCCCCGACTTCGTCGGGGGGAAGCCGGTAGTGAGTCGCGCAGAACTCGCAGCGCACCTCGACGATCTCGCCGCTGTGGGCGATCGCGCGCGTCTCCTCGCGCCCGAGCAGCGCCACCGCGCGGCGGATCTTCTCGGCATTGCACGCGCAATGGAAACTCGGCGCCGAACGCTCTCGCGCGCGCCCGCCGATGCCGTCGAGCAGCGCATCGACAATGCCGTCTGCGCCAAGACCACTGCGGATCAAGCTCGTTGGCGACGGGAGCGCGCGGACCGTGACTTCGAGTCGCGCGAGCACCTCCTCGTCGGCGCCGGGCAGCGCCTGCACGAGATAGCCGCCCGCGGCTGCAATGCTGCCATCGCTCGCGACGAAGACGCCGGCCGCGAGCGCCGACGGCGTCTGCTCGCTCGCGGCGAGATAGTGAGCGATATCCTCCGCGATCTCGCCCGAAGTGAGCGGAACGATGCCCGTATACGGCTCGCGCCACGCCGGGTGGTAACGAACCACCGCAAGGATCCCCTTGCCGACGGCCGCCGCGACGTCGAGCTTCCCGCCGCGCGGCGGCGGGTGCGCCGACGGATCGCTCACGTATCCGCGCGCCCGGCCGAGGTGATCGGAGATGACGGTCACCTGACCGATGGGTCCGTCACCGCGGAACTGCAGCTGCAGTGTCTCGCCGTCCTCCGCGCCAGAGGCGATCAACACCGCGCCCATCAGCGCCCTTCCCAGCGCCGCGCTCGCCGTCGGCGCGGTACGGTGTCGCGCCGCTGCCTCCGCGACCAGAGCCGTGGCGACGAGCGCTCGCACACTGAGTCCGCCGTCGGCGGACACCGTGCGCACCAACTCACACGGGACGGTCGGAGTCTCGATGGCTAGAGAACGAGCTCGGCGACGGTTCGCACCGCGTCGAGCTGACCCGTTCCCAGACACATCGTCCCCACCGGCGATGCCTTCCAAGCGGCGATACGGTCGCGAATCCGCTCGCGCGGGCCGATGAGCGAGATCTCGTCGACGAGCGCATCCGGAACCGCCGCGATCGCCGCGCCGCGATCACCCGCGAGAAACGCATCCTGGATGCGAACCGCAGCTTCCTCGTATCCGAGACGCTTGGCGTAGTCGTTGTAGAAGTTCTTGCCGCGCGCGCCCATGCCGCCGATGTAGAGCGCGAGCATAGGCTTCACCGCATTTCGGCACTTCTCCAAGTCATCGCCGACGATGCAGGTGACGAACGGCGCCACGTCGAAGTTCGCGAGACTCTTGCCGCCGCCCGCCTTCTTGAAGCCCTCTTCGACGTGCGGCGCGAAAACGGACCATTTCTCCGGCGACATCCAGATCGGGAAGAAGCCGTCGGCGACCTCGGCCGCGGTCTTCACGCCCGCCGCACTGATCGCAGCGGTGTAGATCGGCAGGTCCGCGCGCCCGTGCAAGATGCTCTTCAGCGGCTTGCCGAGACCCGTGGCGCCGGCCCCGGTGTACGGTAGGTCGTATTCCTCGCCGTGAAACTCAACGGGTTTCTCGCGTTTCAGGATCGAGCGGATGATTTGAATGTACTCACGCGTTCGCGCGAGTGGCTTTCCGTAGCGGACACCGTGCCATCCCTCGACGACTTGTGGACCGGACGGTCCAAGACCGAGGATGAAGCGGCCGCCGGAGAGTGCGTCGAGAGTCATCGCGGTCATCGCGCACATCGCAGGCGTGCGCGCCGGTATCTGCATGATCGCGGTGCCGAGTCTAATTCGGGTGGTCTGCGCCCCGACCCACGCGAGGGGTGTGATCGCGTCCGACCCATACGCCTCGGCGGTCCAGACAGAGTCGAAGCCGAGGCGCTCGGCCTCGAGAATCAGGTCGAGCGGCATTCCTATCCCTCGGCCCGAGTATCCGACGGTCAGTCCGAGTCGCATTGGAGTCTCCCTTCCCGAAGTTCTCCGACTGCGACGATGCTACACCCGGAGAAACGCCCAGCGCAAAGACGCGAGCGGCGCCCCTGTGCGCACGTCACAGGTCGAAATCTGCGAACGAATCGCAATTCCTCTCGACACTCTCCACATCGCCTCCTAATCTACGCGCGTGTTTCACGACTCATCTCATGTTCGGCACTTGTGTTCGGTATTTGCATTGGGAAGGGAGTTCGGTATGTCGTGGCAACGCTCAGAGCAGTCTCTGGTGAGACGACTCGATGGTTCGCGTGACCGTAATAGCGGAGGTGACTGGCGTGGCAACTAAGAGAAAAAAAGCTGGAGCGCAAGGCACGAGCCGCAAGCGCACGAACCGACTGTCTCCAGCAGGGCGCAGGGCGATCTCCCTGGCGGCGAAGCGCCGTTGGGCGAAGTACCGCGGTAAGCGCAAGAAGAAGTAGTTCGACGACGACGGACCATGACGTCGTCGCAACGTCGGGGTGAGCGCCGCATGCGGTGCTCACCCCGCGTTTGCTTTTGGCTCGCGAATTCTGCTGCGGGAACGAGGACCATCTGATGTTGCGCCGTCTGTTCGTCTCTCTCACTGCATGCATCGCACTCACTGGCTGCGTCCTCTACGCGCCCGTCGATCTCGGCTCGCTCGGCGGGCCCGGGGAGCTGCGCGAGACCGTCCTCGAGGGGACGACCGGACCCAAAATCGTGCTCGTCGAGATCGCCGGAGAGATCTCGGACGCCGAGGAGCGCACGGGCTTCTCGCTCAGCCAGCGGCCGAGCATCGTCGCCGAGACGAAGAACGTGCTCGAGCGCGCGGCCGCCGACGACGACGTCGTGGCGCTCCTCCTGCGCATCAACTCGCCGGGCGGCTCCGTATCCGCGAGCGACACGCTCTACCACGAGATCAAGACCTGGAAGGACGAGAACAAGAAGCCGGTGTTCGCGTTCTTCAACGGGATCTCGGCCTCCGGCGCCTACTACACCGCGATGGCGGCGGACCACATCGTCGCGCATCCAGCTGCGGTAACTGGCTCGATCGGGGTGATCATGCCCGGGCTCAGCATCGAGGGCTTGATGGAAAAGTACGGCGTCGCCGATCAGACGCTGACGAGCGGCCCATTCAAGGACGCCGGTTCGATGTTCCGCGACATGCGGCCCGACGAGCGCTCGCAGCTCCAGTCCGTGATCGACGATCTCTATCACCGTTTCACGAGCGTCGTCGCGCTGGGCCGACCCGGACTCGACGCGGCGAAGATTCACGCGCTCGCCGATGGACGCGTGTACAGCGCGGACCAGGCGCTCGCGGCCGGTCTCGTCGACGAGCTCGGCTACCTCGACGACACCGTCGCGGCAATCCAGAAGCGCGCGGGCATCACCGAGTCGAGGGTCGTCATGTACCACCGCTCGAACTCCGTGCGCGAGAACATCTACAGCCGCGCCTCGGTCGCTCCGGACCTGTCGCTGCAGGCGCTCGAGCTCGGGCTCGCCTCGCTGCGCAGGAGTGCCCTCGCGCCGGGCTTCTACTACCTGTGGCCGGCGGCGCTGACTCCCTGAGGGTCTAAAGCCTGGAGAGATGCGCGGCGCACGCGTCGCGCGCCGTGTACAGGCTTCGCGCCCGTCACTCGCCGTCTGCAAACAGCGGCCGCTTTGCACTCAAGGCCCGCGACCAAAAACACGAACCGAAGCCGAGATGCGCAGGCTGACCATCACGCTTCGGATTAGTGCGTACGCAGCCCTGACCGGTTTCCTGTTCGCGGCGTTCATGGTGGGCTTCTTCCCCGGACAGGCGTCGGAGCTGGGAAGCCGCATGATGGCCGACTCCGCGGTGACCATCGCCAGCCTGTTCGCGGCCGACATCGAGCCCGCGTACTCGGCGGGCGGGACCGGCGGCGACGAGATCGTTCGAACCGCCCTGCGCCACCTCACCGGAGACGCCGTGACGCCCGGGGGCGAGCGCCCGGGGGCGACTCGGATGCGAGTCACGAGCGCCACCGTCTACACGCAGTCCGGCGACCGGATCGCGGGTTACAACGACGCGGGCCACGAGAAGTCGAACGCGCGCCCGCAGCGCAGCCTCTTGGTCGAACACCTCGACGCGGACGACACGCTGCGCGTGACGGCGCCGATCTACGGCGACGGCGACTACAAGGGCTACTTCAGCATCGACTTCTCTACGGAGACGCTCTCCGGGCTCGCGCGGCGCAACGTCTGGGGCACCCTCATCGCGTCGCTCGTTCTTTGCGCGGTGCTCATCTCGATCGCGTTCTTCGTCGGCCGATCGATCGCGGCGCCGGTCGAGCGCCTCGCGGGCGCGATGCGCGACCTCGGCCGCGGTGAGGGCGATCTCACCTTCCGGCTGCAGGTCGAAGCGCGCGACGAGGTCGGCCAGCTCGCGGAGCAGGTCAACGCGTTCCTCGCCAAGCTGCAATCCGTGATGCGCCAGGTGGCGGAGAATGCGACCACGCTGTCCACTTCGTCGGACGAGCTCGCGCGCATCTCGGATCGACTGGTCGACAACAGTCAGTCCGTGAGCGACGGCGCCAGCGCCGTGGCGGAGCGCACGCACGAAGTCTCGTCGAGCATCGAGGCAGTCGCGGGCGCCGCGCAGGAGGCGAACCGCAACGTGTCCGCGGTCTCGAATTCGACGGCCCAGATGAGCCAGAACATGGCACAGGTGTCACTCGCGGCCGAGGCCGTCGCCTCGAACGCCGTCGAGGTCGAGGGCTCGATCCGCGACATCTCCGACGCCATGGCGACGATCCGCGGCAACACCGAGAAAGCGGCGACCGTCAGCCGCCAAGGCGCGGAGAAGGCAACGCCGGTTCAGCAGCTGCTCCGCGAGCTGACCGAGAGCGCCGAGGCGACCGGCAAGATCGTGGCGCTGATTCAGAAGGTCGCGGATCAGACGAATCTCCTGTCGCTGAACGCTTCGATCGAGGCCGCGTCCGCCGGCGACGCCGGCAAGGGCTTCGCCGTGGTCGCGAACGAGGTGAAGGATCTCGCGCGCGAGACCACCGAGGCGACCAAGAAGATCGAGCTGCAGATCAGCGACATGCAGAGCTTCACGCGCCAGTCAGTCGGAGCGATCGGACAGATCATCGAGCTCATGGAAGGCGCGCACGCGATCAACTCGGCGATCGCCAAGGCCGTCGAGGACCAGACTCAGACCTCCGCGAAGGTCTTCGAGGCGACGAGCGACTCGACCAAGATGATCGCCGACGTGACCGGCAACATCGGCGAAGCATCGAACATGGCCGCCGAGGTCGCGGGCAAGGCTTCCGACCTGATGCGCGGCATTTCGAACATCTCCGAGAACGCCGGGAAAGCCTCACGCGGCGCGCTCGAGGTCGGGTCACACATCGAGGCGGTGCGGCTCTCCGCGGTGGATTCGTCGAACGAGGCCGCCGCCGTCCGCAAGCGCTCCCAAGAGCTGCTCGAGCTCGCCGCCAAGCTGAAGTCGATCGTCACTCAGTTCAAGGTCTGACGCTTCAGCCGACTTCGCGTACCGCGGAGCCGTGCAGAAGTAACTCAGGCGGTGAGCTCGAGATCCGTGCGTCCGTCGCGGTCCTCGGCAGCGATGGGAAGCCCGTCGCGGAACACGATCCAGCGCGTGTGACCCGCGGGCACGCGCGGCCCGGGAGTGAGTACACCGACGAGGTTCAGCGGATCGGAGGCCGAGACGCGCACGAGCTCACCCGTGTCCGGGCGCGAGCGCGCGCGGCGCAGGCGCGGGATCGCGTCGGGCAGCGCGAACTGCTCGCCTGTGAAGCCGGTGACGAAACGGCCGCCGCGCACGAGTCCGCGCGCTTCGAGGCGGCGCAGCGCCGCGTGCACCGCGCGCCAACCGTCGGGCAGCCACTCGCGCGCGACGAGGTCGCGGAACACGACGCCGTAGCGGCGCAGCAGGCGCCATGCGAGCGCCTCCGCGCGCTCTTCGCCGTCGGGCGCGGGCGCGAGCGGCGCGAGCTCGACCCAACGACCTTCCGGCACCGGCAGCCCGCTCGGCAGAACTCGGGAGCGACCGGGCCGCCGGCGCGAGTCACGCCGGGGTGAGCCGCCGAGCAGGCGGCGCAGCGGCGCGAAGCCGTCGCAGCTGACGAGCCCCTGCGCGACCAGCTCGCGCAGGCCCTCTTCGAGCTCGACCGGCAACAGCCGGGTCGCGGCTTCGATCTCGCGCGCGAACAGCGCGCCGCGCGCGCGCAGCACGCCGAGCACGCGCTCGGCGGGGCCGCGCAGCGCGTGCTCACGCGCAGGCGTTGCGCCAGCCACGTTCAACAGCTCGTCGAGCTCCGCGCGCGGGAAGACACCGATCGGCGTCAGGCGCGACGGCTGCGTGCCGTGCTCGCCCGTCGCGGGCACGACGCGTCCCCAGGCCGCGGCGCCGGAGAGACAGAGCGCGTCGAGCATCACCGGCTTGTAGCCGTCGACGCGCGCCGGCAGGAGCTCCGCTTCCCACGCCGCCGAGGCGGCTTCGAATCCCGACAGTGTCTCGAGCGCGCGCAGGAGTCCGCCCTCGCCCGCGAGCTTGGCGCCGGGCGCGACGTGCTGCCACTCGAGCAGGAAGCGGAGGAGGACGCGTGCGCTGACCGGCTCGATCTCGCGCCGCAGTCGAGCCAGGGTGTAGCGGTGGATGCGCGCCAAGAGACTGCGCTCGCAAAACTGCTCGCCGGCGGCGGCGCCTTCGAAGCGGCCGCGCACCGCGATCCCGCGCCCCTCGAGCCGAGCCAGCGACGACTCCACCGCCAGCACTCCGACACCGATGCGTGTCGCAAGCGCCGCGGCCTCGACGGGTCCGAGCAGCGCGAGATGGCCGCGCACCGCGAGATCGAGCGCGCTCTCCGCGTCCGTGCTGCGCAGC
Source organism: bacterium (assembly GCA_041498295.1). Classification (GTDB taxonomy): domain Bacteria; phylum Myxococcota_A; class UBA9160; order SZUA-336; family SZUA-336; genus VGRW01. The sequence continues at coordinate 6,670 of JBGQIB010000025.1, read as the reverse complement.
GCGATCGCCTCGGGCAGTCTGGGCTCGGGCGCGAGCACGCGGTCCGGGAAGAGCGCGCGCACGACCGGCGCGTTCTCGCTCGCGACCAGGCGCGGCTCGTCGGCGGTGTCCACGCGCGCCGCGCGGCCCGCCGAGAACAGCGCCTCGAGCTGCGACTCGTCGACCGGCAGGTCGGTGCGGCGCGCGACGACGAGATCGCAGAGTAGCTCGTGCAGCTCGTCGGGATCCCGGGGGGCAGGCTGAGCCTCGTCGCGCACCTGCGCGATCGCGGCTGCGTCGAGCCGGACGAGATCTCGCGCGTCCGCGGGCAGCGCGTGGCGCAGCGCGATCGCGCGCGTGCGCCGTTCCTCGAGAGGTGCGTCGTCGAGGAACGCATACGGCCGCGCGTTCAGGATCTCGTGCGCGAACGGCGACGGCTCGACGGTGTCGACGCAGCGCATCCGCGCGCTGCCCGACTCGAGCGCGGCGAGCAGTGACTCGAGCCCGCGGACGTCCGCCGCTTCCGTCGTGCAGTCGCGCATCGTTTGCGCGACCAGCGGATGGTCGGGAATCTCGATCGGGTAAGTCACGTTCTCCTGACACGCGGCCTGCTCGGGAAACGCGGCCGCGAGCAGATCGTCCGCCTGCATGCGCTGGATCGGGAAGGGCACACGCCCCTTGCCGCGCGCGCGCAGCACCGCGAGCGAGCGCGTCGCGTTCCAGCGCCAGCGCGCGGTGAACATCGGCGAGCCGAGCAGCGCCTGCTCGAGCACCTCGCCGACGGTGCGCGAGGAGAGGAAGCGCGGCAGCTGCTCGAGATCGAAGGTCTGCGGGTTGCCGAGCGAGAGCACGATCGCGTCGTCGGTTGCGGCGGCTTGCAGCTCCATGTTGAATGAGGCGCAGAAGCGTTTGCGCAGCGCGAGCCCGAAGCCGCGGTTGATGCGCCCGCCGTTCGGTGAGTGAATCACGAGCTGCATTCCGCCCGCTTCGTCGAAGAAGCGCTCGGCGAGCAGCTCGTTGCAGGTCGGGACGAAGCCGACGGCGCGCTTCTGCGCGTCGACGTAGCGCGCGATCTGGCGGGCCCCGTGCGCGTCGAGCCCGCACTCCGTTTCGAGCCACTCGCTCGCCGGCTCCTCGCCCGCGTCGAGCCGCGCCGAGACCTCGGCGCGCAGGTCCGAGACCTCCATCGACAGCTCGGCCGTGCGCGCGGGCGCCTCGCCGAGCCAGAACGGGATCGTGGGCGGCGCGCCCTGCGCGTCGGTCACGCGCACGATTCCCGACTCGACCCTGCGGATGCGCCAGCTGTGTGTGCCGAGCAGGAACACGTCGCCGGCCATCGACTCGATCGCCCAGTCCTCGTTCACCGTACCGACGGTCGTGTCGTCCGGATCGAGCACGACCTTGTAGTCGCCGACCTCCGGAATCGCGCCGCCCGACATCAGCGCCGCGATGCGTGCGCCGCGCCGCGCGCGCACGCGCCCGTTCACGAGATCGCGGTGCAGATACGCCGCGCGCTTTCCCTTCGGTGTCTCGTACCCGACCGCGAGCATCTCGAGCACCGCGTCGAAGTCGGCGCGCGCGAGCGAGCGGTACGGCCAGGCCTCACACACCCGCGTGTAGAGCGCGTCCTCGCTCCAGTCCTCGGTAGCGCACGCGGCCACGACCTGCTGCGCGAGGATGTCGAGTGGAGCCTCGGGGATCGTGATCCGATCGAGGCGACCCGCGCGCACGGCGCGCACGAGCGCCGCGCACTCGACGAGCTCGTCGCGCGACGTCGGGAACAGGCGCCCCTTGGGCCGCAGGCCGAGCGCGTGACCCGAGCGACCGATGCGCTGCAGCGCGGTGGCGATGCTGCGCGGCGACCCGATCTGACACACGAGCTCGATCTCGCCGATGTCGATGCCGAGCTCGAGCGACGCCGTCGCCACGAGCGCGCGCAGCTCGCCGGCCTTTAGCCGCGCCTCGACGCGCAGCCGCCGCTCGCGCGAGAGACTCCCATGGTGGGCGGCGACGTTCTCGGCGCCGATGCGCTCGCCGAGCCGATGCGCGAGTCGCTCGGCGAGGCGCCGCGTATTGGTGAAGATCAAGGTGGTGCGGTGCGCGGCGGTGTAGCCGGCGAGCACCTCGACGAGCTCGTCCCACTGCTCCTTCGGCGCCACCGCAGCGAGGTCCTCGCTCGGCGGCACGTCGATCGCGAGATCGAGGTCGCGCTGGTGTCCGAGGTCGATCACCGTGCAGGTGCGCTCCGCCGTGCCGACCAGGAAGCGCGCGATCGCGTCGATCGGGCGCTGCGTCGCGGAGAGCCCGATGCGCACGGGCTTGCGAGCGGCCAGCGCGTCCAGGCGCGCGAGCGAGAGCGCCAAGTGCGAGCCGCGCTTGTCGCGCGCGAGCGCGTGGATCTCGTCGACGATCACGGTGCTCGCCGTCGAGAGCAGCTTCCGGCTGCGCTCCGACCCGAGCATGACGTAGAGTGACTCGGGCGTCGTCACCAAAATGTGTGGCGCGCGGCGCAGCATGCGCTGCCGCTCGGACTGCGACGTATCCCCCGTGCGCACCGCGGCGCGCAGCGGCGGGAGATCGAAGCCGAGCCGCTTCGCCTCCGCGCGGATCTCCGCCAGGGGCACCTCGAGATTTCGCTGTATGTCGTGCGAGAGCGCGCGCAGCGGCGAGACGTAGATCGCCTCGACAGCGTCGGCGAGCTCGCCCGCGAGCGCGCGCCGGACGAGACGATCGATCAGCAACAGGAACGCGGCGAGCGTCTTGCCCGAGCCCGTCGGCGCGGCGATGAGGACGTCGGCGCCGCCCGCGATCGCGGGCCAACCGGCCGCCTGCGCGGGCGTCGGCGCGCGGAAGCGCCGCTCGAACCAGGCGCGCACCGGCGGACTGAGGTCGAGCGCCGAAGTCATGGAGTCACTCGGGGAGACCGCTCGCCTCCGGCAGGCCGAGCATCAGGTTCAGGTTCTGAATCGCGACGCCGCACGCGCCCTTGCCCAGGTTGTCGAGCACGGCGACGAGCAACACGTGTCCGCTCGGGTGCGGCACCACGTGCAGCTCGATGCGGTTGGTGTCATTGCACGCGCGCGGGTCGAAGCTGTACTCGTCGGCGTCGAGCGGCTCGCGCATCGGCAGCAGCTTCACGAAGCGCTCGCCGCGGTAGCGGGCGTCCAGCGCCTCGAAGACACTCTTCCCGCCGGCGAGCGCGGGAGCGAGCGCCGCGTGCAACGGAATCTCGACCCGCATGCCGCAGCGGAAAGGCCCGACCGACGGGACGAACGCCGGATCGTGAACCAATCCGGCGTAGCGCTTCATCTCGGGCACGTGTTTGTGCACGCGGTCGAGCGCGTACGGAGCCTCGTACACATGAGTCAGGAGTCCAGCGGCGGGATCCTCCCAGCGCGCGATCATCTCGCGGCCGCCGCCCGAGTAGCCCGAGAGACCGTGGACGTGGAGCGGCGTCTCTCGATCGAGCAGCCCCGCGTCGATGAGCGGGCGCACGAGCAAGATCACCGCGGTCGACCAGCAGCCAGTGTTCGAGACCGCGCTCGCGCCCGCGATCTCCGCGCGTTGTCCGGGCGCGAGCTCGGGAAGCCCGAAGCTCCAACCGGGCGCGATGCGGTGCGCGGTGCTCGCGTCGAGCACGCGCACGCGACTCGCGCGCGCGAACTCGGCGGCCTCGCGCGCGGCCGCTTCGGGGAGACACAGAACTGCGACCTCGGCGCCGGCGATCGCGTCGCGCCGGGCGCCCGCGTCCTTGCGCAGCGACTCGGGCAGCTCGACGACGGCGAGGTCGCTGCGGCCGGCCAGCCACTCGCGGATGCGGAGACCGGTCGTGCCCACGTGACCGTCGATGAAGACGCGCGGCGGCATCTGCCCAGTATAACGAGCGCCCCCGGCCAAGGGCCTGAATCGTGCGGGCCTCCGGCCAGGATCTGTCAGGGCCCGGGTGCGGCGGGCGGCGTGGAGTCCGTGCGCACGTCGAGCGCGCGCTCGTGCGCGGCCGCGCGGGCGGCGCGCGCCGCTTCGTCGATTGAGGCGGCGCGCACTTCGAGCGCACGGTTGCGCTCGCGCATTTCGGCGAGCGCGCGCGGAAGCTCGTCGGGCGCGGAGTAGATGCGGAAGCGGAACAACGCGGCCGTGCCGCGATCGCTCTCGACCGCAAGCTCCACGTCGTTCGCGCCGGGCGCCAGCTCGAGCCCCCCGACCAGGCGGGCGCGGTCGGCCTGGAGCAACTCACCGCTCGTCGCGCCGGTCGTCGCGTTGCGCGCGACGACGCGCTCGATCCGGCTCGCGACCAGCGCGGGCAGGACCGCGTCGATCGCCGCCGGCCCCGGCACGCGCACGAGTGCGCCGCCCGTGTGGTCCGCGAGCTGACGCCACGGGAGGGCGCGGCGCTCCGGCTCGAAGATCAGCGGGGTCACCGTCACGTCCCTGTGCAGGCGGCGCGCGAAGCGCACCATCTGCATCGGGTCCGAGGCACCCTCGCCGCGCGAGAGCCGGTGCGACGCGGGACACGGACTCACGTTCTGTTGCGTGTGCTCGGAGAAGCGCCCCGAGAACGGCGCGTCACCGTCGGTGAGCACCACGATCTCGCGCGCGACCCCGGAGGGCGTATCGTCGAGCCAATCCGACGCGGTCCACAGGGCGCACACCGCGTCGGTGCGTCCGACGCCGGTCGGATGCTCGGCGCGGAAGCGCGCCAGCGCCGCGCGTAGCTCCGCGGCCGATGCGCCCGGCTCGACGATCGGCCAAGTCGTCTCGCCGAACGCGATGACTCCGAACTCGAGCCAGTCACCAGCCAGGCCAGCGGCGAGATGCTCGAGCGCACGGCGCTCCGCCTCGAGCACGGAGACTCGTTCGCGCGTCCCATCCGCGCTTTCGAACGTGGCGAGCGCGTTCGCGCTCGACGACGCGTCGATCAACACGATGACGCGCCGCGGTCCCCGCGCCGCAGGCAACAGGAGCTGACCGTCGATCGCGATGCGGCTGGCCTCGACGACCGGCACGAGCACCGCCCCGCTCTGCTCCGCCGTCACGAGCGGCCAGCGCAGGTCGAGTCCGAGGCTGGCGAGCACCGGGCCGTAGCTTCGGTCGGCCGGCCACTCCGCGCGCACGCGCGCCCCGAACTGTGCGCGCACCGACTCCGGCCAGAGCCGGCTCCCGGGTGCGAACAGGAGCTCGATTGCGTCTGGGGTGCGCGCTTCGACCGCCGGCAGGAGATCGGCGCGATAGCGCGCCGGCGGAGCCGTATCCAGGCCCCGTCCGGGCGAAGCGCAGGCCAAGAGCATCGCGCCCACGCACACATAGGACAGGGGACCCCTCACGCCCCGGGCAACGGCGGATGCCGATGGAAACCTGAGGCCGCAAAGTCCCGTCAGAGGACTCGGGAATTGACCGCGGTTGCACGGCTATTTCCGACCCCCGTAGACTGGAGTTCAAGATGGGCAAGCACGAGATCCAGCCGTTGGTGCTTGAGGAGATCCACTCGGGGAGCCTTGCGAAGCTGTCCGCCGAGGAAGTGCTGCGCTGGGGCTTCGACCGCTTCTTCCCGCGCATCGCCTTGTCGGCGAGCTTCGGCTCTCCCGACGGCATGGTGCTGCTGGACATGATGCACCAGATCGACCCGGCGAAGACACGCGTCTTCACGCTCGACACCGGCCGGCTGCCGCAGGAGACCTACAACCTGATCGACCGCGTGCGCGACCGCTACGAGGTCGAGGTCGAGGTCTACTTCCCCGACCCGGAGCGCGTGCAGAAGATGGTGCGCGCGCACGGCATGAACCTCTTCTACGAGTCACCCGAGAAGCGCCAGCTCTGCTGCGGGATCCGCAAGGTGGAGCCGCTCGGGCGCGCGCTGGCGGACCTCGACGCGTGGATCAGCGGCCTTCGGCCGGAACAGAGCGTGACTCGTGCGGCGATCGCCCCGGTCGATATCGACGACGTTCACGACGGGCGCATCAAGTTGAACCCACTCGCGACGTGGACCAAGACCGACGTCTGGGCATACGTGAACAAGCACGCCGTTCCGGTGAACGCTCTGCACGCGAAGGGCTATCCGTCCGTCGGCTGCGCGCCTTGCTCGCGCGCGATCAAGGACGGCGAGGACGAGCGCGCCGGACGCTGGTGGTGGGAGCAGCCCGAGAACCGCGAGTGCGGGATTCACACGGGCTATGAAGAGGAAGGCTCGGGAATCTGACGATACGCCCCGCGTGGGCGACGTTGACGGGAATCTCGGGCCGCGCTTACCTCCGCCCGTGGGGGATTTGGCACCGCGCCGCAGGGGGCTGCGCGCGGCAGTCTCGCTCGTCGTCCTCGTCGCGGTCACGGGCGTCGCGCTGCAGGCGCACGCCGGCGACGCGCGGGAGACCTGCCGGCGCACGCAGCTCGGCGCAGCGAACAAGCTCTACGAACGGAGCTACGCGTGCTGGGCGAGGGGGTTCAACAGCCTCGGGTTCGATCCCTTCGCGTGTCTCGTCGAGTCCGAGGATCGCTTTCGCGCCTCGTACGCGAGCGCGGCCGCGAAGGCCGCGAAGGCGGGCTTTCAATGCGCTCTGCGCATGCCCGTCGACTCACTCCTCTCGATCGCGGCCGGTGACGTCGATCAGAAACAGGTTGGGCCCCAGTTTGTAGCTGTAGCCGCCATACGATCCCGTGCCGTTGGGCGCAGGCTGATTGGCGACCACCACGGAGTCCG
>JBGQIB010000024.1:0-39272 GCA_041498295.1 bacterium | reverse complement strand
GGCGTGACTGGCGCGACGATCCGCACACCTTCGACGGCTTCGTCGGCGACGAGGCGGCGCTCGACGCGCACGGGCGCAAGGCGAACCCGGTCTTCTATCCCGAGCTGCAGGCCGGCTGGTACGACGGCTGGGGCGGCGCGGGCTACGCGCGCATCCGCGAGCGACTCGGCGCCGACGGTATCGACGCGACCACCAAGGCCGCGCTCGCGGCGCGCGCGACGCTCTGGAACTACTACGTGTTCGCGGGCGGAGTCACTTGGGGCTATCTCGCGAGCCCCGACGTCTACACAAGCTACGACTACGGCGCGCCGATCGGCGAGTCGGGCGCGACCGACGCGCGCTACGACGCGGTGCGGCGGCTGAACGAGTTCATCGCGGCGCACGAGCGCGACCTCGCCGCCACCGATCCCGACCCGAAACACGAGGCCTGGTCTTCCGAGCACTTCGCCACGCGCATCGGCGCGGCGCATCGCTACGTGTTTCTGCGCAACCCGACCCGCGCGCGCGTCGGCGTGCCGTGCCCGGAGCCGGAGCGCTCGGAGCTCGCGCCCTGGGAGACACAGATCCGTGTCTACCATCGGCGCACGAAGCAGCTGCTGGGAGTGAGCCCGGAGCTCCCGGCGAGCTCCGCGGCTGCGAGCGCGCTGCCACCGCTGCTTCCGCGCCTCGAGCGCTGGCGTTTCTCGGACGCGAGCCCGCAGCTCGAGCCCGGCTACGACGACTCGTCCTGGAGCGCGCTCTCGCAGCGCGCGGTCGAAACGGGCGAGCTCGATCTCGACGCGCTCGGCCTGCACTGGGGCTTCGCGTGGTACCGCGGGCGCTTCGCGGGCCGGCTCGACCGGCTCGTACTCGACGCGCGCCACTGCTTCGCGGTGTGGGTCAACGGCCGGCTGGTCGCGGCCGGCGACCAGCTGCGCAACCCGCTCGGGGTCGGCGCCGACGGCGCGCGACCCGCGCGCGTCTCACTGCGCGACGCGGCGTTCTCCGAGAGCGGCGAGAACACGATCGCGATCCTGGTCGAGAGTCTGGGTCACAACAAGGCGTTCGCGGACGACGGCGCGAATCCGCGCGGGCTCGTCTCGCTCGACACCGGCGCGACGCGCGTGCGCTGGCGCTTTCGGGGCGGACTCGTGCGCGGCGAGCGCGGGCTCACGCCAATCGTCGACTTCGCGGGCGTCGAGCGCGCGCGCGCCGAGGACGTCGTGCTCCCGCACGGCTGGTCGGGCGCGCCCGAAGGCGTCGGGCTGTACGAAACGAGCTTCCGGCTCGAGGGCATCGATCCGAAGCACACCGCGCTCGCGCTCGCGTTCGATCCGGGCCGCGGCAAAGCGAATCTGTATCTGAACGGTTTCCTGATCGGGCGCTACTGGCCCGAGCGCGGCCCGCAGCGCCGTTTTCTCTTGCCATGGGGCGTGCTCTCGCCCGACGACGAGAACCAGCTCGCGGTCGCGCTCTGGAAGCGCAGCGAGCGGGCGGCGCTCGGCAAATTGCGCATCGAGCCGGTCTGAAGAGTCACTTCCGCGCGTCTTGCGCCGGCCTTGCGCATGCCGCCACGACGCGTTGCGTCGTAGCCCCCGCGCGATAGACTCGACCCGATGCCGCTGGACAAGGAGATGCTCGAACGACTCGTCGAAGCGTCTCCCGACATCGTCGTCGCGACTGCCGCGGATGGCACGGTGCAGTACTACAACGACGGCGCGCGGGAGAACCTCGGCTACTCCCGCCTCGAGATCATCGGGCGGTATGTCGCGACGCTCTACCCGTCGATCGACGAAGCGCGGCGCGTCATGACCGCGATGCGCGGCCCGGAGCACGGCGGTCCGGGGCGCGTCGTGAACTTCCCCACGACCTTCGTCGCGAAGGACGGGCACGAGCTCGAAGTCTCGATCTCCGGCGTAATCCTCTACGACGAAGCCGAGAAGGAAGTCGGCACGATCGGCTTCGCCAAGGACATCTCGGAGATCAAGCGCCGCGACCAACTCGCGGTGCTCGGCGAAGTCGCGATCGGCCTGTCACACGAGATCAACAACCCGCTCACCGTGATCGAGAGTCAGATCGCGTTGCTCGAGCGCTTCCTCGCGGAGCGAAACGACACCGCGCAGCTCGATCGCACCGCCAAGGTGCGCGCCGAGATCCGCCGCATCGAGTCACACCTGCAGCGCTTGCACGACATGGCGGAGCAGGGTTACTCGAGCACGCAGTATCTCGGCCGCGCGCGCATGGTCGATCTCTCGTCGGCGCGCACGGCGCGCACGCTCTCGCTCGATGGCCGGCGCATCCTGGTCGTGGACGACGACAGCGCGGTGCGCGAGTCGATCGCCGAGATCCTGCGCGCCGAAGGCAGCGCGGTCGCGGAGGTCAGCAACGGCCGCGAGGCGATCGAGCGGCTGCGCAAGGAGCGCTTCGACCTCGTCCTCTCCGACGTGGTCATGCCCGAGATGGATGGCTACGAGCTGTTTCAAGCAGCGCGGCGCGAGGCGCCCGAAACACCGGTCGTGCTGATGACGGCCTTCTACTACGACCAGGACCACGTCATCAAGCGCAGCCGTCTCGAGGGCCTCGACGGCGTGATCTTCAAGAAGCCGGTGAACCCGGAGCGTCTCGTGAAGACGCTCGCCGAGCTGATCACACGGGTTCGGCGAGATCCTTCTTCACGTTGAACAGCTTTCCGTCGCTGGTCTTCACGAGCCACGCGTTGTCCCACTCCTGAAGCACGGATAGCTCGTCTCCAGCAGCGAGCTCGACGTCCTCGAGATCCTCGCCCAGGTTCGCCTGGTGTTTGAGAGTCACCGGGCCCTTCAGCCGAATGGAGTCCGCCATGGCCGCGTTCATAGCACAGCGCCCGATCCGGTTTCCATCGCGGGCGTGCCCGCGACCGCGGCCAAGATGATGCGCTTCGCGCCGCTCGTGCGGCGCAGCGCGCGCGCCGCCTCGGCCAAGGTCGCCCCGGTCGTGGCGACGTCGTCGAGCAGAAGCACGCGCCGCCCCGCGAGCCTGCCCGGCTCCGCCGCGAAGCTGCCGGCGACGTTCGCGCGCCGGCCCGCGATCGAGAGGCCCGTCTGCGGCGGGGTGGGGCGCGCGCGGCGCAGCGCGCGCTCCACGAGTGGCGCGCCCGTGTTGCGCGCGAGCTGCTTCGCCAATTCGTGCACCGGGTCGCAGCCCTCGCTGCGCACGCGCGCGACGTGGCGCGGCAGCGGCACGATCACGTCGAAGGCGAGCGCGCGCATGCGCGCGAGCAGCCACGCGACCAGAAGCTCGCGCGCGTCGCGACGGCGGTCGAACTTGAAGCGCCGCACGAGTTCCAGACCCGTGCCCTCGTACGCGATCGCCGTGTGCACCGCGCGCAGTCGCGGGAGCCGGCGCACGCGACTCGCGCAGGCGCTACACAGAAGTGGGTCACGCGCGCGGCGCGGCGCGTCGCAGGCGGGGCAGACGCTCGGCGTGACGAGCTCGAGCAGGGCGCGAGCCAGGCCGCCCAAGCCGCCCTAGTCGGCGCCGACGAGCAGGCTGTGCCCGGTCATCTCGCGGGGCATGGGAAGCTCGAGCAGCGCGCACAGACTCGGCGCGAGATCGGAGAGGCCGCCGTCGCGCAGGCTCTTCCCGGCCGGTCGCGCGGTCACCCAGTAGATCGGCACCGGATTGGTGGTGTGCGCCGTGTGCGGGCCGCCGGTCTCGGGGTCGAGGAGCAGCTCGATGTTCCCGTGGTCGGCGGTGATCAAGAGCGTACCGTCGCGCGCGAGCACCTCGCGGCACAGGCGCGCGAGACACGCGTCGACGACCTCGACGGCTTCGATTCCGGCCGGGATCACGCCCGTGTGTCCGACCATGTCGGGGTTCGCGTAGTTCACGAGCACGAACGCGTAGTCGTGCTTCGCGAGCGCGGCGAGCAGCGCGTCGGTCACGGCGACCGCGCTCATCTCGGGCTTCAGGTCGTACGTCGCCACGTCGCGCGGCGACGGGATCATGATCCGGTCTTCGTTCGCGAACGGCTCCTCGCGGCCACCGTTGAAGAAGTAAGTCACGTGCGCGTACTTCTCGGTCTCGGCGATGCGCAGCTGGCGCGCGCCCGTCGCCGCGATCATCTCGCCGAAGCTCGCGCGCACGTCGACGGGGCCGAAGAGCATGGGCAGGCCGAAGGTCTCGTCGTACTCGGTCAGCGTCGTGAAGACACCCGGGCGTACACGCAGAAGTGTCGCGATCTCGGCGCCGAGCTTGTCGGGGCGCACGCGTGTGAGCGCGTTCGTGAGCTCGCGCGCGCGATCGGCGCGGAAGTTGAAGAACAGCACTGCGTCGCCGTCGCGAATTCCGGGCGTGCCCGAGATCACCGTCGGCTGGATGAACTCGTCGCCCTCGTCGCGCGCCAGCGCCTGCTCGACGGCGGCGGCCGCGCTCGGCGCTTCGAGTCCCTCGCGCGAGACGAGCGCGCGGTACGCGCGCGCCACGCGCTCCCAGCGCTGGTCGCGGTCCATCGCCCAGTAGCGGCCGCAGAGCGTCGCGATGGAGCCGCCCTGCGCGCGCACGCGCGCCTCGAGCGGCTCGAGGAAGCGGCGCGCGCAGCGCGGCGCGGTGTCTCGTCCGTCGCTGAACGCGTGCACGATCGGGCGAATGCCGCGCTGGTCGAGCAGCCGCAGAATTCCGTACACGTGTTCGAGCGAGCTGTGCACGCCGCCGTCGGAGACGAGGCCCATCAGGTGCAGTGCGCCGCCCGTGCGCTTGGCGACCGCGAGTAACTCCTGCATCGCCGGGTTCGCCGCGAGCTCGCCGGCGTCGATCGCCTTCTTGATGCGCACGATGTCCATGTCGATCACGCGGCCGGCACCCAAGGTCGTGTGACCCACCTCGGAGTTGCCCATCTGCCCGTCGGGCAGGCCGACCGCCGCGCCCGACGTCTCGATCCGCGCGTGCGGGTAGCGCGACGCGAGCTCCGCGAAGAACGGCGCGTTCGCGAGCGCGGTCGCGTCGCCCGGGCCGCCGTCGCCGATTCCGTACCCGTCGAGGACGACGAGCACGACCGGTCCACGGACTCTCACGAAGCCGCCCCCGCCGCCCGCTCGACGGCCAGCTCTTGCGCGTCGCCCCACAGGCGCTCCAGACCGAAGTACTCGCGCGCTTCGTCGCTGAAGACGTGCACGACGATCTCGCCCAGGTCGACGAGCACCCAGCTCCCCACCGACTTGCCCTCGACGCCCAAGGCCTTCGTACCGCCGCGCGCCGCGGCTTCGACCGCGGCCTCGGCGAGCGCGCGCACGTGTCGATCCGACCCGCCGGTGGCGAGCACGAAGTAGTCCGTAAAGCCACAGACTCCGCGCAGATCGAGCACGCGCACCTCCTCGCCCTTCTTGTCGTTCATCGCGGTCGCCAGAGCCAGAGCCAGATCCTTGCCGGTCAATCGACCTCTCTTTCGTCGGGTTCGTGTCGGTACAGACGGTGCTTCGCGATGTACTCGCGCACCTCGTCGGGGACGAGGTAACGGATCGATTCGCCGCGCCCGGTGCGCCGCCGAATCTCGCTGGCGGAAATTTCGAGCGGGGTGAACGGAACGGCTCGGAGCTCGTTTCCCGAGGCGTGCACGAGGCCGCGCGGTCCGTCGCGGAAGGGCGCGGCCAGTGCGCGGGGGAGGAGCTCGCGCAGGTCTGCAACATAGCCCGGACGCGTCGCTACGGCGAAGCTCGCGAGCTCGAACAGGCGCGCGGGCTCGCGCCATGACTCGAGCTCGGGCAGCGTGTCCGCACCGACCAGGAACCAGAGCTCTGTCGCCGGGTGGCGCGCGCGCAGTGCGCGCAGCGTGTCGACCGTGAAGCTCGGCCCCGCGCGGCGCAGCTCGAGATCGTCGATCTCGAGCGCCGGGTTCCCGGCGGTCGCGCGGCGCAGCATCTCGAGCCGATGCGCCGCGGGCGCCACGTCGGCGCGCTTCAGCGCCGGTTCGCCCGCCGGGATCAGCAGCACGCGCGCGAGCTCGAGTGTCTCGCGCAGCTCCTCGGCCAGCCGCAGGTGTGCGAGATGGATCGGGTTGAACGTGCCGCCGAGTACGCCGAGCTTCACTCGAGAATCGTTCCCTCTCCGAATGCGATGAACTTCTGGGTCGTGAGACCCTCGAGGCCCATCGGTCCGTACCAATGCACCTTGGTGGTCGAGACGCCGACCTCGGCGCCCAGACCGAGCTGGAACCCGTCGGAGAAGCGCGTGCTCGCGTTCGCGAACACCGAGCTCGAGTTGACCCGCCGAATGAACTCGCGCGCGCGACTCACGTCTTGCGTGACGATCGTTTCGGTATGATTCGAGCCGTAGCTGCGGATGTGGTCGATCGCGTGGTCGAGTGAGTCGACCATGCGCACGGACATCGTCTTCGCGAGCCACTCGGTGTGGAAGTCCGCTTCGGTCGCCGGCAGCGCGGAGGGGAAGTGCGCGCGCGTGCGCGGGCACGCGTGCAGCTCGACGCCGTGCGCCGCGAGCGCGCCGAGCACGTCGGGCAGGATCGTCTCCGCGAGCGCCGCGTGCACGAGCAAGGTCTCGGCGGAGTTGCACACCGAGACGCGCTGCACCTTCGAGTTCACCGCGATGTCGCTGGCCATCTTCGGTTCCGCGAACTCGTCGAGATACACGTGACACACACCCTTGTAGTGTTTGATCACGGGAATGCGTGACTTCTCCGCGACGCGGCGGATCAAGGCCTCGCCGCCGCGCGGGATGACCAGATCGATCGCGTCGTCGCGCAACAAGAGCGCATCGACGATCTCGCGCTCGGTCTTTTGCACGAGCACGAGCGCATCCTCCGGTACGCCGGCGCGCGCAAGCGCCCCGCGCAGCACGGCCGCGATCGCGCGGTTGGAGTGGATCGCCTCGGATCCGCCGCGCAGGATTGCCGCGTTGCCGCTCTTCAGACACAGCGCCGCGACGTCGGCGGTCACATTCGGCCGCGACTCGTAGATGACCAGGATCACGCCCAGCGGGATGCGCATGCGCCCGACCTGCAGCCCGTTCGGCCGGTTCCACATGCGCGTGATCTCGCCCACCGGATCCGGCAGCGCGGCGACCTCGCGCAGTCCCGTCGCCATGGCCGCAACCCGCTCGCGGTTGAGCATCAGGCGCTCGAGCAGCGGCGCCGCCAGGCCCTTCTCGCGGCCGGCCGCGAGGTCCCTCGCGTTCTCGCGCAGGATCGCGTCACAGGCGTCCTCGAGCGCGTCCGCGCCCTGGCGCAGCGCGGCGTCCTTGACGTCCGTGCGCAGCTCCCCCAACCGCTCGGAAGCGGCTCGGCCACGGCGCACCAGATCGGCGACCAGCTCGGCCTGGGTCATCGCCTGCCTATCTTAGCGGCATTCCCGGGCCGCGGGCGAAGCCCCCTCAGGGCTGCCAGTCGACCGTGCGGTCGAGCTTCCCGCGGCTGCAGCCGCGCAGTTCCGCGTGGGCGTCGGGATCGCTGCCGCAATGCAGATCCCAGAGGACGACGAGCCCGTCCAGCTCCGCGGAGAGACTGCAATACGTGGCGCGATCGGCGCGGAGCTCGATCGTTCTGGACGGAAGGCGCGCGAGGCGGGGGCCTGCAGAGACTCCCGCCGCGAGCTCGTGCGCGCCAGGCTCGAGCACGACGCTGACATACGCGCCCTTGTCGAGCGAAGCGAGCGGGCGCTTGTCGACGCTGATTCCGCCGGCGTCGTGCGGACCGGCGGAGCTCTCGGGTCGGTACACATACAGGCGCGCCTGACCCGGCGGAATCGGCGCGTAGTTCGTGAAGTGAGTGTCCGGCGGTGCCGCACAGCTCGCGATCAGGAGCGCGGCGCCGAGAAGCTCACGAGTCATCGAGATTCTCAGAACACGATCAGGTTGTCGCGGTGAATCACTTCGTCGCCGTTCGAGTAGCCGAGCACCTCGAGGATCTGCGAGGTCTTCTTGCGCTTGATGCGCTCGATCTCGCGCGCGTCGTAGGAGACGAGGCCGCGCGCGATTTCGTCGCCCTCGGCGCTGAGACACGCGACGAGGTCGCCGACGCCGAAGCGGCCCTGCACTTCGGTGACGCCGGCGGGCAAGAGACTCGCGCGGCGCTCGCGCAGCGCGCGCACCGCGCCCGGATCGAGCTGCAGCGCGCCGCGCGGCTTCAAGGTGAAGGCGATCCAGTGCTTGCGCGAGGAGAGCTGGTCCTCGGCTGGGGCCACGAGCGTGCCCAAGTCGTCGCCCTCGAGGATGCGGCGCAACACATCTTTGCGTCGGCCGTCGGCGATCACCGTCGGCACGCCGAAGCGCCCCGCGGCGCGCGCCGCCAAAAGCTTGGAGCGCATGCCGCCGGAGCTCCACGCCGTGCCCTCGCCGCCCGCGACCTCGAGCACGCGCGCAGTCACTTCCTGCACCTCTGCGATGCGCGTCGCACGGCCCGCGCGCGGGTCGCCGTCGCGCAGGCCGTCGACGTCGGTGAGCAGGATCAGGAGGTCCGCGCCGCACGTGTTCACGACCTGTGCGGCGAGCTGATCGTTGTCGCCGAAGCGCAGCTCCTCCGTCGCGACCGAGTCATTCTCGTTGATCAGCGGCACGACGCGGTCCGCGAGCAGCTGCGCGAGCGTGCGGCGCGCGTTGAGAAAGCGCTCGCGATCCACGAAGCCGGCGTGGTCGAGCAGGATCTGTCCCACGAGCAGTTTCTCGCGCGCGAAGGCGCGCTCGAAGCGGCGGCACAGATCGATCTGCCCGACGGCCGCGGCGGCCTGCTTGCCCGGAATCGAGCTCGGCCGCTTCGCCAGACCGAGACGCCGCGTGCCGAGCCCGACCGCGCCCGATGCAACCACGACGATCTCGCGCCCCGCGCGCATCTGCTCGGCGACTTGCTTCGCGACCGCGGTGAAGCGGCGCGTCTGCACGCCGCCTCTTTGCGGTGTCAGGAGCGACGTGCCGAGCTTCACCACCACGCGTCGCGCGCGCGCCAGATCCGCGCGCTTCACTTCCGGCCCACCTCGCGCGCGAGCAACTGGAGCAGCGCCTCGACGCCTTCACCCGTCGCCGCCGAGATCCAGCGCGGCTCGAGACCCCGGCGCGCCAGCCCCTCCGCGAGCAACGCGCGCTCCGCAGGATCCGACACGAGATCGGCCTTCGCGATGCACACCACTTCGGTGCGCTTCGCGAGGTCCTCGGAGTACGCGCCGAGCTCCGCGCGTAGCGCGTCGTAGTCGAGCTCGGGGCTGCGCGACGAGTCACCCCCGGCGAGACACGGCTCGGGATCGAGCAGGTGGACGAGCAAGCGGGTGCGCTCGACGTGACGCAGGAAGCGGTGCCCGAGCCCCACGCCTCGATGGGCGCCGGGAATGAGGCCGGGAATGTCCGCGATCACGAAGCGCGCGCCCCCGCTCTCGACCATGCCGAGATGCGGCTGCAAGGTGGTGAACGGATAGCCGGCGACCTTCGGCCGAGCGGCGCTGACGCGCGAGATGAGCGTCGATTTGCCTGCGTTCGGAAAGCCGATCAGGCCGACGTCGGCGAGCACCTTCAGCTCGAGCCGCAGCCAGCGCTCGCGGCCCTCCTCTCCGGGCTCGACGGTCAGTGGCGCCTGATTGGTCGAGGTCGCGAACATCGCGTTCCCGCGCCCACCGCGGCCGCCCTCCTCGGCGAGCCAGGTCTGCCCGTCCTCGAGCAGCTCGACGAGCACTGCGTGCGTCTCGTCGTTCTTCACCACGGTGCCGAGCGGCAAGCGGATCTCGACGTCATCGCCCCACTTCCCGTCCTTGCGGGCGCCGGAGCCGTGCGCACCGCGGCCCGCGCGAAAGAACTTCCGGTGGCGCGTGTCGAGCAGGGTCGCGAGCGAGCGATCGGCCACGAGGTGCACCGAGCCGCCCCGCCCGCCGTTCCCGCCATCGGGTCCGCCGCGCGGCACGAACTTCTCGCGCCGGAACGAGCAGCAGCCGCGGCCGCCGTCGCCGCTGCGCACGAACACGCGGCACTCGTCTATGAAGTCGGGGGCAGACATGACCGCGCGATGATAGCCGCAGCGATGCGCCGCAAGCGAAGCGCGCAGCGCGGCGAAGCCGCGCGTAGTAGGGTGGCGCGGCTTCGCCGCGCCGGGACCCTTAAGGATCGATCACGGATGCGCGCTTGTGGTTGCGGCTCTCGTAGAACTTGACCACGCCGTCGCGCAGCGCGAACAGCGTGAAGTCGCGCCCGAGGCCGACGCCGCGTCCCGGATGAATCACCGTGCCGACCTGGCGCACGAGGATCTGGCCCGAACGGACGACCTGGCCGCCATAGATCTTGGTGCCGCGCCGCTGCGAATTGCTGTCGCGGCCGTTGCGGGTGCTGCCCTGACCCTTCTTGTGAGCCATGACTCGCCTCTAGACCTCGATCGACTCGATGCGCACGCGGGTGAAGTGCTGGCGGTGGCCCTTGGTCTTGCGATAGCGCTTGCGCCGCTTGTATTTGAAGATGCGGATCTTCGGGCCGGCCGAATCGCCTTCGATCTTGGCCAGCACCTTCGCGCCCGCGACCAGCGGGTTCCCGACGTGGAGCTTGTCTCCGCTGACGAGCAGCACTTCGCCGAGCGCGACTTCTTGACCGGGCTCGCCCTCGAATAGCTCGACGTCGACGATGTCGCCGGGCGACACCCGCATCTGCTTACCACCAGCTCGAACGACCGCGTACATGGGGGGGCCGAGTCTACGCGAATCGGCTTTTCGGTCAACCGAGTCGGCTCGCGCTCCGCTTCCTACCGCTCTCGGGTCGGGCAAGAGCTGTGCATGGCAACGCGACCGTGTCGGCGGCCAAGCTAAGGGGCGCATCAAAGAGCACGGTAGGTGAATCGCTTGGGCCATCTCGCGCCACTAACGAATCCGCGGACTCACAACACGACCCTAGAACACGAACCCCCCGGGGTGCGCTAAGTCAGGCGTCGGGCCTCGGCGAGGGCGCGTTCCGCGCCGGCGACGATTTCGCGCAGCACGTCGCCCGCCGCGCGCACGGCTTTGATCATGCCGATTCCCTGCCCAGCGAAGCCGGGGACGATGTCCGCGCGCCGCGCGATCGCGCCCGCGAGCAGCACCGGTCCCGAGACCATGCTCTGGAACGGCATCGGCAGTGTCTCGAGGCCGCTGTCCGCGTACGCCTGGGTCCACTTGCTGCGGATCAGGCGCGCCGGCTTTCCGGTGACCGAGCGCGAGACGACCGTGCCCTCTTCATCGCTGTCGACGATCGCCTGCTTCTGGAAGTCCTGGATGCCCGCCTCGTCCGTCGCGAGGAATGCGGAGCCGATCCACGCGCCCGCGGCGCCGAGCATCAGCGCCGCCGCGACGCCGCGGCCGTCCGTGATGCCGCCCGCGCCGAGCACCGGGATCGGCGCAACCGCGTCGACCACCTGCGGAATCAGCGCCATCGTGCCCACCGGTGAGTTGTGTCCGCCCGCGTCGTGACCCTGGGCGACGATGATGTCGACCCGGCTCTCCGCGACTTTGCGCGCGTGGCGGACCGCCCCGACCACGGCCATCACGATCGTCCCATTCTTGTGAAGCCGGTCGATCCACGGACCGGGATCGCCGAGCCCGGCGGCGTACACCGGCACGCGCTCCTCGATCACGACCTCCATCTGTGCCTCGAAGAAGTCCTTCGAGAAGATCGCGCGCCGTCCGCCGCCTTCACGCGCGGGCGCGTTCGGCGCAGCGCCGGTGTGCGGCAGGGTGAGGCCTTCCTTCTCCATGAACTCGCGCGCGAACGCCTGCAGTTTCGCGACCTGATCGAGTGGCGACGGACCCTTGCCGGGCTCGGCTTTTGCGCGGCGCACCGAGGCGGGCAGCAACGTGTCGACGCCGAATGGCTTGTCGGTCAGGCTGCGCGTCTCGGCGATCCAGGCGCGCAGCTCGTCGGGCTGACACGCGGCCGCGCCGAGGATGCCGAGCCCGCCCGCGTTCGAGACCGCGGCCGCGAGCTTCGGCGTGCTGGCGCCGCCCATGCCCGCGAGCACGATCGGAACTTCGATCCCGAGCAGATCACAGATCGGTGTATGTAGGCTCACGCGCCGATCATATCAGCCGGGCCACGCGCGCTGCGATTGCGCCCGCGGCGGTGAGGCCGGGTGACTCGATGCCGACCAGGTTCACCAGTCCCGGGAGGCCGCGCGCCGATTCTTCGGCGATCACGAAGTCGCGGAAGGCCTCACCTGGGCCGGCCAGCTTCGGGCGCACCCCCGCGCCCTCGGGCGCGAGCTGTTTGACCTCGATCTCCGGCAGGTAGCGCCGCGCCGCCTCGGCGAACGCGCTCGCCTTGGCCGGGTCGACGGCGTACGAGATCGCCTCGACGTATTCGGCGTCGGGCCCGAGTCGATAGCGGCCGCCGAGATCGACGGTGAGGTGGACGCCGAGGCCCGCGCCGTGCGGGACCGGGTAGATCAGGCGCTCCGCGATCCGCCCGAGCGACGGGGCGATGCTGAAGTAGTCGCCCTTGCAGGGCCGCAGGCGATAGCCTGCGCGCTCGACGTCGATTCCCGCCAGCGACGCGATCCGATCCGATCCGAGCCCGGCCGCGTTCACGACCGCGCGCGCCGCGACGACCGCGCGCTCCCCGGTCGCGGATTCCGCGTGCACGCGCCAGGCGCCGCCGGCGCGTTCGAGGCCCGACACCGAAGTGTGTAGAACGACGCGCCCGCCGTGCGCCTCGAGCTCCGCTTGATAGCTCCCGGCGAGCTCGTGCGCGTCGACGATCCCCGTCACCGGCACGACCAGCGCCGCGCAGCCGCGAACGCGCGGCTCGAGTCGACGCAGCTCGCGCCCGTCGATGATCGTCAGGCCCGGTACGCCGTTCTCGGTGCCGCGCGCGAGCAGCGCCTCGAGTGCGGCGATCTCGGAATCGACGGACGCGATCACGAGCTTGCCGGTCTGTTTGTGCGCGATGTCGCGCGTGCGGCAGCGCCCATAGAGCTCCTCGCGGCCCGCGACGCACAGCTCCGCCTTCAGCGAGCCGGTCGGGTAGTAGAGGCCCGCGTGAATCACGCCGCTGTTCCGCGACGACGTCTCGTGCGCGGTCGCGCCGTGGCGCTCGAGGACGAGCACCTCGTGGCCCGCGCGCGCGAGCGCGGCGGCGCACGCCAGCCCCACGACGCCGGCGCCGATCACAGCGACACCCGTCTCGCCCGAAGCCGCGCCCGCCATGAGCCGACTATAGTTCAGGTTGTGTTCCGGAAATTGTCTCTGGCACGGCCCCTGCTCGACGATGTCTCGTGCCGAATCGACCCAAGCCCTTCGTTCCGCCGCGCTGCCCGAACCCGAGCTGCAAGTTCCATCTCGATCCGCAGGGTTGGCGCTGGACGCGCAAAGGCTTCTTCCCGAGAAGAGTCGCGCCTTCGCGCATCCAGAGGTTTCTGTGCGTTCACTGCCGGCGGTCCTTCAGTTCACAGACCTTCTCGACCACCTACTGGTTGAAGCGCCCCGAGCTCCTCTCCCGGATCTTCATGTGCGCGCTCTCGTGCTCCGCCTACCGCCAGATCGCTCGATACCTCGGCGCCTCGCCGACGACGATCATGCGCCAGACCGATCGACTCGGACGACACTGCCTCTTGTTTCACGAGCGGATTCGCCCGAAGGGACCGCCCGCCGAGTCACTCGCGATCGACGGCTTCGAGTCGTTCGAGTTCAGCCAGTTCACCCCTGTGCACTTCCACGCCGCGATCGGCGCAGAGTCCCACTTCATCTACGGCTTCACGGACTCGGAGCTGCGGAGGAAGGGCCGGATGACGGCGCCACAGCGCGCGCGACGCGCGGAGCTCGAGGCGAAGCTCGGGCGGCCGGATCCGCGCTCGATTGAGCGCGAGATGGCGACGCTGCTCGAGATCGTCGTGCCCCATGGCGCTCGCGCGACGATCCGCTCGGATCAGCACCCGGCCTATCCGCGCGCGCTGGCGCGCGTTCGGCGATCGGGGCGGACGCTCCGGCACGAAGCGACCCCATCGCGGATCGCGCGCACGCCCGAGAATCCGCTGTTCCCGGTGAATCTCGCCGACCTCCTGATTCGACACTCCCAGGCGAATCACAAGCGCGAGACGATCGCGTTCTCGAAGCGGCGCGCGTGTGCGGCGTATCGGTTGTTCGTGTTTCTGGTCTGGCGCAACACGATGAAGTCGCTGTCGGAGCGCAAACGCGATGCGTCCCCCGCGCAGCGGCTCGGGCTCCTACGGAGGCGGCTCAGAGTCGAGGACGTTCTAGCCGCGCGCCTGTTTCCGAGCTGCGTCGCGCTGCCGGTGCGGTGGGTCGACTACTACTGGCGCTCGCTTCCGACTCGCCGGATCCCGGATGGTACAGGGCATTTGCTGAAGTACGCCGTCTAGCGTCGCTCCCCGCAGTGCCGGAGCGATCCCAACGGCACTGTGAGGCACAGTCTCAAGGACACAACCTATAGTTCAGCCGTGTACTTGCCGACTCCTGATGCGTAGCTGTGGCTCCGCGCCGAGGGAGAACGATGCGACCTGTGCTGACATCGATCGCAATCTCGGTCGTGCTCGCCGCGTGCGCCGCGTTTGCGACGGCGCAGGAGCGCACGCACGTGCACGACGTTCGCGTCGGCGCGCATCCCGGCTTCGACCGCGTCGTGATCGAGCTCGATGGCAACGCCGAGATCGCTTGGGAACGCGGGCCGGCGCCCGGCGAAGAGAGCTTCTATCTCGACGCGGATCTCGGCAGGCGCGAGCGCGTCCTGCACACCAAGCTCGCGCAGGTCGGGACGGTGACGATCGAGGCGATGCGTGTCGGCACGCACGTATCGCTCGAGCCGCGCGAGCGCCGCGTGCGCGCGTACTTGCTCGCGAAGCCGACGCGCCTGGTGATCGATCTCGCGCCCGCCGGGGCGGCGGAGTTCGCGGTGCCCAGCGGAGTGACTCCGCTCGCGCCCGCGACCTCGGTCGGGTCGCTGAAGAACGCGCCCATCCCCGCGCCCGAACACGAAGCCGAAGCCAAGCCGGAGCCCGAGCCGCAACACGTCGAAGCGGCCCCGGTCACGCCCGGAGTGAGCGGTGAGCCTGTCGAGGGCGCGGAAGCGGCGTCCGAGCCGCCGGCTCCCGAAGCCGCTGCGGCCGAGGCCGCCGAGCCCGAAGTCACGGCTCCCGAAGTGGAGGCCACTGCGCCCGAGCCCGAAGCCGCACCCGAACCCGCAGCCGAGGCCGAGGCACCAGCGCAGCCCGCGCCCGAAGTCGCTCCGGAGCCGCTGCCGCCGGACTCCGGCTTTCCCTGGCTGCTGGCGCTCGGAACGGTCGTGGTCGCCGCGCTCGTCGGCGCGCTCGGCTTCGCCGTGCGCAAGCGCTCCGCCGAGCCCTCCCAAGTGACTCGCGCCGCGCCGCTTCGGCCTACGCCGCTCGGTGTAGAGGGCATCTCGAACGACGAGCTACGCCTCGCGGCGGATGCGACCGGCGTGCTCGAGCAGCGCCTCGACCAGGAGGTGCGCGCTCGCGTCGCGCTCGAGGAGCGCCTCGGGGAGGCGAGCGAAGAGCTGAAGGTGCTGCGCGACCGCGTGAACCGCGTCGAGCGCAGGCGCGACGAAGCGCGCTAGGCGGGATGCGCGCCTTCGCCGTCGATCATCGCCACGGCGCCGAGCGCACCGCAGAAAGCGCCGTGCTCGGGGAAGTGCGCCGTCGCGCCGTGCATCGCCGTGACCCAGCGCAGGATTTCCTGCAGCTCGCGGTTGTGCAGCAGAGTCGAGCCGCAATACACGACGGCGCCGGCGCGGGATGCGCGCGCGAGGTTCCCGCAGATCAGCCCGATGTTCTCGCCGAGCATGCCGACGAGTGCATGCGCGAGGTCGGGTGGCTCGCGCGACTCGAGCTTGGCGAAGCTCGAGGCGTTCAAGTCGGCGGGCAGGGCGATCTCGCCACCGGGATAGATGTCACCGACCGAAAGATCCACGCGCCGGCGATCGCCGCGGCTGGCGAGCTCACAGATCTCGTCGAACGAGTCGACCCCGAGCAAGAGCCGCCCGAGCCCGAGCAGCGTGCCGCCTCCGAGCGCGCTGCCACCGATTCGTTTCGCGCCGCCCGGCTCGATCGCGAGCACCGACGTGCCCGTGCCGACCACCGCCACGAGATACTTCTCCGGCAGCTCGAGCCCTATGCGTGCCGCCAGGAGCGGGGCCCCGCGCGCCCAGGCCGCGAACTCGGGGACCGTGTGAACCTCGATGTCGCGGAGCTCGCGCGCCAGGCGCGACGCGCCTCCGCCCGTCGCGATGACGCGCCGCGGCTTCCACTCACCGAGGTACTGGCGCAGCGAAGCCAGATCCCCGGAAGGGAATTTCACGGTGCGGAGCTCCGTCGGAGCCGGGAGCACCAGCTTGCACAGAGTCGCGCCGGCGTCCGCGCCCACCGTGGCGCCCGCGCTGGCGATCGAGCCACGGTTTTGGTTGGACATACGGGGCGCAGAATATCACCCTGCCCCACCACCCGGCCCTGCCTCACGGGGCCCGCGCGGGTCTCGCGCGGGCGGACCGGGGCGGCATAGCGGAGAAGGGCCTCCAGATGTACACCGGGTTTTACGGACTGCGCGAGAAGCCGTTCTCGCTCGCGCCCGATCCCCGGTACCTGTTCCTGTCGGCCTCGCACCGCGAAGCGCTCGCGCACCTGCTCTACGGCATCGAGGAGGGCGAGGGCTTCATCGAGGTCATCGGCCAGGTCGGCACCGGCAAGACGACCCTGTGCCGCACGCTCCTCGACCGCATCGGCAGCGACGCGGAGATCGCCTATATCTTCAACCCGAGCCCGAGCGAGGTGGAGCTGCTCTCCGCCATCAACCGCGAGTTCGGCCTGCCGACCGTCGCGCGCACACGCACTGACTTACTCGACTCGCTGAATCAGTTTCTGGTCGAGAAGAACGCCGGCGGCCGGCGCGTCCTCTTGGTCATCGACGAAGCGCAGAACCTGGATCCCGCGGTGCTCGAGCAGGTCCGGCTGCTCTCCAACCTCGAGACCGATCGCGCGAAGCTCTTGCAGATCGTGCTGATCGGCCAGCCGGAGCTCGAGGAGAACCTGTCGCGCGCGGACCTGCGCCAGCTCCGACAGCGCATCACCGTGCGCTGGTCGCTGCGCCCGCTGTCTCGGCCCGAGGTCGGCGAGTACGTCGAACATCGCTTGCGCGTCGCGGGGCTCGCGGATCCGCGCCTGTTCTCGAGCGGCGCGCTGCGCACGCTCACCCGCAGGTCGCACGGCATTCCGCGTCTGATCAACGCGCTCGCGGACCGGGCGCTGCTCGCGGGCTACACAGAAGGGCGTCGCGAGATCGACGCGCGCCTGATTCGCCGCGCCGCGCGCGAGCTGCCCGCGACGGAGCTCGGCGGCTGGCGCGCCGCCACGGGTCTGCGCCGCGGGCTCGCGGCGGGTCTCGTCGCCGCAGGTCTCGCCGGCGGGTTCCTCGCGACCGCGTTCTTGCCGCGCCCGCGCGCGACTCCGCTGCCTTCGGCCAGCGCGGCGCCTGCGGAGTCACTGGTGTCGCCCGCGGCGATCGCGCCGGTCTCGTCGGCGCCGCTGCCGCCGCGTATCGATGCGATCTCGGCGAACGCGAGCGCGGCGGATGCGCTCGAGGCGCTGCTCGGCGCGTGGGGCTATCGGCAAACGGTGGGCGGCGAGCTCGATCCGAACCTCTACCCGGACGCCGTCCGTTCGGTCTCGCCGCTGCTCGTGCTTGCGACGCACGGGACCGCCGAGATGCTGACCGCCCTCGACCTGCCCGCCATCCTCGAGCTCCAGACACACGGCGAGCGCCGCTACGTGGCGCTGATCGGGATGGACGCTGAAGGTCGCGCCCATCTCGGCATGGCCAGCGACGAGCTCGAGCTCGACCGCGAGCAGCTCCAGCACGTCTGGACCGGGCGCATGTTCTATCTGTGGACAAACTTCGAGTCACTGCCCGCGCTGAACGCCGGCATGAAGGGCGCCGCGGTGCGCTGGCTGCAGGCGCGACTCACCGAGCTCGGGTATCTCAAGGCCGGCGACGCCTCTGGCGAGTACGACGAGCTGACCGCGAACGCCGTGAAGGAGTTCCAGCGCGCGAGCTCGCTCGAGGCGTCGGGTCAGCTCGGCCCCGAGACCTTGATCGCGCTGTACCAGGCGCTCGACTACACGACGCCCCGCCTCTACGCCGGTGACGACTCGTGAGCACGATTCTCGACGCGCTGCGCAAGCTGCAACGCGAGCGCAGCGCCGCGCATCCGTCGCGTGATCTGCGCGGCTCGGTCACCGACGAGATTCCGTTCCCGCGCCCAGCGCGGCGCTCGAGCCGGCGCGGCCTCGCGCTCGCCGGAATCGTGCTCCTCCTCGCCGCAGCGGGCGGAGGCGCATGGCTGTATCGCAGCGGCAAACTCGCGAGATTCGCCGGCGGGCAGCAGGTCGCTGCGCCCGCGGTGGCCGGGGCCAAGAACCCAGCCGAGGGAGAGGCAGCGCTCGAGCAGATGGAGCGCGAGGCCGCCGCCACCGACGCCGAGATGGATCGGGCCACCGCGGCGGAGGCCGAAGCTCCTGCCGCGGTCGCCGCTTCACCGACGCCGGCCGAGCCGGCGCCCGCGCCCGCGATCGACCCGGAGGCGGAAGCGCGCGCAGAGCGCGACCGCCTCGAAGCGGCTCAAGCGGAGGCAGTTGCTGCCGCGAACACGCAGCGCGAGGCCGAGCTGGAAGCAGCCGCGCGCGCGAACCCGCCGGCTCCACCGCCGCCATCGGTTCCGGTTCCGCTGCCGGCAGCGACGGCGAACCCAGCTCCAGAGAGCGCCGCGGCCGTTCCCAGCGTGCCTCCAGCGGCTGCGCCTCCGACGGCCGCGGCAGCGACACCGGCCCCAGCGCCGAAGCCGAAGGCGAAGCCAAGACCCAAGCCAACGCCGAAGGCCGAGACAGCCGCGAGCGAGAGCGCGCGCCGCGACGAACCGGCGAAGTACGGCGACGACCCCGCGGCCGCCGCAGTCACGCCTTTCCCGCCCGTGCGCGTAGAGAGCATTCGCTGGCATCCGATCTCGGAGCGCCGGGTCGCGACGCTGCGCTTCGAGCAGCAGAACGTCGCGGACGCGCACGAGGGTGACATCGTCGGCGGCGTGCTCGTGTACCGCATCGACCCCGGCGCCGTGGAGATCCGCGTCGGCTCGACGAGCCGCGTGATCCGCCCAACGCCTTGAGCGTCGCGCCAGGCGCCGAGCTCGAGCTCGCGATCGAGGCGCTCGCGGCCGGCGGCGATGGTATCGCGCACAGCGGGGGACTCACCGTGTTCGTCGCGCGCGCCACACCGGGAGATCGGGTGCGCGCGCGCGTCTCCGAAGTTCGCCGCCGCTTCGCGCGCGCGGAGATCGCCGAGATCCTCGTGGCTGGTCCGGCGCGGCGCGAGGCACCGTGCCCCTACTACACGCGCTGTGGCGGCTGCTCCTGGCTTCACGTCGACGAGGCGGAGCAATCGCGCGCGCGCATTGCGATCGCGCGCGCGGCTCTCGAGCGCATCGGGGGTCGGGTCGACCTGCCGGAGATCGAGGTCGTGGCCTCGCCGCACGCGCTCGGCTACCGCGCTCGCGCGCGCATCGCGCATGCGGGGGGTCGGGTCGGCTTTCGCGCGCGCGCTTCGCACGAGATCGTCGACGTCGAGCGCTGCGCCGTGCTCGATGCAGAGACTCAAGGCGCGCTCACTCGCTTGCGCGAGTCGCGACCGAGCGGCACAGGCGAGGTCGAGATCCGCGGCTTCGGCGCCGACGTCGAAGTCGCCGGCAAGCGACTCGAGATCGACGCTGGCGCGTTCTTCCAAGCAAACCGCGCGCTCTGGGAACGCTGGCTCGAGGTCGTGCTCGATGCGTGTGGGCGCGGCGCGCTCGCGGTGGAGCTGTACTGCGGCGTCGGCTTCTACACGGCGCGCTTGGTCGAGCGTTTCGCGCGCGTCGTCGCGCTCGAGCGCTCACCCGCGGCGGCGGCGAACGCGGCGCGGAACGCGTCGGCGGAAGTGATCGCCGAGCCCGCTGAGCTCTGGGCGCCGCGAAATCTCGCGCGCCTGCGGCCGGAGCTCGTGCTGCTCAACCCGCCGCGTGTCGGGTGTCACCAAAGTGTGTCGGACGCCCTGCGCGAGTGCGGCGCTCGCCGCATCGTGTATGTCTCGTGCGAGCCCGCGACCTTGGCGCGCGATCTCGCGCGCATCGGCCCCCAATACAGCTTGCGCCGGCTCGTTTCGCTCGACGCGCTTCCGCAGACACATCACGTCGAAATCGTCGTTTCGCTCGAACGCGATTGACATTGTTCCGCCGCGAAAAATAGAATCCGCCCGTCGGTGGCGGATGAGTGAGCGGGGTGCGGTGGGCCGCCGCCGAGGGTCGGAGAGAAAATCCCAGCGAGTGTTGCGACGGGTCCTGCGACGACGGTTGCAGGGCCCGTCGCGTTTTTCAGCGTCGGCTGATCTTCCGGTCAGTCAGTGATAGGTGTGTTGATCGTCGTCGGAGTTGCGACGCCGCTCGAACTCTTCCCGCCGTACTGCACGCAAGCGATTGCGCATGCGGAGGCGGTGCCAGCGATGCGTGAGCGAGCTCCATCCCAGTGCGCGCCGCAGCTCCGAACGCAACACGAACGCCGCCACGAGCACACCGCCGAGATGGCCGATGTAACTCACATTCCGGTCGCCACCCATCACGAATTGCAGCACGAATAGCGTCGGGACGAACCAGATCGCCTTCATCGGGATCGGCGGGAACAACAGCATGATCGTGCGATCCGGCCAGAGCAGGGTGAACGCCGTCACCACGCCGTAGATCGCGCCGGAGGCCCCGAGCGTCGGGATCTGCGTCATGAACGGATTCCAGGTCGACGCGAGCGCGTTCCAAGCGAGGATCGCGAAGCCCGCGCCGACGCCGCACACGATGTAGAAGCGGAGGAAGCGCCTCGATCCCCAGACCATCTCGAGCGGCGGCGCCGTCATCCAGAAGAACAGCATGTTGAACAGGAGGTGCAGGGGTGACTGCGGATCGTGCAGCCACATGTACGTGAAGGGCTGCCAGATCTGGAGATGGCGAAAGACTCCGTCGACGCTCAGCTCGCCGAGCTCCGTGAGCGGCACGCCGGTACGCGCGAACAGAAGCTGGAAGAGCCAGATGAGGCTGTTCGCCACGATGATGCGCTGCACCATCGGCGTCGCGCCCGGAATTCCACCGCTCATCTGATAGCCGCGATTGCGTCCGTACACGCACCCAGGCTAGGAAATTCGCAGGTCTGCCGCTCAGACGAGCGCGGCGAGCGCGCGCTCCGCATTTCGTTCGTCGAGGCCGGTCAGATCGGCGATCGGCAGCGCCACGTCGAGCTCGACGCGCAGCGCGGCGAGGCGCTCGCGACAGCGCGCGGGCTCACCCCACAGCACCGCGTCGCCGAGCTCCGCTTCCGAGAGATCCTTGAACCACGGGGCGTGGCGGCGATACGCGGCGAGCGCCGCAGCCCGGCTCTCACCGGGTCGCGCGAAGATCCAGATCCAGGTCGGCAGCGTGCGACCAAGCTTGGCGCGCAGCGGCTCGAGCTTGGCGCGCAGCGGCGGAACGTTCGCGTCCCAGATGTCCGCGTGTCGCCGCACGAGCTCGAGAGCGCGGGGACCGGCCGCAGACACCGCGATCGGACTCGGCACGGACGGCGGCGTGATCCGCACGCCGTCGAGCGCCACGAAACGCCCCCGGCGCGTCACAGTTTCGCCCGCGAGCAGCGCGCGCACGACCTCGAGTGTCTCGTCCAGGCGCGCGATCCGCTCCG
This sequence comes from bacterium, assembly GCA_041498295.1. Classification (GTDB taxonomy): domain Bacteria; phylum Myxococcota_A; class UBA9160; order SZUA-336; family SZUA-336; genus VGRW01. Next base: position 17,602 of record JBGQIB010000024.1, on the reverse strand, counting down.
CCGCGTTCGGCGCCGCGAGACCCAAGCGCGCGCTCTGCCGCGGCGCGCCGACGCCGAACAGACTCACGAGGCGTCCGCCCGCGAGCTCCTGCAAGGTCGCGAGGTTGCGCGCGAGCAGCGCCGCGTTCCAGAAGTGAGCGAGGTGGATCGAGCCGATGCGCGCGGCGCGCGTGGCGAGCGCCGCCGCCGTGCCGAGCGCGGTCGAATCGTAGATCGGCCGCTCGGGTGAGGCTGCCGCGAGGCTCGCATCGCCGTCGACGAGCACCAGCGCGTAGCCGAGCTCGTCGGCGCGCTTCGCGAGCCGTACGATCGCGTCGAGCTGCAGCCAGTGTGCAGTGAGCGCGACGCCGAGCGGCGCGCGCGCGGTCTCACTCACCGCGCGCTCCGAGGCGCGCGGCGAGGAAGAGCGCCGCGATCGTCTTCCCGTCGCAAATCTCGCCGCTCTCGATCATGGCGAGCGCGCGCGCGAGCGGCACGACTTCCGTGCGCAGCACCTCGTGCGCCTCGGGCGCGGGCGGCCCAGGAACCAGGTCGTACGCGCAGAACAAGTGGATGCGCTCGTCGGTGAAGCCCGGAGTCGTCAGTACCGAGCCGGTTTGCACGACCCGGCCCGCGCGATAGCCGGTCTCTTCCTCGAGCTCGCGCGCGGCGCAGCGCAGCGGGTCCTCACCGCGGTCGAGCTTGCCCGCCGGCACCTCCCAGATCTCTCCACCAGCCGCGTGTCGAAACTGGCGCAGCAGCACCACGTTCTCGGCGTCGAGAAACGGCACGACCGCCGACGCGCCGCGATGCTTGAAGAGCGCGAGCGTCGTGCGCTCGCCGGAGGGCAACACGACCTCGTCGAGACCGAACGAGCCGACGTCGCCTTCCCAGAGAACGCGTCGTGAGACGAGCTTCGCGCGCATCGCTGCTTCGCTCATTGACGCGCAGAGTAGCCCAGAAGCCGAGTAGGATGCGGCTCCTCGGTTGGAGGTTCGGCGCTGGTGGACGGGCGACTTCGAAAGGGACTCCAGTCACTTCCCGTCGCGTTCTCGGAGCGCGATGGCTGACCTGCATGTGCGCTACGAGTCCTGGCGCGCGGTGTGCGAACGTGCGCGGCTCGAGTTTGCGGCCGGCCTCGCCGCGAGCTTCGATGTCGAGCGCATCGACGACGACTTCGGCGACGTGACGAGCGGCGACACGCTCGCGCGCTTCGCTGGCCGCTTCAAAGTCGCGCTGGCGCAGGCCGCGCTCGCGCGCGAGCTGCGCGGCGTCGACGCGCGCATCGCCGCGCGCAGTGCCGCGAGTGCCGAGCCGGAGGAGCTCGACGAGCTGCGCGCAGAGCGCGTCGCGACTCGCAGCGCGCGCCTCGCACAGCTCGGCTTCGCGAGCTCGCGCGCGTTTGCGGAGGCGCTGCGCCCGGGTGTCGACTATGACCAGTGGGGGCGAGAGGCCCGGCGCTTCCTCGAGCTGAGCGACTCGGTTCTGCGCAGCGCCGAGCGCGCGCCTGGCGCGGAGTCGAGCTTCGCGGCGGAGCTGCCCGCGGCGCGCATGCGCCCGGCGCTCGACTTCGCGCTCGAGGGAATGCGCCTCGAGCTCGCGCGCCTGCCGGCGCTGCGCGTCGACGGCGAGCCGCGCGCGGGTAAGTACGCGGCGGCGCTCGCCGGCGCCCCGCGCGTGCCCGACGAGGTCTGGCTGGTGTTCGCGCCGGCGAGTGGCGCGGTCGCATGGGAAGCGCTGTTCGCCTCGGCCGGCGAGGCGCTGCATCTCGCGTTCAGCTGCGCGTCGCTGTCGATCGAGAGGCGCGTGCTCGGCGATCCGGCGCTCGGTCTCGCGTTCGGCGAAGTCATGCGTACGCTCTTCGCCGAGCCAGCACTCGGGGCGACGCTCGCGGGCGTCGATCCCGTGCACTTCGCGGCGGCCGCGCAGCGGCGTCACCTGCTCGAGCTCCGCGCGAACGCGGAGCGCGTCGCGCTCGAGCTGCAGCTCGCCGAGCTTTCGCCCGGCGCGGCCGCGCCCGAGCTCGGCGAGGCGGGCATTCTCGCTTCGATCGGGCCGGCGCTCTCGTCCGTCGACCGACTGCGCGCGGCAAGTCTCGGCGTGTGCCTTGCGCGCCTGCTGCGCACGCGCTTCGGCCGCGAATGGTGGAAGACGCGCGCCGCGGGCGAGCTCTTGAAGGAGCTGTGGGACACGGGCGCGAGCTACGCGCCCGAAGCGCTAGCGCGCGAGCTGTCGCTGCCCGCGTTGGGCGCGGAGGCGCTGCTCGAGGCCGAGCTCGCGCGCTGAGCGGCGCGCGCGGTCGTGTACCCTCTCACCGATGTCGTGGAAGGAACAGATGGTCACGGTCGCCGTGCCCTCCGGCGGGCTCGTGCTCGAAGGCGTCTGGCAGAAGGGCGCGGGACGCGGCGCAGTGATCGCGCCGCCGCACCCCGAGTACGGCGGGAGCCTCGAGCACCCGGTCGTGAGCGAGCTCGCGTACGGCCTCTACAAAGCGGGCATCGCCTCGCTGCGCTTCAACTGGCGGGGCGTCGGCGCGAGTCAGGGCCGCGTGAGCGGTGAGTGGCGCGACGCGGAAGCGGACTACACGGCCGCCCTCGAGCAAGTCGCCGCAACCACGCCGCCGCCGATCGTCGCCGCGGGATACTCGTTCGGCGCGGCCGCGGCACTGCGCGTCGGCCTGCGCGACACGCGCGTCTCGGAGCTGATCCTGATCGCGCCGCCGGTCGGCATGCTCGACTCGCTCTCCCTCGACGCGTTCCGCGGGCCGATTCACGTGATCGTCGGCGGACGCGACGAGTTCGCGCCGCTCGACGAGCTCTCCGAGCTGCTCGAGGGTCTGCCCAACGCGAACCTCGACGTGATCCCGAAGGCCGATCACTTCTTCAACGCGCACGGGCTCGCGGAAGTCGCCGAGCTGGTGCGCAGCTCGGTCGCGTAGCCCCGCCGCCTCTGGCGACCAGCGCACGAGCGCGCGCTTCGCCGTCGTTCGGGCGAGCGGTGAATCGCGCGGGCGACGCCGGGCACATGCCTTGCTCTCTCCGCGGCGCTGCCTCGAGGAGGGTGAGTCGTGGACGAGTCGATTCTGTTCTTGTCGGATTCCGCGTCGGACGTGCCGGGCGGGTTCGGCGAAGTGAGTGAGCGGACGGGCGAGACTGACCGCGCGATCGTCGCGGACCGCGATCGGGTCGCGGCTGCGCTCGAGACGCAGAATTGGAGCGTGATCTGTCTCGACCGCGCGCGCCTCGAGGCCGCGCTCGCGGACGCGCGTTGGCTGCGACGGCGTCGCAACCGGCTGCCCGTGATCGCGCTCGTCGACACGGCCGACGTCGAGCGCGCGAACGAGCTGTTCGCCTGCGGCGTGCACGAGATCGTGGTGCGCGACGCGTCGACCGACGCGAGCCTGCGCTCGCGCGTCGCCGTGCTGGTCGCGCCGCGCGTGCCGACCCGGCCGATCGCGGCGTCGGAGGCGATCGTCGCGCGGAGCCACGCCATGCGCGCGTGTCTCGACCTCGTGCGCAAGGCACAGGGCAGCGACGCGACGGTGCTCCTCTTGGGCGAGACTGGCACCGGCAAGGAAGTGCTGGCGCGCACCGCGCACGAGGGCGGCCGGCGCGCGCGCGGTCCGTTCGTCGCGCTCAACTGTGCCGCGTTCCCCGAGACACTCCTCGAGAGCGAGCTGTTCGGCCACGACCGCGGCGCGTTCACCGGCGCCAATCGCGCGCGCCCTGGTCACTTCGTTCAGGCGAACGGCGGAACCCTGTTTCTCGACGAGATCGGCGAGACCACGCTCGGCTTCCAGGTGAAGCTCCTGCGCGCGCTGCAGGAGGGCACGGTGCGGCCCCCTGGGCGCGGGGCGCGAGCAGCCGGTCGACGTGCGCATCATCGCGGCCACGAACCGCGAGCTCGAGGGAGAGGTCGAGGCGGGCCGCTTTCGCCGCGACCTGTATTTCCGGCTGAACGTGTTCCCGATCTCGCTGCCGCCGCTGCGCGCGCGCACCGACGACATCGTCCCGCTCGTGCTGCACTTCCTCGAGCACAGCCGCGAGCTGACCGAGCTGCGCGGCGTCGCCGCCGACGCGCGCCGCTTGCTCGAGACGTACCCGTGGCCCGGCAACGTGCGCGAGCTCGAGAACGAGGTCGCGCGCATCGTGACTCACGCCGAGGCGGGCGCCGAGATCACCGCGCGCATGCTGTCACCGCGCCTACGCGGCGGCGCGCCCGAAGCGCCGCGTCCCGCTTCGAGCGAGAGCTTGCGCCAAGCCGTCGCGCGTTTCGAGTCCTGGTACCTGAAGCACGCGCTCGAGCGGAACGAACAGCGCCGCATCGCCACCGCTCGCGAGCTCGGCATCACCCGCGAGTGTCTCTACAAGAAGCTGCGTCGCTACGGGATGCAGTGACTCGAGCGACTCACTTCGCGCTTCCAGAGCGACCCGCGACGAGCGCGGGGATCAAGATCAGGTTCGCGACGAGGATCAGGGACAAGCCGATCGTGAGCAAGAGCCCGAGGCTCGCCATGCCCGGGTGCGGCGAGATCGCGAGCGTGCCGAAGCTCGCGATGGTGGTGAGAGTGCTCTGCACGACGCCGCGCGCGGTGCTCGTCTCGAGCAGTGGATCGCCCTCGGCGCCGAGGTGGCGCCAGCGGTGCACCAGGTGAATGCCGCTGTCGATGCCGATCCCGAGCAGCGCGGGCAGGACGAGCACGTTCGCGAAGTTGAACGGCAGATTGAAGATCACGCCGAACGCGGCGAGCAGGGCCGCGGATAGCGCGAGCGGCGCGAGCGCGATCAGCGTGTCCGAGAGCCGCCGCCACAGCACGAGCAACAGCAACGTGATGGCGAGCGCCGCGCCGAGCAGCGCCTCGCGAAACGCCTTCACGACCACGCGCGCGGACTCGACGGTGGTCACGGCGATGCCCGTGGCTTCGGGCAGCACCGCGACTGCGGCGTCGGCGAAGCGCTGCAGCTCGCGGTCGTCGCGGCCGAGGTCCTTCTTGGGATACGCATCGACGCGCACGCGACCGTCGGGCGCGACCGTGTCGCGCACCAGCTCGGGCGGCAAGTCACTCGCCGCGACGGGCTGGGCCTGCAGCGCGGTTTCGATGCGCTGCACCTGGTCCGGCAGAGTGCCGACGACGCTCTTTTCGAGGTGGCGCAGCGAGGCGCCGCGCGCCGCCTCGTCCTGGTTCGCGAGCTTCACGACCAGCCCAGTCACCGCCGCGCGCAGCTTGTCGAGCGCGACGCGCGTCGTCGCGTCCAAGCTCGCGGGCATCTGCTCCGTGGTCGCGACGAACTTGCCCAGCTCGGCGAGCTCCTCGTCCGTCGTCGGCTTCCGCGGCACGCGGTCCAGGGGCGGGGGCGGCGCCATGAAGAGGGCGACGTCCTCGAGGATCGCGAGCTTCGCCTCTTGGTCGGTCGGGATGAAGTCGGACAGAGTCATCGTGTGGTCGACGCTGTCGAGCTTGTTGAGCCGCACCGCGACTGCGTCGGCGGCCGCGCGGTCCTTCGCGAGCACGGTCACGCTCCACGGCGATTGACCGTCGGTCGCGAGCAAGTCGTTGAACGCGGTCACCGAGTCGGCCGTCTGCACGCGCAGCCGCAGCGGGTTGTAGTCGAAGCGCACGTTCAACAGGAACGGCACGCAGGCGAGCGCGAGCAGCACCGCGCCGATGCGCACCACGCGCGCGCGCCGCACCGGAAACGAAACGACGCGCGACCACCACGCGCTCGCGGGCCGGCGCACGCGCGGCTTGGGCAGCGGCGGCTTCATCAAGGTGATGAGCGCGGGCAAGAGGGTCAGGCTCGAGATCACCGAGAGGATGATTCCGCCGGCCGAGATCACGCCGAGCTCCGCCACGCCGACGTAGTCGGTGGGCGCGAACGCCAGGAAGCCGATCGCGACCGTGACCGCGCAGAGCAGCAGCGAGAGACCGACGTCCCTTGCGGTCTCGCGCAGGGCACCGGCCGAATCGAGCCCCTGGCCGTACAGGTCCTGCCAGCGCAAACAGAAGTGCACGCCGAAGTCGTCGCCGAGCCCGATGAAGAGCACGGCGAACGCGACCGACACCATGTTGAGTGACCCGACCGACACCGTCGCGAACGCGAACGTCCACACCAGGCCGATCGACAAGGTGAGCGACGTGGCGACCATGAGCTTCCAGCTGCGCAGGCCGAAGAACAGAATCGCCGTGACCGCGATGAACGAGAGCGCGCCGGAGAGCGCCGTGCCGCGCGTGACGGTCTCGAGCTCCTCCGACGAGAGGGCGAGCTCACCGGTCACGCGCACGCGCACGCCCGAGTCACCGCCGAGCCCGATCTCCTGCGCCACTTCGTGGATGCGCGCGATCGATTCCTCGGCGGGGATCAGCGCCGAGTAGTTCACGATCGGCTGCACGACGAGCACGCGGCGCGGCGTCTCGGGCAGTGACTGGCCGAGAATCACCTCGCGCCAAGACACGGGCTCCGAGCGGCCGCGCAGCTCCGCGTCGACCGCGCGCGAGAGCCGATCGAAGACGGGCGCGAGCTCGACCACGGTCGCGTCGCCGGTGCGCAGCGAGTCAGCCGCTCGCCCCAAGAGCGCGAACAGCCCGCGGAGACTCGCGTCGCGGCGCAGCTCGGCGAGATACGGCTGCACCTCGGCGAGATGGTCCGCGAGCTTTTCGAGCTCGCCCGCGCTGAGATACAGGAGACCGTTCTTCTCGAAGAACGGCCCCTCGCCGGGTACGTCGACGGACCCGAACAGATCCTTCTCGCGCGCGAGTCGGTCGCGCAGCGCGAGCGCCGCGTCGCGCGCGCTCTCCGGGGTCGCCGCGTCGACGACGACGAGCAGAGGATCCTGCGACTCGGGGAACGCGCGCGCGATCTCGTTCCAGGTCTTCTGGTGCGGGAGGTCCGGCGAGAGCATCGCCGCGACGTCCATGTTGATGCCGAGATTGCGATAGGTGTAGAGCCCGAGCAGCACAGTCACGAGCGCGGCGACGACGAGCGTCGCGATCGGATGGCGCCGCACGCCGTCGACCCAAACGGCGACCGCGCGGCCGATCAAGTCGTCCATGCTGCCCTCGCGCGCGATCGGTTATCCTGCGCCGAACCATGCATCATTCCCGAGTCGGCCGCCGCACGCGGCTCACTGTCAAAGCTCTGGTCGTCGCACTGCTCGCCGCGTTCGTCGGAGCAGCGCGCGCTTCCGCCGCCGACGCCGACGCCCCAAATGGGCCGGCGACCGCCGTGCCGGTGATCGATCACTTCCACTCCGTGCTCCTGGACGTGATGAAGAACGCCAAAACGCTGGGCGTGGACGGCCGACGCGAGAAACTCGCCCCCGCCCTCGACGCCACCTATGACTTCCCGGCGATGGCGCAGCGCTCGCTCGCCACGGGCTGGGCGAACCTCGACACGAGCCAGCGGGAACGCTTCACCGCCGCCTTCCGTGGCATGACCCTGCGCACCTACGCCACGCGCTTCGACGGCTACGACAACGAACGCTTCGAGACCCTCGGCGAGGAACCGTCGATTGCGGGCACCGTGATCGTGCGAACCGTGCTCCACAACTCCGACGAAGACGTCCATCTCGACTACCGGCTGCGTTCGACGCCGGCCGGCTTCCGCGTGATCGACGTCTACTTGAGCGGCACCGTCTCGGAGTTGGCGCTGCGCAGAGCGGAGTACACCTCGGTGCTGGAGCGCGACGGATTCGATGCGCTCGTCACGGCGCTCGAGCGCAAGGTCTCCGACTCCGCCTCGCCCGGCGCGCCGTCGCGCAACTCCGACTCGCGATTGAAGTAGTACGCCGAGCGCAGCGCGGCGTAGAAGTCGACCGCGCCGTCGCGCAGCGCATCGAGCGCCTCGGCCGCCTCGCGCCGCGCGGTGATTCCGTTTCCCGTCTTCAGCACGATCTGGACCGTCGTCGAGAGCACATAGGTCTGTGGCATGACGCTTCCATCGACGACGTCTCCGACCGTATCGCGCGCTGTGGTGGGCCCAAGGAGCGGCAGCACGAGATACGGCCCGGCGGGTGTGCCGTAGCGATAGAGCGTTCCGCCGAAGTCCGTCGGATGCGGCGCGAGGCCAATGCCGTTCGCCACGTCGAACATGCCCGCGACGCCCACGGTCGTGTTCAAGCAGAAGCGAACGAACGTCTGACCCGCCCGATCCGGGTGGAACTGCAGCAAATAGTTCACGAACGAAACCGGCTCGGAGAGGTTGCGAAACATGCGCCGCACCGCGCGCTCGCCGGGGTCCGGCATGAGGAACCCATACAGGTCGGAGATCGGCCCGATTGCGTAGCGATCGGCAAGCTCGTTGAAGCCGAAGACGACCCGGTTGCCGGGCTCCAGCGGATCCCAATAGGAGCTCGCCTCCGCCGCATCGAGCGCGTCGAAGAGCGCTACGTCGTCGCCGGGCGCAGTGACCTGTGGGTCGGTTGGCGGGGGCAGTGCATCCGAGGGCGCCGAAGGCGCCGAGGACGACAGGGCGTCGGACGGCGCGGCCTCGCTCGGCTCCGCAGCTGCGGCGCCCGCGGCGCCGAGAGCCGCCGCGAGTGCCATGGCCAGGAGCTTCGCTGCGACACCGTTCGCGGTCAGAATCACCTCGCCAAGGGACCGTGCCCTCGGCGGGCGGCATTGTAGCCTCATTTTCGCCACCAGCCGCCGCTCGCTTCCGGCCGAAGCTCGTGCATTAACAAGTCCTCACGACGTCGTTTCCTCTCCGCTGGGTAGCATCGGCAAAGGGCCGTCTCGCGCACAGAGCCGCTCGTTACCACTCGGGCGCCGTATACTCCGCCGGCAGTTGACCGCTCGAAACGCGCGTGTGGGAACGGGTCGCTCGCTTCGCGCCGTCGCGCTGGGTGCGGTGGCTGGTGCGGCGTGGGCGTGCGCCACCCCGCGCCTTCCGAGCTACGAGCCACGCGCACCCGACGTCCGCCTCTCGCTCCTGGCACTCGGCGACTGGGGCCGCCTCCCGAAGACTGGTGCCAGCCCCCCGAAGCAGCTCCGAGTCGGGCAGGCGCTTGCGGACGAGGACCGGCGCGCACCGGCCGACGCGATCGTCTTCGTGGGCGACAACTTCTATCCGCACGGGCTCGAAGCCGTCGAGCTCGAGCCGCGGCTGCGCGCGAACCTGGTCGGGCCGTACTGCCACTTCGCGCAGCTCACCGAGCTCGGCGCGCATGCACTCGGCGACGCGTGTCCCGAGCCCGAGTCGCGCCGGCATCCCCTGCCGCTCTGGGCCGTGCTCGGAAATCACGACCACCATAGCGGCGCGTCGATCGAGCTCGAGAGCCGGCGCGTTCCCGACTACGTGGCGAACTGGCGGCTGCTCGGCCTGCCCGTCGAGACACTCGAGCTGCCGCAGGGCGTGAGCCTGATCTTCTACGACTCGACCGCGTTGCGCCTGCCGTCGGGCGTGAGTCAGCTGCCGCTTCTGACGAAGGCGCTGCGCGAGTCGCGGGGGCCGTGGCGCATCCTCGTCGCGCACCACCCGATCGACTTCCACGAGGTTTCGCACGGCATCGAGGCCGCGCTCGCGAACGCCGGCGTGCGCGCACAGCTCTTGCTCGTCGGGCACATCCACGACTTGCGCGCGGGTACGCTCGAGTCGCCGCTGCCCGCGCTGCAGCTCATCTCCGGCGGCGGCGGTGGCGACGAGTCGAATCACCAGACCCTTCCGAATCAGCTCTGGCAGCTCAAGTCGACGGGCTTCGCGCGCATCGACCTGGTCGGGAACGAGCCAACGGATCACCTGCGCCTGCGCGTGTTCGCGGTCTCGGCGACCGACGACGTGCCGGTCGTCGTGGCCGCGTGGACCTTGTCGCGCGACGGTGCGGTCTCGGCCGAGACACTTGCGGCAGAGCGCAGGTAGACTCGCGCGCGTGAAAACAGCACTCGTGCTCGTCGTTCTGGGAATTCTCTTCTCGTTCCAAGCGCGCGCGCAGGAGGGCGTGCCCGAGTCCGAGCGCGCGCTAGCGCGCGAGATCTACCGCGAGCTGATCGAGACCGACACGACGCACTCCTCCGGCAGCACGACGCGCGCCGCCGAGGGGATCGCGGCGCGGCTGCGCGCGGGCGGAATTCCCGACGCCGACATCGCGCAGCTCGGGCCCTCGCCCACCAAGGGCAATCTCGTCGCGCGCCTGCACGGCTCGGGCTCCGAGAAGCCGCTCGTGTTGCTCGCGCACCTCGACGTCGTCGAGGCGAAGCGCGAGGACTGGTCGGTCGACCCGTTCGTGCTGCTCGAGCAGGACGGTTACTTCTACGGGCGCGGCACGCTCGACGACAAGGCGATGGCATCGATCTTCACGACCCTCGTGCTGCGCCTCGCGCGCGAGCACACGCCCCTGCGCCGAGACGTGATCCTCGTGCTCAGCGCCGACGAGGAGGCGGGCGACGAGAACGGCGCCGAGTGGCTGCTGCGCGAGCATCGCTCGCTGGTCGACGCCGCGCTGGCGCTGAACGAGGGCGGCGGCGGATGGATGCGCCAGGGGAAGTATCTCGTGCTGGCGATGCAGGCGAGCGAGAAGACTTACATGGACTACGCCCTGCGAGTGACCGACAAGGGAGGTCACAGCTCGCTGCCGACGCCGGAGAACGCCATCTACCGGCTGTCCGCGGGCCTCCTGCGCGTGCAGAAGCTGGTATTCCCCGTCGAGCTCAACGAAGTGACTCGCGCGTTCCTGCAGCGCGCAGCGGTCACGGAGTCCAAGGAGATCGCGGCCAGCATGCGCGCGCTGGCGGCGAACGAGAAGGATCTCGCCGCGGCGCGCCGACTCTCGCAGGAGCCGCGCTACAACGCCCTGATCCGCACCACCTGCGTCGCGACGGAGGTCCAAGCCGGCCACGCGCGCAACGCGCTGCCGCAGAGCGCGGTCGCGAACGTGAACTGCCGAATCCTCCCCGGTCACTCGGCCGCGGAGGTGCGCGCCGCGCTCGTAGCTGCGCTCGCCGATCCGAGGATCGAGGTGGCGCTCGACGAGAAGGAGGTCGCGGGCCCGCGCGCGAGCGTCGACCCGGAGCTCCTCGCCGCGATCGAGAGCGTGAGCGCGCAAGTGTTTCCGGGCGTGCCCGTGGTTCCGACCATGAGCTCGGGCGCGACCGACTCCAAATACTTCCGCCTGGCTGGGATTCCCGCGTACGGTGTGTCGGGAATCTTCAGCGACATCGACGACGTGCGCGCGCACGGGCGCGACGAGCGCGTCGGCGTGAAGCAGTTCTACGAGGGGCAGGAATTCTTGTGGCGTCTGGTGAACGAGCTCACGGTTTCACCGCCGTGATCAGGCCGGCCGAGATCTGGATGTAGAACGCGCCGGCGAGCTCGATCTGGCGCGCGACGTGCGCGCGGAGCGGCTCGATCGCCTGCGCGTCGTCGACGAAGGAACGCACGTAGGCGACCAGGAGCTCGGGATCCGTGACCGCGAGCGCGCTGTCTCGCCGCTGTATGCGCTCGACGCGCACGACCGCGGCCAGCTCGTCGGCGGCGTGCTCGAGGTCGAACTCATTCGCGTCGCGCCGCACCGGCAGCATCGCGCCCGACAGGCCGAACCGCTCGACCAACTCGCGCAGCTCGAGCAAGTGAGTCCACGGATAGGTGCCCGCGAACAAGCGCCCGCCCGCCCGTAGCACCCGCGCCAGCTCGCGGAGCGCGCGCACTCGATCGGGCACGTGGTAGAGCATGTGGTTCGCGATCGCGACGTCGAAGCTCGCGTCCGGGAACGGGAGTGACTGCGCATCGGCAGCGCGAAACTCGGGTTGTGGCCTGAGCTCGCCCAGGCGCTTGCGCGCCTCGTCGAGCATGCCCGCCGACAGGTCGGTGAGCACGAGGGACACTCCCTTGGGGATCCGCTCGGCGTTCTCGCGCCACAAATTTCCCGTGCCGCAGCCCACCTCGAGCACGCGTTCGCCCGCGCGCAGACCCAGGCGCGCGAACAGCCAGCGCGGCCAGCGCTCCGGGTTGACGTCGCAGAGCTCGTAGATGCGCACGCGCGCATCGAAGTTCGCGGAGTCCCGGTATTGCGCGGCCACGAACTCGGAATCAGAGAGCTTCACTTCGGCACCTCCGCGAGCGCGGGCTTCGCGCTTCCGTCACTGCGCAACAGTCCCCAGTGGGCCTCGCGCGCGCGCTTCCCGAGCGGCGCGTCGCGCGCTCGCGCTGGTTTCCAGGGTGAGTCGAAGGCCTCGAACCAGGAGAACGCGTGTGAGCGCGTCGGCGGCAAGCGCCTCTCGAGCGCCGACCAGAACTCTGCCTGGGACGACTCACTGAAGCCATCCGCCGTTGGACCGCTCGGCAGGCCCGTTTCCTTCACGAGCACGGGCAGCGCGAAACGCTCCTCGAGCAGCGCGACGACCTTCGAGACGAACTCGACCGAAGTCGCTGGCGGCGCCGAACCGAACCACGGCTGATCGATGGGATGCACGTTCGGGAGGAGGAAGTCCTGGCGCGGGAGCGCCGCGCCGCGGGCCGACTCGAGATACAGCGAGAACGGCTCGCTCGTCGTGAGCGCCAGGTCGGGTCTCTCGCGGCGCACGCGCGCGAAGGCGGCGGAGAGCGCGCGCGCGTCGTAGCGTCCGAAGAACAAGCCCTCGTTGCCGAGCGCGAGCGCGATCACGACGCCGGGCTCCGCGCTCGCCGCGGCCAGCGCGAGCTCGAGCTCCTGCGAGTCACTTGGCGACCAGACGCCGAGGACGACGGCGCGGAAGCCCGCCTCTCTCGCCAGCTTCGGAAGCGCGTCGAGGCCGTTCGCGCACGAGTACGTGATGAGGCCGTCGAAGTAGGGGCGCAACAGCGCGAGGTCGGCGCGCAGCGCGGCGCGATCCGGCGGCGGCGCGCCCGCGTCCGGGTCGAAACCGCGCGGTGTATAGGCGACGAAGTGAACCGACGCGAGAGCGCTCCGCACGCGCTCGGCGTCGGCGCGAGTGGGCTCGGCGTGCAGAAGCGCGGCGAGCGAGAGCAGCGACATCCAGAGACTGAGCATGGGGAAGGTGCCCATGCGATCCAAAGGACGCGACACGGGCGCCATCTTAGCCGCCTCGTCCGCGGGAGCCGCACGCGTTAAGCTCGTCCGCATGCCAGCCGTCCCCGTCACTCTGCCGAACCACCGCTACGTCGTGGTGATCGAGTCCGGCGCGCTCGGCAGGCTCGGGGAGCAGACGCGCGCGGTCGCGCCGGCCGAGTCGGCGCTGCTCGTGTTCGATCGGGCGCTCGAGGCGACGCATCTGCCGCGCGCGCGCGCCTCGCTCGAAGCCGCCGGCTACGAGACCTCGTGCGTGCCGTTCAGCGGCGGCGAAGACAGCAAGACGCTTGCGACCGTGCACGGCCTGTATGACGTCCTGCTCGGCCATCGCTTCGAGCGGCGCTCGCCGGTGATCGCGCTCGGCGGCGGCGTGCTCGGCGACACGGTCGGCTTCGCCGCCGCGACGTATCTGCGCGGCGTGCCGTTCGTGCAGTGTCCGACTACGCTCTTGGCGATGGTCGATTCCTCGGTCGGCGGCAAGGTCGGCGTCAACGTGCGGCAAGGCAAGAATTTGATCGGCGCCTTCCACCAACCGGTGACGGTCGTCGCGGATCCGCTCGTGTTGCGCAGCTTGCCGGCGCGCGAGCTGCGCTGCGGACTGGCCGAGTGCATAAAGCACGCGGTGATCCGCGACGCGGAGCTCTTCGCCTGGACTCGCACTCACATGGCCGAGTTACTCGAGCTCGAGCCCGGAGCGCTCGCGGAGCTGATCGCGCGCAACGTCGCGATCAAGGCCGCGGTGGTGATGGAAGACGAGCGAGAGAACGGCGTGCGCGCGCACTTGAACTTTGGCCACACGTTCGGCCACGCGATCGAGGCCGGCGTCGGCTACGGCCGGATCCTGCACGGCGAGGCCGTCGGGCTCGGGATGCTTGCGGCGGCGACGCTCGCCGGGGAGCTGCTCGTCGCGGCCCGCGACCTGCGCGCCGAGCTCGAAGACGTCGTCGGCCGAGCGGGTCTGCCGCGGCGCGCGGAGCTGCCCGACGACGAGAGACTGCTCGAGGCCATGGCGCTCGACAAGAAAGTCTCGGCCGGGAAGGTTCGGTTCATTCTGCCCGAGCGCATCGGCGCGGTCGTGATGCGCGACGGGGTCGCGCCCGAAGTGGTGCGCGCGGCTTGGGCTTCGATTCGCGGCTGAAGGAGGACCGGATCATGGAGCGTCACAGAATTGTGTCGGCTATCGCACTCGGTTCGGCGCTTCTTTTGGCGCTCGCGTGCGGCGAGAAGAAGCCAGAGGCGCCCCCAGGCTCGCGGCCTCTGCTCGAGGGACTGTCGGATCACCACATGGAGATCACCACGGCGTCGCCGGTTGCGCAGAGATACTTCGATCAGGGGCTCCGGCTCGTGTACGCGTTCAACCACGACGAGGCGATCCGCGCATTCGAAGCCGCGCAGAAGCTCGATCCCGCCTGCGCGATGTGTTACTGGGGCGTCGCGCTCGCGCTCGGTCCGAACATCAATGCGCTGATGGAGCCGAGTGCGGTGCCGCGCGCCGTCGAGGCGCTCGCCAAGGCGGTCGAACGGGCGCCGAAGGCGAGCGCGCGCGAGCAGGCGTACATCATCGCGCTGTCCGCACGCTACTCCGACAAGCCCGACGCCGACCGCGCCGCGCTCGATCGCGCGTACGCCGACTCGATGCGCCAGGTCGCGAAGCGCTACCCCGATGATCTCGACGCCGCGACCTTGTTCGCCGAAGCGCTGATGGATCTCACGCCGTGGGCGTACTGGACCAAGACGAGCGAGCCGACGCAGTATACGCCCGAGATCCTCGCCCAGATCGAGCGCGTGCTCGCCGCGGATCCGAATCACCCCGGCGCCAATCACTACTACATCCACGCCGTCGAGGCTTCGAACCAGCCGGGCAGGGCGCTGGCGAGCGCGAAGCGCCTCGAGTCACTCGCGCCGACCGCGGGTCACCTGGTGCACATGTCCGCTCACACGTACATGCGGGTCGGCCGTTACCACGACGCCTCGGTCGCGAACGAGCGCGGCGCGCGCGCGGACGAGGCCTACATGGCCTGGTGTAACTCCGGCGGCTCCTACACGGCCGTCTACTACCCGCACAACCTGCACTTCCTGTGGGCGTCGGAGGCGTTCGAAGGGCGCAGCGCCGCGTCGCTCGCGACGGCGAAGAAGCTCTCCGAGCAGATCACGGCGGACGCCGCGCGCGAGATGCCGCCCGCACACGAGCTCTACGCGGTGCGCTACTTCGCGCCGGTGCGCTTCGGGAAGTGGAACCAGGCGCTCGCCGAGTCCGCGCCGCCGGACGATCTGCGCTACGCGCTCGGGATGTATCACTGGGCGCGCGGCATGGCGCTCGCGGCCACGGCCAAGCCCGACGAGGCGGCCGCCGAGCACACGGCGCTCGCCGCGATCGCGAACGAAGACGCGGTGAAGCAGCTCGTATTTCTCGAGGGTCCGGCGTCTGAGTTGCTCGAGATCGCGAGTCACGTGCTCGCGGCGGACATCGCTTCGAAGCAGGGGAATCACGACGCTGCGTTCGCCGAGCTCGAAGCTGCGCAGCGCACGGAGTACGCGCTCCACTACGTCGAGCCGCCTGCGTGGCCGATTCCGGTGCGCCAGTATCAGGGCGCCGCGCTGCTCGACGCGGGTCGCGCCGCGGACGCCGAGACCGTTTTCCGCGAAGATCTGCGCGAGTATCCGGAGAACGGCTGGGCGCTCTACGGTCTCGGGGCGAGTCTGCGCGCGCAGAAGAAACCGACCGACGAGGTCGACCAGCGCTTCGCGGCAGCCTGGGCCGCCGCGGACGTGAAGCTCACGAGCTCGCGCTTCTGAGCCACAGGAGATAGACGCGCGGGTCGTCCGTCAGCTCCGGGTGGAAGGTCGCGGCGAAGACGCGGCCGGCCGAGACGAGTGCCGGGTCGCCCTTCACGCGCGCGTGCACGCGCACGCCTCTGCCGGTCCGCGCGATGCGCGGCGCGCGGATGAGAACGCACTCGAGGCCCGCCAGTTCGCTCGCGGGATCGTCCAGCTCCGCGCTACACACGAAAGAGTCGAGCTGCGTGCCGTAGGCGTTTCGCTCGATCGCGACGTCGAGCGCGCCGAGCGAGCGCTGCGCCGGCCGAGTCACTTCGCGAGCTAGCAAAATCGCGCCCGCGCAGGTGCCGAGCACGGGGCAACCCCCCGCGATCGCGTCGCGGAGCGGCTCTTCGAGTCCCTCGCGCGCGAGGCCGAAGAGCATCGCGGTCGACTCGCCGCCGGGCAGAACCAGCGCGTCGGCGTACTCGAGGTCGCGCGCCGTCCGCAGCGGGAACGCTTCCACCCCGGCGCGCGCGAGCGCCCGGGCGTGGGCGGCGAAGTCGCCCTGGAGGGCGAGCACGCCGACTCTCACCAGCCGCGCCTCGCGAGGCGCTCGCTCTCGGGGATCGCTTCGAGCGCGAGTCCGGGCATCGCCGCGCCCAGACCGCGCGACGCCTCGAGCACCTCCTTCGGTTCCTGCCAGTGAGTCGTGGCGCGCACGATCGCACGCGCGCGCACGGCGGGATCGGCGGACTTGAAGATCCCCGAGCCGACGAACACGGCTTCCGCCCCCAGCGACATACACAGGGCTGCGTCGGCCGGCGTCGCGATTCCGCCCGCCGCGAAGTTCGGCACGGGCAGCCTCCCGCCCTCGGCCACGCGCACCACGAGCTCGTATGGCGCGCCGTACTCCTTTGCGCGCGCCATCCACTCGTCGCGCGGCGCCTGCAGGAGCGCGCGAATCTCGCGGCCGATGCGCCGCAGGTGGCGCACCGCCTCGACGATGTTGCCGCTGCCCGCCTCGCCCTTCGTGCGAATCATGGCCGCGCCCTCGCCGATGCGCCGCAGCGCCTCGCCGAGATCGCGCGCCCCGCACACGAACGGCGCGCGGAACGCGCTCTTGTCGACATGGTGCTCGTCGTCGGCGGGAGTCAGCACTTCGCTCTCGTCGATGAAGTCGACGCCGAGTGCTTCGAGCAGCCGCGCCTCCTGCGTGTGACCGATGCGGCACTTGGCCATCACGGGGATCGACACCGCGGCGCGCACGGCCTCGATCACTTCGACCGCCGCCATGCGCGCGACCCCGCCTTCGCGCCGGATGTCTGCGGGCACGCGTTCTAGCGCCATCACCGCCGCCGCGCCCGCGTCCTCGGCGATGCGCGCCTGCTCTGCGTTCGTGACATCGAGAATGACGCCACCCTTCAACATCTCGGCCAGGCCGACCTTCAGGCGATACAAATCCGGAGTTTGACTCATGGGGGTATTCCTCTCTGGTTCCCGTATCCAAACGGCTGGATGACTCCCATCAGGCCGGGTTGATCTCCGAGCCGCTGGAAGCCGAACTGCTCGTACAGACCATGCGCGTCGCGCGTCCACAGCACGAAGCGGCGCAAGTCGCGCAGGTCGGGGTGCTCGCGCACGGCAGCGAGCAGGCGCTTGCCGAGGCCGCGTCCTCGAAACTCGTCGAGCACGTAGACGTCGCAGAGATACGCGAACGTCGCGCGATCGGTGACCACGCGCGCGAAACCGATCTGTTTCTCGCCGGCGAACAAGCCGAAGCAGAGTGACTCGTCGAGCGACTTCTCGACTCGCTCGCGCGAAATTCCCGTGGCCCAGTAGGTCTGCGCGAGAACCCTGTGGATCG
>JBGQIB010000023.1:0-39281 GCA_041498295.1 bacterium | reverse complement strand
GTCTCTCCCGGTACGCGAAGCCCCAGTCCTCGTCGAGCCACTGATTGAAGGCGTGAAACGCGGCGCACAACGCCTCGGGATCGGCGCGCAGGGCCTCCTCCATCCCGACGCCGAGCGTCGGAAACAGGAATGCGCGCTCGATGCCCTGCGTGTCCATCACGCGCAGTCTCTCATCGCGCTCGCGGTATGCGCGGCGGATCGGCTCGAGCTGGCCGAAGAGCTCGCGCATCGACAGGCCCTTCGGGTTGTGTCCGCGGTAGAACTGGTCGAGACAGCCGGGCTTCGCGACGGGATCGAACGTTGGATTGGGGATGAAGCGGTTGATCTTCCCGCCGACCAATAGAACCCTGCGCCCGTCCACCTGACCCCACTGAATCGCACGCTTCGCCATGCGCGGGTCGATGTGGCGCGTGAACGCGTCCTCGGCCTCGTAGTAGTGGTTGTCCGCGTCGAAGATCCGAAAGTCGAGGGGAGTCACTCCGCTCCTCCTAGCGCCCTTTGTACACGGGCTTGCGTTTCTCGGCGAAGGCGCGCGGCCCCTCCTTCGCGTCCTCGCTCGCGAACACCGGCCAGCCGAGCTCGAGCTCTTTCTCGAGCGCGACCGACTCGGGCATGCTTTCGTCCAAGGTGCGAAGTGATTTCAGGATCGCCTGCACCGAGAGCGGTCCGTTCTCGCAGATCTGTGTCGCGATCTTGCGCGCCTCGTCGAGCGCAGCGCCCGCCGGCACGACGCGCCCGATCAAACCGAACTCCTTAGCTTCCTGCGCGCTCACGTGGCGCGCGGTGAGCAGGATCTCCGCCGCGAGCGTATATGGAATCTGCCGGCGCAGCCGGATCGTCGAGCCGCCCAGCGGGAACAGGCCGCGCTTCGCCTCGGTGACTCCGAAGATCGCGGTGTCTCCGGCGACGCGGATGTCGGTGCCCTGCAGAATCTCGGTTCCGCCCGCGACCGCGTAGCCCTCGACGGCGGCGATGATCGGCTTCATCGGCCGGTTGTGCCGCAGCAGCGCCTGCCAGTGGAGGTCGGGCACCTCCTTCATGCGCTTCTGCATCTCCTCGTCGGGCTTCTGCTCGCGGCCGATCGTCTTCAGGTCCGCGCCCGCGCAGAACGTGCCGCCGGCGCCGGTGAGAATCGCGCAACGCAATTCGGTGTCGGCATCGAGCAGCCGCCAAGCCTCGTACATGCGCCACAACATGTCGGGTGACAGGGCGTTCTTCGCCTCCGGTCGGTTCATCGTCACGACCAGGACGTGTCCATCCCGCTCGACGATCGCATGGGGGCTCGTCATGCCCGGATTGGAACACGTTGCAGATCCACCCTCAAGCGCGGCGGTCGCTTGCGACCCCCAATAGAACGTGTTCTAATCGGCGCGCTGGAGGAGGCGCGATGGCCCTCGACGACATCGATCTCGACAATCCCGACAACTTCGTCTCGGGCACGCCGCACCACTGGTTCAAGGAACTGCGCCGCGAGGCGCCGGTGCACTGGCACAAGGAGCGCGGCGGCGTCGGCTTCTGGAATCTGACGAAGTACGAGGACGTGAAGCTCGTCTCGCGCAATCCACAGCTCTTCTCGTCGTGGCTAGGTGGCACGAACATCGCCGACCGCGACGAAGCCGGGCTCATGGGCATGCGCATGATCATGCTCAACATGGACCCGCCGCAGCACGTGAAGTTCAGGCGCATCGTGCAGCGCGGCTTCACGCCGCAGATGACCGCGAAGCAGGAGCCGTATCTGCGTGCGCTCGCGAAGCGCATCGTCGACGCGGTGGCGGAGCGCGGTGAGTGCGAATTCGTCGAGGAGCTCGCGGCCGAGCTGCCGCTGCAAGTCATCTGCGAGCTGATGGGCGTTCCGCTCGAGGACCGCAAGCTGATCTTCGAGCTGTCGAACAAGCTGATCGGCTTTGACGATCCCGAATTCCAGAACACCGAGGAAGACGCCCGCGCCGCCTCGATCCAGATGTTCGGCTACGCGATGAAGCTCGCGGAGCGCTACCGCAAGGAGCCCGCCGACAACCTCACCACCACGCTCATGAACGTCGAGATCGACGGCGAGAAACTGAGCGAAATCGAGTTCTGCTCGTTCTTCCTGCTGCTGGCCGTCGCCGGAAACGAGACGACGCGCACCGTGACGACGAACGGCATGCGTGCACTGCTCGCGCATCCGGATCAGCTGGAGTTACTCGCGAACGATCCGTCGCTCGTGCCGACAGCGGTCGAGGAGTTCGTGCGCTTCGACCCGGCAGTGCACTACTTCCGCCGCACCGCGACGCAGGACACGGAGATTCGCGGACAGAAGATCGCGAAGGGTCAGAAGGTCGTGATGTGGTACCCGTCCGCGAACCGCGACGAGGACGTCTTCAGCGAGCCCGACCGCTTCGACGTGACTCGCCAGGACAACCAGCACCTGGCCTTCGGCATCGGCGAGCACTACTGCCTCGGCGCGAACCTCGCGCGGCTCGAGCTCACGGTCATCTTCCAGGAGATGCTCACGCGCCTCAAGAACCCGCGCCTCGCCGCGCCGCCCCGCCGCCTGCGCTCGAACTTCATCAACGGCGTGAAGGAGATGCGCATCGAGTTCGATCCGGAGCGCGGCTGAGCGCTCGAGTCACTCGTTGCGCAGCTCGGCGAGCCAGCGGCGGGTGACGAAGTAGACGGCGATCCCGACGATCGCTCCGATCGCTTCGCCCGGGACGACGCCCAGGACGCCATCCAGGGGATCGCGGAGCAAGAGGCCCACCGCCGAGGCGACGATCATCGCCATGAAGCTCGTCACGCTGACCGCATCGGGCGCGGCCTTTACCTACTTGAAGGCGTGGCCCTTGGCGGCGCGCGCCTCGCTCGGCCAACGACCGCGGCGCTCGAGCGCCTCCTCGAGCCGCTCGAGATAGAGCGCGCGCGGGAGCTCGATGCAGCCGAAGCGTGCGAGATGCGGCGTGCGGAACTGCGTGTCGAGCAAGTGGAAGCCGCCCTCTCGCAGCCAACCAACGAGAGCCGCGAGACATAGCTTCGACGAGTCGCGGCCGCCGGCTTCGGGCCGGCTGAACATGCTCTCGCCGAAGAACGCGGCGCCGAGGTGCACACCGTAGAGCCCGCCGACGAGGCGCCCGGCGCGCCACGCTTCGACGCTGTGCGCGAAGCCGCGCGCGTGCAGCTCCACGTACGCGCGCACGAGTCTCTCGTCGAGCCACGTTTCCGGCCGATCCGGCCGCGGCTCGGCGCAGGCGCGAATCACGGCCTCGAAGGCGGTATCGCTGCGCAGCTCGAAGAGGCCGCTCTTCGCGACGCGCGCCAGACTGCGCGGTAGGTGGAAGCCGTCGAGCGGAATGACCGCGCGCGGGTCGGGACTGTAGTAGTCGATCGTCCCGGTGCGCGGGTCGGCCATCGGGAAAATCCCGCGCGCATAAGCGCGCAGCAAAAGCTTCGCGTTGGGGCGCTCGGGATCCATCGAGCGCGAGCGTAGCGCGGCCGATTGACTTGGGCTTCACCGCTTGCGAGCGCGGCTCGGGGCAGCCCTCACCGCACTCTTCCGATTGACTTCGCTCGGCTTCCGCCTCACTGCGCGCGGCTTCACCGCTTGCGCGCGCGGCTCGGGGCGGCCCTCACCGCACTCTTCCGATTGACTTCGCTCGGCTTCCGCCTCACTGCGCGCGGCTTCACCGCTTGCGCGCGCGGCTCGGGGCGGCCCTCACCGCGCTCTTCCGACACTGTCCGGTGTCAGTGGAACGCTTCTGCGAAGACGGCAGGCGCGGCGTCCTGCGCGATCTCCGCGAGCGTGAACGCCGCCGCGACGGCGACGGGCCGGCGCGCGTCTCCCCGCCAGACGATCCCGCCGCTGGCGGAATCCACGAGCGCGAGCTCGAGACGCACGTGCAGGAGGTCGTCTGCGTTGCGCGTGAATTGCTTCAACGTGCCGATCAGCAGGGGGCCCGCAATACCTCCCGCCCGGGCCTGCGCCTGCGCCGCGCGCCAGTCACTCGGCGTCTGCGCGACCGCCGCGGATACCGTGTCGAGCGGGACCACGTCGTAGCCGCGCCGCGCCAACTCCTGCGCCGCGCGCACCCGAAGCAGGTCGAGCACCGTGAGCGGCGGAGCGTCGCCGCCTCGCCCGAGAGCGCGCGCGAATTCGTCGAGCGGGCTTCCGCTGGCCAGCCGGAGCGTCTGGCCCGTCTCGTTGCGGAACGGAAGCACGGCGACCGCGCCCTGGAGCTCCGGGAGGCTGCCTCTCTCCACCGGCTCGGCCGCGCGCTCGTCCGGAGTCTTCAAGAGCCCGCAGCCCGAGAGCGGAAGCGTCGCTAGCGCGAGCATGAGCACGCCGACGCTCGTCGCGATGCGCCGCCGAGCGCGCGCCGTCGCCCCGGCGATCACCCAGACAGCCGCGGCCAGCAGCACGTAGACCGGTCCCGCGGGCAGGTCCGCTCGGTACGACAGCTCGAACCCGCCCAGCGAGCAGAGCGTGGCGATCGCCGCGGCGGCGAGAAACGTCATCGCCAAGTGAGTCGTGAGTCGCAGCGCGGCCAAGGCGGGCAGCACGAGAAAGCCGAAGACGACCATCGGCCCCGCGGTCATCACGCCGACCGATATGCCGACGCCGAGAAGCAAGTACAAGAGCGCGTCGTAGCGCGCGGGATTGCGCCCGATCGTGCGCGCGAACTCCGCATCGAACGAGACGAGCAAGATTTCGCGCCGGAACAGCGCGAACACGCTGAGGACGAGCGCAGCCACCACGGAGAGAACCGCGAGGTCGCGGTCCGAGATCGCGAGCAGCTCGCCGCGCAAGAGACTCGTCATCTCGAGATCTCCAGTCGGATTCAGCGCGACGGTGAGCAGCGTCGTCGCGGACGCGACCGCGAACAGGCCACCGATGCGCCACTCGACCGGCGTGCGCGATCCGCGGCTGCCGATCACGAGCAGAGCGAGCGCGGTGAACGTCGCGGCGAGCGAGCCGGCCAGGGCGACCCAGTGCGCGCTGCCGCCTTCGCCATGCACGTGGTGAGTCACGAGAAAGACGAGCGCGATTCCCGCCGCGCCGGCCTGCGGCAGCGCGACCCCGAGCAGCACCATCCTGCGCAGCGCGACGTACACGCCGAGTACGGCGCAGAGCACGCAGACGATCCAGCCGCCCAGTACCGCGTTGCGGAACAAGAAGTCCGGAGAGAACACCTCCATCACGACTCACTCTCCTCGGCGACGCTGCCAGAAGCGACGCTCACCGTCCGATCGACTGCGCCGCGCGCCGCCTCGGCGTGGTGCGTAACCATCCAGATCGAGAGACCCCGTTCACTGCGCAGCCGTCCAAGCACCGCGAGGATCGTTTTCTCAGCGGCGCGATCGACGCCGGCCGTGGGCTCGTCGAGCAGGAGGATCTGCGGCTCGGTCGCGAGCGCGCGCGCGATCAGAACGCGCTGCCGCTGCCCGCCGGACAGCTCCGCATAGCGCATGCGCTCGAACTGCGTCGCGTCGCAGGCCTCGAGCGCGGCGCGCGCGCGCGCTCTCTCCCGGGCGCCGATGCGGCGCCAAAACGGCACGTCCCCGAACGTGCCCATCATGGCGACGTCGCGCGCGGTGACTGGATAGAGGTCGTCGAGTGTCTCGCGCTGCGGCACGTAGCCGACGCGCAGCTCTCGAGCTCGCTCGATCCGCCCGCCGAGCGGCGGGAGAAATCCCAGCAGGCTCCGCAGCAGCGTCGTCTTACCCGAGCCGTTCGGGCCGAGCACCGCGACGAATTCCGCGCGCCGCAACGCGAGGGAAACGTCGCGCAGGACCACGCGCCCGGGGTAGCCCAGGTCCGCGTGTTCGACCTTGATCAGCTCCGGCTCCATGCGACTAACTCGCGCCTCCGGCCGTCGCGGCCGCGACCAAGGCGCGGAGATTCGCCTCGACGAACTCCACGTAGGTCGCCGTGCCCGGTAGACCCCCGGTCAAGCTCGAGACGGTCGCGACGCGCGCGCCCGCGCGCTCGGCCACCTGTTGCGCGAGCGGCAACTCGTACGCGACCTCGCGAATCACCAGCGTCGCCTTCTGCCGCTTCATCACCTCGATCAACTCCTCCAAGTGACCCGGCGTCGCGGGCACGCCGGGCTTGGTCTCGATCGTGCCGACGAGCTCGATCCCGTAGTGCTTTGCGAGATAGATCAGGTCGGGGTGATACGAGACCGCCTTCAAGCCGCGCAGCGGCGCCGCGAGCTTGTCCCACTCGGCGATCTTCTCGTCGAGCAGCTTTTGGTAGCTCGCGAGCCCCGCTCGGTACGTCTCGGCTCCGTCGGGGTCGACGCGCTCGAGTCCCTCGGCGATCGCGCGCGCCATCAGCTTCCCCTGCGTGGGGTCGAGATTGAAGTGCGGATTGCCGAGTGCGTGCAGCTCGCCCTGAGTTCGGCTCTGACTCTGCGGAATCTCCAGCGGGTGGATGTACAGCGAGCTGTCGATGTAGCCGGGCGCGCCGGGCAGAATGTTCGAGTTGCGAGCGACCTCGAGCAATGCCGGCAGATAGGCGTGCTCGAGGCCGAGCCCCTGCACGACGAGCGCGTCCGCGCGGTTCAACTTGGTCACGAAGCTCGGCTTCACCGGCACCTTGTGCGGATCTTGACCGCCTTCTGCGATGGTGGTGACTTCGATGCGGTCACCGCCGATCTGGCGCGCCATGTCGGCCACGTCAGGCAGCGAGGCGACCACGCGCAGCGCCGCCGCCGCCGGCGCGGAGAGACCCAGCGAGACGATGAGTGTGAGTCCGTAGCTAGCGAGCCGAAAAACCATGACTGTGACTCCCGATGAAGGCGGTCCATTGCAGCGTGAAGCGCTGATCGTCCTGGCCCGTGGTGCCGATGTTGTCGAACTGGAAGCGCAGGCGCTGGAACTCCGACGGCTGCCAGGTGACGAACGCGCTCGCCGTGCGCTGCCGGTCCGCGGGTCCGAAAATCTGCTGCGCGTAGTCGAGGCGCCCGCCGAGCGAGAAGCGCCGATTGAAGAAGCTCTCGATGTACGCGTAACCGCCGTCGCGCCGGAAGCGGCCGGAGCCGAGCAGGTCGGCGCCGCTGACCGGATCCGTGCCGACCACGACGTTGTTGAACTGTTCGTCGTTCCAGAGCCACTCGACCCCGACGACGGTCCCCTGGTAGAAGCTGCTCGTTCCGGGCTGATGCCGGAACGTGACGTCCACGCCGTAAAGCTCGCGGTTCGCGTTCGTCGGAACCGTGAGCCAGCTCGCGCCGACCTCGAGGTTCAGCGTATCGGTGAGGTCGAAATAGGTCTGCGGTCGCACGACGTAACTGAGTTGGCTGAACGAGCGCTGACTCCCCGGCATCGTGCCGAACGCGCTCGAATCGAAGAGCCGGTCCGCTCCCACCGAGTTGTACGCGCCGAGCGTGACCTGGATGAACTGGTCGGTCGGTGCGAGCCATGAGGTCTCGGCGCCTTCCGAGATCGACTCACCGCCGATGATGTTCTCGATCGACGGCGGTCGGTCGACGAATGGCAGCGCCTCGTCGTGCCAGTGCGGGAAGCGGCCGAAGTCGGCCATGAATCGGCCGCCCTTCACGGTCAGGTTGTAGGGCAGCGAGGTGGTGACGAGCGCCGCTTCCTCGATGTTGAACGACTCGTCCGTCGTGCCGTTGATGCTCGCGTAGCCGCGCAGGAACGGATCGATCGGCGCGGAGATGAAGAGCTCTCCGGTTGCGAGCAGGAAGCCCGCGCCGTCGTTGCCTTGTGTGTTGCTCGCCGCCTGACCATCGATGACGAAGCTGATGCCCGGGTTGTCGGCATTGATCGGCGCGATGCGCGCCGTTTCGAGCGCCGGTGGCGGCTCCGGCGGCACGACGGCCGCCGCGGGCGCGGCCACGAGCGCGTCCACTTTGCGCTCGAGCGCCTCGAGCGCGGACTGGGTTCGAGAGAGCTCGCCCTTGGTCGCGGCGAGCTCGGCCTTCAGTGCCGAGATCTGATTGTCGGGAGTCTCGGCCTGGCCGAGTCCGGGAGACAGGAGCGCGGCGAGCGCGAATAGCGCCAGAGCCACGCGAGACACCGAGCGTTCGGGTCCCATCGCATCCTCCAAAAAAGAGTCTCAGAGTGACTGACGACTTCTTTCAGGCAGATCGAAGGGACGCGGGAGGCGCGCGCGCGCCTGCGACGTCGCTGTCGCCGCTGGAGAGGACAACGACCGGAACGAAGCGCGTGCGGGTGAAGCCGAGCAGCGGTGCGGCGACAGCAAGGATGGGCGCAAACGCGACGGCCCGGCCCTTGCCGTGTGCGAACGCGCCGCAGACCCCGCAGTGACGCTCGTGACTCCTCGAGCCACCGTCGCCGCCCCGCGCGCTCTCTCGATGGTCGGAGGCGTCGCAAGCCGGCTTCGCGTGATCACAGCCGCCAGCGATCGCGTGGATATATGGCAACAGCGTCGCCGACGCGAGGGCGAGCAAGCCGAGCAGCGTTGCTCGGCGAACTGCCACTCGGGCGAAGCTCTCCATCGGCGCGCAAACTATCGAAGGCCCTTCTCGGTGTCAACGCGCCGCCGGCGCATTCGCGTGATCTGTCACCGAATTGTGTAGCGGTACGCGCGGCGGATCATCGGACGACGATCGAGATCCAGAGGCCCATCGCCCCGGCGACAGGCGACCCTTCCGCGAGGGCTGAGTGAGGAGGCTGCACCGCGCCCAGGGTGCGCGCGCGTTTGGCGTGAGACTTCGTGGCGACGCTGTCGCGGCCGTTCCCCTCTCCACTCGAACGGTGACCATGCACACATTCCCGGCGCTCCGATTTGCGGATATTGAGGGTGTGGGTACGCAGTCTAGGACGGGGCGAGTCGCACGCTTCGCGTCGCACTTGATCGTGGTTGCTGGTCTCGGAGTCACTCTCCCTGCGGCGCTCGAGGCCGCGCCGGTCTCGATTTCGGACGGGGCCGAGCTGCGAACGCTCGACGTCTCGGTCAGGAAGGGCGACACCGTTCACCGGATCCTCGATCGCGAGGAAATCGACCCGGAGAACCGCGACGTGCTGCTCCGAGCGCTCGCCGACCGGTTCGATGAGCGGCGCTTGAAAGTCGGCGATCGCATCCAACTGACGCTCGAGCGAGGTCCGGCGGACACTCTGGTCCGCGCGCTTCGCCTCGAGACCGGCCACGCTGGGAAATTGACCATCCGCCTGGGTGACGATCGGGGCGCGACCTTCGCTGCCAGAGAGCGCACCGATGTCGTCATTCGGCATGCGAGCGGCGTCGTGGGTCAGAGCTTCGCGAAGTCTCTGCGAGCCGCGAAGGTACCCGCGGCGCTGATCGGGGGTGTCGTCGCGGCGTTTCAGCTCGACCCCGATCTCCCCCGCGTGCTGCCGCGCGACGCTCACTTCTCGGTCGTCTACGAGGGAACGCCCAAACGCCGCAGCCTCGACGACGTGAGGATCCGCTGCGCGTCGATCGACCACGGAGGCAAGATCCATCGGATCTATCGCTACGAGACACGCGACGGCGAGCTTGCACTCGTTCATGACGACGGCACTGGGGTCGCACTGCTCGCCCTGAGAAAGCCCGTCGTAGGCGCACCGGTGACCTCGCCCTACGGGTGGCGCGTTCATCCAGTGCTCGGAGATCGGCGCTTTCACAAGGGCATCGATCTCGGCGCGCCGATCGGCACGCCCGTGGTCGCCGCCGCGGAAGGCGTCGTCGAGGACGCCGGCTGGCGCGGGAACTACGGCAGATACCTTCGCATCCGGCACGACAGACACCTGGAGACCTCCTATGCGCATCTGTCTCGCTTCGCTCCGGGCTTGCGGGTCGGAGCTCGAGTGACTCGCGGGCAGAGGATCGGTTTTGTCGGGGAGACCGGGATCGCTACCGGGCCGCACCTGTACTTCGAGGTCATTTTCGACGACGTGCGCGTCGATCCGCTGGCAGTGCCGGCCGCGGTTCCCATCCAGCTGAATGGCACCGAGCTGGCCAAATTCAGGATGCGCGTCCAGGACCTCTCCGGCGAGTGAGTGCGCCTGCGGCTAGCGATCGAAGCGCAGAATGCGCGCGCTGTTCACGACTACGCCGACGACCGCCGCGCTCTGAGCCAGCGCGCCGCTCAGCGGGTTGAGCACGCCGCCCGCAGCCAGGGCGATCAGCACCGTTGCGAGGCCGAACGCGAGCCAGACGTTCTGACCCATCACGGCGCGCGTGGTGTCCGCAAGCCGGATGAGCAGCGGCAGGCGACCGAGGTCTGCACCGAGTAGAGCGACGTCGGCTCCACCGAGCGCCACTTCGTTCACCTCGGCGCCGATCGCGACGCCGACGTCTGCCCCCGCCAGCGCGAGCGCGTCGTTCACACCGTCCCCAACCATCATCACCGAATGACCCGCGGCTCGCTCCGCTCGCACGACCTCGAGCTTCTGCGCGGGAAGCACTTCCGCAACAACGTCGTCCATGCCGAGCGCGTTTCCGACCTCGCGCGCGATCGCCGCGCGGTCACCCGTGAGAAGCACGAGTCGGTCGATCCCCAACGCCCGCATCTCGCCGAGCGCGGCGCGCGCCTCGGCACGCGGCTCGTCGCGAAGGACGATACGGCCCAGAAGGCGCTTCCCCTGCGCGACCCAGACATCCGTGTCGTCAGTCACTTCCGCGGCGCCCGAATCCACGCCGAGCTCGACGAGCAGCGCGCGTCGGCCGAGCGCGGTCTTCTCGCCTTCTACTCGAGCAACCACTCCGAGCCCCGGCCGCTCCTGGAGGTCCGAGGGCGGTGCCACGACCAACTCTCGCGCGCGAGCTTCCGCGACCACCGCTCGCGATACGGGGTGCAGCGATCCGAAGCCGCACGCAGCCGCCACGCTGAGTAACTGCTCGGCCGAGACTCCCGGCGCCGGGAGCAGCTCGGTCACCATCGGGGCGCCCACGGTGACCGTCCCGGTCTTGTCCAGGATGAGAGTGTCGATCTCGGAAGCTCGCTCGAGACAGTCGGTGCTCTTGATCAGGATTCGCAGGCGAGTCGCCTCGGCCATCGCGGCGACCATGGCGGCCGGCCCGGCAACCACGAGTGCGGTCGGCGCCGCTACGACCAGCACGGCGATCGCTCTGGAGAGGTCCTCAGAGAAGAACAGAGTCGTTGCGGCGAGAGTGAGAGTGACTGGGAGCCAGACTCCGGCGCGACGCTCGAAGAGCCGCAGCACGGGAACCGTGGCGCCCTCCACGTCGGCCAAGAGTCGCACGACACGTCCGAGCACCGTGTCGGCGCCGACGCCGCGCACCTGGATGCGCAAGAGCCCGTCGAGTGCGACCGTCCCCGCAAACACGGGGCTCCCCGGCCCGGCATCTTCCTGGCGCGACTCACCAGTCACTGCGGACTGGTCGACCGCTGCGCGGCCCGACAGCACCGTTCCGTCGACCGGGATCCGCTCGCCGGGCCGCACCAGGATCTCGTCACCCACGGCCAGAGCGGCGGGGTCGACGCGCTCTTCGACCCCGTCTCGCCATCTCACGGCTTGCCGCGCGGCGAGCGAGCGAATTCCGTCGATCGCCGCGCGCGCGCCGAGGGAGCTCCGTTCCTCGAATAGGCGCCCGATCTCGAGAAACAAGGGAATCAGCGTGGCAGTCACGAAGTCACCGCTCGCCGCGGCGGCCAGGACGGCGATCGCGACGAGCTGATCCGTAGCGCGCCGCGTGTCACCGGTCACGATGCCGCGCACTCCGGAGAGGAGGATGGGGACGCCGACGACGGCCGCGGCGAGTCCGCGGATCAGCTCAGCCAGCTGCCACTGGTCCGGTGTCAGATGCAAGAGCAAGGTGCCGAGTCCCAGGAGCGCGGTACCCGTGAGTCCCGCACCGAGGCGCACGCTGATCCGGCGGCGTTCCTCGGCGGAGAGAGTCCCGGGGACAGAGAGGGTCGGGTCGGAGGATACCTCGAGCGCCACGGAGCTCATGGCTCTTCCTCGCCGGACGGCGGCGGCGCGGGCAGGCGCCGCGCTCCTGCGGCGTCGGGGGCGATCAGAACACGCGTATGCTGGGCATTGCCCGATGCCGGCGGCGGGATCCAATGAACAGCTTGGGCGCGGCCGAGGGCCCTCTCGACGGCGTCGCGATACAGGCGCTCGCGAACGACCGCGGGGTTGCTGCTGTACTCGCGGTGGAGCGCGAGAAACGCAGCGGTCTGACCGTTGGCGAGCGCGCGTCCGGAGGCCGCCTCGGCACGCGCGGCTAGAACCGCTGCGTCGGCGGTCGCGTGTGCACGCGGAACGACGTCCTGGGCGAATGCCTGCGCGTCCTTCTTCTTCGTCTCGCTCTCGATGTAGGCGCTCTGCACCGCATCGAAGTCACTCGAGAGCGCGCTGGGCGGTCGTAGACCAACCAGCTCAAGTGACACGAGTGCAAGTCCGGAGTGGGCCGCGTCGAGCCCCGCCTGCGCGCGTTGTGTTGCCACCGCGATCAGCAGCTTGCGTCCGTCGGAGAGCACGTGGTCGACACCCATCTCTCCCAACGATCGGACCATCGCCGCGGCGACTTCGACTCGCAAGATCTCTTCCGCCTTCGGGCCGTAGAACGCCCAGTCGGCGGGGTCTCTCACTCGGTAGCTCGCTCTCGTCTCGACGTGCACGACGTTCTGATCGCCAGTGAGTGCATAGCCGACGACGAGCGGGTCGATCGTATCTCCGTAAGCCGGATGGTCGGACGGCTCGGCAAGACTGCGAATCTGGAGCTCCGAGACGTACTTCGTCTTGACTCGCACGACCTGATCCACTGGCCGGGGCAGCGCGAAGAGCAGACCAGGCCCATGCATCTGAGTGCCGGCAGCGTCGCCGACGAGACGCCCCCAGCGCAGGACGACCGCGACCTCGTCGGGGCGGACGACGGTGACGCCGGATACTGCGTAGATAAGCGCGAGCAACGCGAGCCACCAGTGCATTCGCCTCCATGCGCCGTCGAGCACGCGCGCAAGCGGCGAGGCAAAACGAGCCAGCTCCGAAGAAGCCCCTCGCCGCCTCACTTCACACTCTGATTCTGCAGCAGAGAGAAGGGCTCGGCGTCCGTCCGAAGGATCAGAGTGGTCTCGTCGGTGACCAGCTTCTCGAGTGAGTCGAGCGAGCGCGTGAAGCGGAAGAGGTCGGGATCGACGCGATGCGCGTCGGCGTAGACCTTCGCCACTTCGGCGGCCGACTCCCCACGGATCCGCGCCTCCTGTTCGGCGCCCTCGGCGCGGATCCGCGCCGCCTCCAGGTCCGCCTCGGAGCGGATGCGACTCGCCTCGCGCTCTCCCTCCGCGCGGAACTTGGCGGCGTACTGGCGGCGCTCGGCGCGCATCTGCTCGAACACGGCGCGGACGTTCTCCTCGGGAAGGGCGATGCGTTCGAGGCGGATCTGCTCGATCTCCACGCCGTAGCTCGAGCGCGCCACCGGCGCGGTCGCCGCGAGCAGCTCTTGCTCGATGCGATCCACCTGCAGATCTTCAGGATTGGTGGACACGATCGCGGACAAGTCGTGCTCTCCGAGCGTGCCGATCGCGGCATTCGTGAGCAGGCCGTCCAGCTTTCCCTCCGCGTCTCCCTCGGCGCCGATGGACTGCGCGAACGCGAGGGGATCGCTGATCCGCCAGATCACGAACGTGC
The DNA here is from genome assembly GCA_041498295.1 of bacterium. Taxonomy (GTDB): domain Bacteria; phylum Myxococcota_A; class UBA9160; order SZUA-336; family SZUA-336; genus VGRW01. The sequence continues at coordinate 25,727 of JBGQIB010000023.1, read as the reverse complement.
GCACGATGACGTTCTTCTTGTCGCGCGTGAGCATCTCCGTATGACCGCCCTCGTACACCCGACGCCGCATGTCGAGCCAGGTAGCTTGGTCGACGGGCCACGGCAGCTTCCAGTGCAGCCCCGCCCCGGTGTCCGCACGCACCGGGCGACCGAAGCGAGTCACCAGAACCGCCTGGCCTTCGTGGACGACCAGCGCGGTCGCAGAGAAGGCGATCGCCAGGAGCGCGACGCTGCCGGTGATCGCGCGCAGCCAGCGTTGCGAGGTCACTTCATCAGCCAAAGGTCACCTCCGTCGCGCTGGATGCGCGCGTCCAACACCGTGTAGTGTCGCCCGGCGAGGCCGCTCTCGAGCGCCTCGAGCCGTCGCCGAAAGCGATACTCCTGTGGCGCTGCGAGGAATGAAGACTCGAGCGCCCGAAAGCTCCACGCATCACCAGCAGCCTTGGCTGCGGCAAGCGCGCCTTCGGCGCGGGCGACGTTCTCACTCCTGACTGCGTCGGCCTCGGCCGCCGGCACCATCGCGTTCCGGTAGGCCTGCGCATCTATGGTGGCGGTCGTCTTCGAAAGCGCCGCAGAGACCACCGCCTGGTAGTCGGTCGCGACCAGCACCGGCGGATGCATGCCGCCGACCGTGAATCCGACCACCGAAATGCCGAGGCCGAGTAAGTCGGCGTCGGCCTGCATCACCGCGCGCATCTGGCCGGCGAGTGCGGAGACGTTTTCCGACAGCGCCTGGGTCAGAGTCAGGCCCACGGTCGACTTCATCACCGCGCGGTAGGCGATCGCGCGCAGCGCCTCCGCCGGATTCTGGCAGCGGTAGCGCCAGGCACGCGGATCCGAGACGAGAAACTGCACGGCCGCGTCGACAGCGATGAGGTCGCGTCCGTTCCCGAGCAGGAGCGTGTACTCCGCTTCGCCGTGCTCGCGCGCCCAGAGGACGTTCTCCGGGCCGGCTTTCTCTTCGCCCTCGTGGCCGACGTGCAGCGTCTGCACGCGCTGGACCGGGATGCGAACGACGCGATCGACGGGCCACGGCCAGTGGAAGTGGAGGCCAGGAGCAAGCGGATCGCGGCCGACCGCGACGCCGAGGTGTTCGACGAGTCCTTGCTCCTCGAGACCGACCACCGTCGCCGAGGTGGAGAGCCATCCGATCGCCAACAGTCCGACGACGAGCGGTTCCGCACTGCGTCGCACCAGCGCGAGCGCCCAGGTCGAGCGAAGGTCGATGCCGAGCTGTCGCTCGGCCGCATCGACGGCGCTGGCGAGTGGATTCGCCCGACTTCCGAGGACGGAGAGCACGACGACGTCACTCGGGAAGATACGGCCCGGCCCGCTGGCCGCCCTCGCAGCGAACAAGAACTCGCAACACACGATGGTGTCGAGAGCCAGGACCAGGAGGTGAAGGGCGCGTACGGCGCCCAGAACCCCCGCCCAGGCGAGCGCCACGGCAAGTGCCGCCGCGACCAGGACCCACGCCAGGACGCGCGCGCCTCGGGACAGACCCGGCCCTTCCGGAAGGCGCTCGGGGTCGACGGCGGCCAGATATGTGGCCGCGCTTCCAGTCACTCCTGCGGCGGCGAGAATCAGCGCCAGCACGGTTGCGACGACGGCGAGCGAGAGCGGACGCGGCGGACTCCAGCGCGCGGCGAGTGCCACGGTGAGTCCGAGCACGCATACGATGCCGAGCCCGCCCTGCCAGTCGCGAATCTTGATGCGAGGTTCGCGGGGGTGCGCACGCGTTGCCTCCGCCCAGGCAACTCCGAGCAGCGCCGAGCTCGCGAGCAAGAGCGCCAGCGCGGCATCGACGACGACCGGATTGCGAAGCGCGAGGCCGCCCACTCCCGCGAGCACCGCGCCGGCGATGGCTGCCGCGAGCAGCAGGAGCACGACGCTGCGATATGCCCCGGAGCCCGGTGGGGGGACTGAAGGAAGATCGTCCGACATGCGAACCTCCTCGATCTGGCGATCGTGGGGTACACAGAATTGCGTTGACCACCGCCGGCCGGCGCCGAGTTCGCGACACCGTTCGCTGGCGACCGGTGAGACGCCGACGAGCGCGCGATGGCGGGCGCGCCTCATGGGACGCGCGGGGTGACTTCAGGCGATCTGCGAGCGAGGCGGTGCGCGCGAGCGCGGGCCGAGCGGGACGCCCTGCGACGGCTCGGCGACGTTGGGCTCGTCGAAGAGCCTGACCAGCTGGTCGGGGAGCGAGATCAGTAGCGGGCCGACGGCGCCGCTCTGGGATCGGAACTGCGAGACGAGCTGACACCAGCCACAGGTCGAGGCGTGGTGCTCTCCATCGGAGCTGCCGGATCGCCCGTCCTGCGAGCGGTGTGAGAGAGGGTGGTGAAGTGCGGCTGCCCCGACCTGCATCGACAGGGTCAGCAGGAAGACTGACGCGAGCCAGCGCACCCCACGTCGTCGGAAGTTCATGCCCTCAATACCTCGCACACCTGAGCGTGCTCTACCGAAGCCGCGCGCGCAAGCCACCCGAACATCGCGCACCGAGACACTCACTCGTAAGATATGGAGCGGACGACGCTCCGCTCCTCACCGGACCGAGATCGGGATCCGGAGGTCGATCGTCGAGGCGACGGGCCGCCCTTCTTCGAGCGCCGGAAAAAACCGCCACGTGCGGAGCGTTGCGATCAGGGTCTGGTTCAGGCCCGGCTCGCTGGTGGGCTCGATCAAGTCCACCTGCGCCGTACCGTCCGCCGCGACCCGAAAGCGTGCGACGGCGACGAGCTCAATGTCGCGGCGTCGCAGCCAGTCGGGAACTTCGGGCAGCGGTCGGTAGAGTGCGTGGGCGCTCATGCTACCGCCGGGATCGCCGCCATGCGCTTCGCTCGGCGCGCTTCGGGCCGCGCTCGCGGAAGGATCGGCGCTCGACTCACCCGGCGACGCAGCGGCCGGCTCCGTCGACGTCCGCGTCGCGGTCGGTGTCGGACGCGGCACGGCCTTCGGCTTCGGTCGAGGCGTCGGCTCGGGCTTCGCCGTTGGCGGCGGTGCGACCTCGGGCGGCGACGGCGGCGCGGCTGCGGCCGCCGGAGGGCCCGGTGCCCCGAGCTCGATGAAGCGCGCGTCCAGCACCGGCAGCGGCGGGATCGCCGTCACCCCGAGTGACACGAGGCGCAGGAATGCCAAGATCAATCCCGCGGTCAACACCAGCGCGGCGGGAAGCGTGAAGGGCAGTCGCTGCCATGGGCTGTTCATACACCGCGCGGTGTCAGTCGCGCTTCACCGCGATCAGGAAGTGCTGCGCACCTGCCTCGCGCGCGCGCAGCATCGCCTGCACGACGACCCCCTCCGGCGCAGCCGCATCGGCAGAGACGATGACGTCGTCGTCCCCGCGCAGCATCGCACGGATTGCGGGACTCAGGTCATCGAGCGCGAGCGCGACCTCGTTCAGATAGATCGCTCCGTCGCGCGTCACGCTGAGAGTGAGTGGCGAGTGTGCCTGCAGCGGATCGGCTTTGCCCTGCGGAAGATCCACGCGCAGTGAGTGGAGATTCTGCATCGTGAGCGAGGCCAGCATGAACGTCGCCAGCAAGAAGAACATCACGTCGATCATCGGAATGATCTCGATGCGTCCCCGCCGCGCGCTGCGCTGCCTACGGAGCCGCATCGGTCTTCTGCTCGTCGAGTCGGATGTGGTCGACGAGGCGCGTGCCCAGTCGCTCCATCTGGTCCATGAAGGCGGTCTGCCGGTTCGAGAGGAGGTTGAACGCGAACAGCGCCGCGAGCGCGATGAACAACCCAACCGCGGTAGCGATCAGCGCCTCGGCCACGCCACCCGTGACACCGCGAGGGTCCACCAGTCCCTGGTCTCCGAAGAGATGGAACGAGCGGATCATCCCGCTGATGGTGCCCAGCAATCCGAGCAGCGGCGCCGCGGTCACGATCGTCTCCAACACCCAGAGCCAGCGAGAGAGCCCGCGCTCGATCACGCTCGCCTCGTCGGCAGCGCGTGACTCCACCCACCACGCGGGATGCTCGCGATTCGCGGTGATGACTCCCAGGAAGCGCGCCAGATAGTTGCGCGCATCGACCTCCGCGAGCTGCTTCTCGAGGCCGTTCCAGTCGAAGCCGAACTCCTCCACCATGTCGGTGATGCGCGGCGAGAGACGTGTCCAGCGCGCGTAGACCCAGCTCTTGTCGATCACGATCAGGGTGGCGAGAACCGCGAGCGCCAACAGCGGGTAGATGACCGCGCCGCCGATACGGAGCGCCGCCAGTGTCTCGAGCAGACTCGATATCATCGATTGTCCCTTCGTCTCCGGCTCTCAGAAGCTCTTCGAGATCCCGGCGTAGTACGAGCGGCGCTGTCCGAACTGCGGCGCGCCGACGCCGATGCCGCTGCCGTCTCGGATCTCGTAGCCCTCGTCGAGCAGGTTGATGATGTCCCCGCGCAGCGTGACGGTGCCGAACGAGGCGACGTGGAAGACGTGCGAGACGCTCAGATTCACCGGCTCGTACGCCGGCAGCTTCTGCGTGTTCGCGAAGCCGCGCCGCAGACCGCTGCTCGTCAGGCAGTCCGCGGTGAAGCGCGTATCCTTCCACAGATACGACGCCCCGAACGAGGCCGTATATCTCTGGTCGTGGTCGAGATAGACGTAATGCTGGGCGATGAAGTTCAGCTCGTCGGGCTCGAACAAGAACTGGCTCGACACGACCTGAGTCCCGCGCGCCACGGAGTAGGCGAAGTTCGCGAACGCGGTGAAGTTCTCGATCTGGTACGAAGCGGTGAGCTCGGTTCCGTATACATATCCCTTCTTGTAGTTGAAGGGAGACAGGATCAGAGCCGCGCCGAACTGACCCTCGTCGATTAGGTTTCTGACGTACTTGTAGTAGCCATCGACGCCGATCTGGAGTCCGGGCATCACGACCTGCGTGATGCCCGCGTCGTAGTAGTCCGTACGCTCGGGCTTGACCGGTGAGTCGGCCGTGATCGCCGATTCGTTTGTCGTGCCGTTGAACGCCGTGACGTCGGTCGGCGCGACCAGCTCCATCGGCGGCGGCGTGAAGTAGCGCGACCAGCCTACGTGCAGCGTCGTCCCTTCGGGTGTCGCGTAGACCATGTTGATGCGCGGGCTGACTTGGCCGCCTCGGACGAACTGTGCCACCCGGTCGTAGCGCAGCCCGTAGTTGAACGTGAGCTCCTTCGTCAGCCGCCACTCGTCCTGCAGATACAGCCCGTACAGGTACCCGAGCCTGTTGCTGTCGTCGGTGATCGTGAACGGTACATCGCTGCTCTGTACGCCGCTCGAATCCACGGGGAAAGCCGAGACGTCATTGTTGCTGGTGGTCTTCTCCTCTTGGACGAACACACCAAGGCGCAGCGTATGCGAGTCACCGAGCTTGCGGCTCGCGTCGCCCTGCAGACCGCTCGCCCAGCTGTTGCGCAGGTCACGGCTTGCGACGCCGTTGAAGATCAGGTCGCCGGCTGGATCGGGCCGGAACAGCGTCTGGCTGAAGCGCGTGAACGCGGAGAGCTGGAAGTCGACCGCCTCCGTCGACTTCTGCAGCGAGAGGATTCCGTAGTTGTTCCACTCCGACTGGTTCTCGTCCAGGTTTCTGGAGTCGAACGTCGGGACCCCGGAGAGCGCGAACCCGGGAGTCTGTCCGGGGTTGTTCGGTATATCGAACCGGCCGACGGAGTTCCCCGAGATCAGGCTCACGCGCGTGGTCGGATCAAGAAGCCCCGAGAGATAGACGAAGCCCTTGCCCTGGTTCGAGCGGTCGTGAATCGGGTTGACCGTCCCCGTCGGAGACTCGAGGCCGAGCTCGTTGTACAGATAGTCTCCGGTCACGAAGTAGCTGAGGGACTCGGTCGCGCCGCCGTATTCGAAACTCGGCTGAAGGGTACTGTGACTTCCACCATACATGGAGACACTTCCGCCGGGCTCGTATGCGCCGTTCTTCGTGTCGATCTCGATCACGCCGGCGGTCCGGAACCCGTACTGTGCCGGGAGCGCGCCGTCGATCAGGCGCAAGCCGTCGACGAACCGCGTGTCGAGTGACTGTCCGAAGCCGCTGACGCCCTCCGGCAGCTGAACGCCGTTGATTCGGTACTGCAAGTTGAGGTGGTCGCCTCGGATGTGGACCTGACCGAAGGAGTCGTTGGCGACCCCCGGCGCGCGCAGCAGCACCTGGTTGAACGCCGAGTTGTCGCCCTGCGGCTGCGCCTCGATCGCTTTCTCCGTGATGTTGTAGACGCTGCTCCCGGTACTCGGCGTGATCGAGTTGCGCGCGACGTCGAGCTTCTGCGCGACGACTCCCATCTCCAGCGCGCTCTTCGACGCCATGACGAGCTGCGCCGCGGTCGTGTCGCTCCCGGCTACGGTCACGATCGCGGTCGCCGTCTCGAACTCCGGCTTCGCGGCTGCGATCGAATACGTCCCCGGCTCGACGTGAGTGAACTCGAAGCGCCCGTCGGGCGCGCTCGTGGTGGCAGCGACGGTGCGTCCATCCGGCGCCTCGAGCTTCAGCTCGACGCCGCCGAGCGGGCGATCTAGGGCGTCTTTGATCCGACCGGCCACCTTGCCGAGCCCGGTCGACGTCGCGGGATCGGCGGAGCTGAGTGCGGCCCCGCAGAGTTGCAGCACGCAAGCGAGCGCGATGCTCATACGCTTCATGGGTCTTCCCCTCCCTGCGGTCATCGCGGCGCGCAACGCGCGGGCGAATGGGCCGCTCCTCGCCGCGCCAGCACGCCCTTTTCAGGCGCCCCCGAGTGAGCTGGCGGGGCAGATCGTCTCGACCGACCGCAGGGCTCTCGAATGGCGTGCGACACCGACTGGTGTCACGACGCATCCCGCCGGGGATCGATCAGTAGCTGACGATATCTCTCAGGCGGAGCGAGGGGATGCAGGGGGCGCGCGAGCGCAGGCGACGTCGACCTCAGCGCAGGGCGCGAGGACTTCGGCCGCGGGCGGCGCGCTCGCGAGCCAAAGCTCGGTGAAGTGGACCGGAAGCCCGCTCGGCGCATCGATGGCGCGGGCGCCGCCGTGCGCGAGCGCGCTGCAGACTGCGCACGCGTCCGGATGACTCGAGCTCTGACCGCCCTCGGAGGAGGCCGGCTCACCGGCTCGCTCGGAGGCGCACGCCGCGCGGCCGCGGTCGCAGGAATTGGCGTGCGCGTGCAGATACGGAAGCAGCGCGTGCGTCGCGAGTGCGAACACGGCAACGAGCGCCGTTCGCTTCAGCCGCGCGGAGAGGAAATTCCGCATCGGCTTCGGAAACTATCGGAGGCCCCCAGGGGTGTCAACGATCGCGGGGCGACACAGTGTCTTGAGTTGACTCCGATCAACAGCAGAGGCATCGTCGCCGCCGCCGGGAGCGCAAGATGTCGCACAGACGAAAACCGCTCGCTGCCGCGTTCTTCCTGAACACCGCGGTGCTCGTCGTCGAGATTGCCGGCGGCCTGAAAGCGAGCAGCCTCAGTCTTCTGCTCGACGGCGTTCACAATCTGTCGGATGAGCTCGCCCTAGGATTGCTCGTCCTCGCCTATACGCTTCGGACCGGCCTCTCCGGCGCGCTGTTGCGCTGGGCCAACCTGTTCAACTCATTGGGTCTCACCACCGTGTGCATGTTCCTGACTTGGCAGGCTCTCGAGCGGTTGGCGGAGCCTGTTTCCGTGATCGGTTTGGTTCCCATCGTCGCAGGCCTCGTCGGTGCGGTCGGAAATTGGGGAGTGGCGCGCGTTCTCCGCGAGGCCGCGCGCGAGGATGCAGCGATTCGCCTCGCCTACGTCCACAACCTCGGCGACGTGCTGCTCTCTCTCGCTCCGGTCGTCGCTGGCAGTCTCGTTCTCACTTCGGGACTCTCCGTCTTCGATCCGTTGGTCGCCTTGGTCGTCGCCGCAGTCATCCTGGTCACGACCATGAGATCGGTTGCCGGCTCGCACAAGGAGCTCATGTGGCCGGAGAACGTCGCGTGCGCTCACCCGGAGCCAGGGCCGAGTTGAGGAACTGACTCAGCCTCGCGCCAGCGGAGTCCGCAGCGTGACGAACTCCTCCGCCGCCGTGGGATGGATGCCGACAGTGGCGTCGAACTGCGCCTTGGTCGCGCGGCACTTCAGCGCGATCGCGACGCCCTGGAGGATCTCGCCCGCATCCGGACCGACCATGTGCGCGCCGACGACGCGCTGACTCGCGCGGTCGACGACGAGCTTCATGGTCGTCTTCTCGTCGCGGCCGGTGAGCGTGTGGCGCAGCGCTCGGAAGCTCGTGAGATACACGTCGAGCTCGCCGTAGCGCGCGCGCGCCGCAGCCTCCGTGAGTCCAACCGCGGCGACCTGCGGGTTGCTGAACACCGCGCTGGGCACGTCCTCGTGGTCGACGGGCGTGGGCTGTCCACCAAAAAGTGTACGGGCGAGCGCCATCGCCTCGTGAATCGCGACGGGCGTGAGATTCAGGCGGTTCGTCACGTCGCCGATCGCGAATACGTTCGGCACGGAAGTGCGCGAGTACGCGTCGACCGCGACCGAGCCGTCGGGCGCGAGCGCGACGCCGATCTCCTCGAGTCCGAGCCCGGCGACGCTCGGATCTCGTCCGATCGCGAACAGGATCTGGTCGGCCTCGACCGCGCTCCCGTCGACGAACGTCGCGCGCAGTCCGGCGCCGGTGCGCTCGATGCGCGCCAGCTTCATGTTGAAGCGCAGGTCGATGCCGCGCTGCTTCATTTCGACCGCGAGCGCGGCGCGCACGTCGTCGTCGAATCCGCGCAGGAAGAGCTCGCCGCGGTGCACCAGCACGACGCGCGCGCCGAGGCCCGAGAAGATGCCGGCGAATTCGACCGCGATGTAGCCGCCGCCGACCACGAGCACGCGCGCCGGTAACTCCTTCAGGTGGAACGCCTCGTTCGAGCTGATCGCGTGCTCGATGCCCGGGAGCGGCGGCATGCGCGGCCAGCCGCCGGTGGCGACGAGCAGGTGCTCCGCGCTGTAGCTCTTGCCGCCGGCCTCGACCGTGTGCGCGTCGACGATGCGCGCGCGCGCATCGATGCGCCGCACGCCGGCGTCGTCGAGCAGCTGGCCGTACACCGAATTGAGTCGCGCGATCTCGCGATCCTTGTTCGCGATCAGGCTCGCCCAGTCGAAGCCGCGCGCGCCGACCGTCCAGCCGTACGCGGCCGCGTCCTCGAAGTCGTCGGCGTAGTGCGCGGCGTAGCTGAGCAGCTTCTTCGGGATGCAGCCGACGTTCACGCAGGTCCCGCCGAGGTAGCGCTCCTCCGCGACCGCCACGCGCGCGCCGAGGCTCGCGGACATGCGGCTCGCGCGCACGCCGCCGGAACCGGCACCGATCACGAACAGGTCGAAGTCGAAGCGCGCCATCGCGCGATTCTAGCCGGGCGTCCTCTCGAAATCGCCGAGCGAGAAGGCGACGCCGCCCGCCAGGTCCGGGACCGGCGGACGCAGTTTGGTGACGCGCAGCCAGAGCTCCGCGCCGGGCGGCACCAGGGGCCGGATCACGCCGAGCAGCTCGTGCGCGAGGCGCTCGACGAGCTGGAATTCTCGGCCCGCGACGCGCGCGCGCGCCGCGGCGATCAGGTCCGCGTAGCAGACGGTGTCCTCGAGCTTGTCGCTCTCGCACGCCGGGGGCACCTCGGCGAAGCGAACGGCGACATCGAGATCTACGGCCTGCGGGGTCGCGCGCTCGTCGGCGCCGCAGCCGAGTCGAACCGCGAGCCGCGCGCCTCTGAATTCCAACAAGCTCATGGGCGCAGATCCTAGCCCGACTCTGCTAGGTTAGTCCTGTTAAATGTCCTGGCGGATTCGTTCAGTGAATCTGAACAGCGTGGACCTGAACAAACTGCGCACCTTCCTGGCGGTCGCGGAGCGCGGCGGCATCACGCCGGCGGCGCGCACGCTCGCGCTCACGCGTTCGGCTGTGAGCCAGAGCGTGTCCCGCCTCGAGGGCTCGCTCGGCGTGCGCCTCTTCGACCGCGTCGGCCGGCAGCTGGTACTCACCGCCGAGGGCCGCACGCTCGCGCGCCGCTTCGGCCGCCTGCACGCCGAGCTCGCGAGCGCGCTCGAACTCGTGGTGAACGAGGAGCGCGCGGTGCGCGGGCTCGTGAGGCTCGGGCTGTATCTCGGCGCGTCGCGCGCGCGGATCGCGGGCTCCCTCGCGCGCTTCGCCGCGGCGCATCCGAATGCACAGGTGAAGCTGCTCTACGGCGCACACGCTGAGCTGCGCGAGCAGCTCGTCGCGAATCGCCTCGACTTCACGCTCGCGCTCGCACCGAGTCACTCGGCGCTCGCGCGCGTTCGCTCGAGCTTGCTGTTCCGCCAAGAGCTCGTGCTCGTGTCGGGCCGGCCGGTCGCGCGCGGCCGCGCGCGCGCCGAGTCACTCTCGGGGGGCGCGTACGTCGACTACTACCAGTCGAGCCCGCTCATCCGCCGCTGGCTGCGCCACCACTTCCCGCGTCGGCGCATGGCCGCCGACGTGCGTGTGTTCGCCGCCAGCAGCGACATGGCGCTCGAGCTCGTGCTCGCAGGCGCCGGCGCGGCGGTGCTTCCGCGCGAGCTGGCCGAGCCGCTGCTTCACGAAGGCCGTCTGCACGCGGCGCGCAGCGGACGGCCCCCGCTCCTCGACGCCGTCTGGCTCGAGGAGCCGGCCGGCGCGTGGCGCAGTGAGACCTTGCGCGCGTTTCGCGAGGCGCTGGTCGCGGATCTCGCGGAGGCGCGATGACACGCATCGGTATTGCGCTCGAGATCACGCCGCCGCGCAACGCGCGTCCGGAGGTGCTGTTGCGGCGCGCGCGCCTGCTCGGCGTGCGCGCCGACGCGGTGCACGTGATCCAGCGCCCGGATCGACAGCGCAGCGTCGATGCGGCCGTAGAGCTCGAGCGACATGGACTGCGCGCGGTCTGGCATCTCGTGAACCGCGGCCGCGACCGCGCCGACCTGGAGCGCGAGATCGAGCGCGCGGCCCGCGGCGGCCTGCGTGCCGCGCTACTCGTGCGCGGCGAAGCCGGTCCGCCCGAGGCCGTCCCGCCGCCGACTCTGGCCGAGCTCGTGACTCGAGTGCGGGCCGCGATCCCGGGCGCGCGCATCGGAGTCGCGCTCAACCCCTACGGGCCGCGAGAGAGGGTGCTCGCGAACCTCTGGCCGAAGCTCGAGGCGGGCGCCGCGTTCGTACAGACGCAGCCGATCTTCGAGGCCAGCGCGCTCGCGCCGTTCGCGGAGGCGATCCGCGCCCGCGCGCCGTCGGTGCGAATCGCCCCGATGTTGATCCCGCTGCTTTCGGCGGCCGCGGCCGAGAGACTCGGCGAGCGGCTGCGCGTTCCCCTGCCCGATTCGCTGCTGCGCCGCCTCGAGGACGGAGGCGAGCCCGCGGGCTGGGAGGCGTTCACTTCGCTCGTGGCCGAGGTGACTCGCTCAGGCTTGGCCGACTCACTCGCCGTGATGACGCAGGAAGCGGATCCGCCGAAGCTCTTCGGTGACCGGATCGCCTCCGCGCTCGGCGCTTCCGTCACTTGAGCTTGTGCTCGTCGCCGTAGAAGCGCCACTCCTTGCCGACGATCAGGCGCGCTCCGCGCCGGAAGCGGAAGTAAGACCATGCCCACTGGAACACGACCAGCGCGCGATTGCGGAAGCCCACCAAGTAGTAGATGTGCACGAACAGCCAGACCGCCCACGCGAGCGTCCCGTGCACGCGCCAGCCCCAAATCTCGCCGACGGCGCGGCTGCGGCCGATGGTCGCGAGCGCTCCGCGGTCGACGTAGCGGAACGACTGGCGCGCCTGCCCGCGCAGCTCGCCGCGAATCTGGCGCGCAACGAAGCGTCCTTGCTGCAGCGCGACGGGGGCTAGCGCGGGCAGATCGCGACCCGCCGCGTCCCTGACCTGCGCTTGGTCACCCGCGACGAACACCTCCGGGTGATCGACGAGCGAGAGACCGGCAGTCACGGGGACGCGGCCGCCGTTCGCTAGCGCGACGCCGAGCTTGCGGCTGAGATCCTCGGCGCGCACTCCGGCCGCCCACAGAACGGTGTAGGCCTCGATGCGCTCCGCGCCGACCTCGAGCCCGCGCACGTCGATTTTCGTGACCGCGCTCGAGGTCCACACCTGGACGCCGAGCGTCTCGAGATCGCGCACGGCGCGGCTCGCGAGCTCGGGATCGAACGCCGGCAGGATGCGCGGCGCAGCCTCGATCAGGATGATGCGCGCGAGCTTCGGATCGATGCGCCGGAAGTCGCGCGCCAACGTGAAGCGACTCATTTCGCCGATCGCGCCCGCGAGCTCGACACCCGTCGGCCCGCCGCCGACGATCGCGAACGTGAGCAGGGCGCGCTGTCTCAAGCGGTCCGTCTCCTTCTCGGCCTCTTCGAACGCGTCGAGCACGCGCCGCCGGATCTCCGTCGCCTGCTCGATCGTCTTCAGGCCGGGCGCGAACGGCTCCCACTCCTCGTGACCGAAGTAGGCGTGCCGTGAGCCGCACGCGAGCACGAGATAGTCGTATTCGATCGAGCCCGCGTCGGTCGCGAGCTTGCGCCCCGCGAGGTCGACGTCCTCCACTTCGCTGCGCAACACACGGGTGTTCGGGAAGCGCGAGAGCACGCTGCGAATCGGTGTCGCGATGTCTGCGGGGCTGAGGCCCGCGGTCGCGACCTGATAGAGGAGCGGCTGAAACAGATGGTGGTTGCGACGGTCGAGCAAGGTCACTTCGACCTTGGGCTCGGCGCCCAGACCGAGTGCCGCGTTCAGCCCGGCAAAGCCTCCGCCGACGATCACGACCCGTTTCACGGCCAGAAGCGTAGAGAGTCGGAGTGCGTCTCGCCGTTCAGCGGCGCGTGCGGCGCGCGAGCAGCGCGGCGCCGCCCAGGAGAGCGAGCAGCGCGGCCGCGGGCTCCGGGACCGCCTTCGCTTCGTACTCGACGATGAAGCCCAGGTTCGGCGCCTGCGACTGCGATTCGAGGTTCTCGTCGTTCCAGGTGCCGCGGTTGTCGACGCCGGCGACGATGAAGTGCACCCACATCGTCAGATAGCGCTCATCGCCGCTGTGCGTCGGGGTCTCGTCGTTCGGCTCGCCCGAGGCCCAGTGCGCGTAGTTCCACGACTCGGGCGTGATCCACTGCCAACCCGCGTCCGGTGGAAGTGACTTCACCGGGGTATCGTTCTGAAAGCCGCCCAGCCAGACCAGGCGCTTCTGCAGCGAGGTACCGAGCGGCAGCACCTCGTTCATGATGAAGGCGTTCTCAGCCGCGTCGGCCACGCTCGCGAGATGGCCGACGGTCCCTGCCCCGAGCGTCGCGCCGGCCGCCGCATCGCGCGCTTCGGTCCAAGTCGCCGGCGTCGCCCCTGCTGGAACGAAGGCGTAGTAGTGACCATTGCCGCCGGCGCCGGGATTCCAGTAGGCGATGTCGCAGTCGCTGAACGAGCAGGACCCCTCGAGGCCCGCCGCCAGTGGGACGGCGCGCGCGGACGACGCGGCGAGCAACAGCGCGGATACCACTGCACCCAACGACACCGACATACTCAACCGGGCCCGCAGCCGCATCGCCAATTCCCTCCGAACGCTCACAGCCTACCTCATTGGAGTGCCCGCGAACAATCGGAAGTGACGGTCGCTCGCAAAAATCGAGGCGCCTCCTTGCGCTCGTCGACCGACTCCGCGCCGGAGTTGCCGCTTGCTTGCCGGTCACTTGCCGGTCGCCGCCTCAAAGCGGGCCCGACGGCTGCCGATAGCGCGGGGACCCATGTCGACCCCTGCGAATCCGCCCCCTCCGTCGCACGCCGACGCGCTTCTCGGCCGTGTCGCGGTCGCGTCGAAGATGATCACGATGGAGCAACTGGCACAGGCGACGCGCGAGCAGGCGCGCCTCGGCAACACCCGGAACCTGGGCGAAGTGCTGGTCGCGATGGGCTTCATGGACGGGGCGACGCTCGCCAGGGCCCTCGAGATGCAGCGCAGCGTGATCGCGCGCGCGCGCGAAAAGAAGGCCGAGGGCGCGCCGGCGACGCCGCCGATCGCGAAGCCGACGCCGATCGAGGTCGGCGCCGAAAGCGACCGAGGCGCCGCCGCGGCGCTCGCGCGCGAAGCCCGGCCGACGCCGAAGCCAAAGCCCGCGCCCGCGGCGAAGTCACGACCCGTGTCCGTGGCGGCGGCAGCGGGCGCGGTTGCGAAGATCGGCCTCGACCGCGGATTGGACGCGCTGCTCGTCGACGCGGCGAGTCAGGGCGCGAGCGACATCCATTTGCACAGCGGCTCGAACCTGCGCCTGCGCATCCGCGGGGCGCTCGTCGAGGTGCCGGACTCGAAGCTGTCGCCGCCGGTCGCGGAGAAGCTGATCCTCTCGGCGCTCAACGAAGAAGAGCGCGCGCTGCTCGAGGAGGACGGCGAGATCGACTTCAGTTACACGGTGAAGGGTCTCGCGCGCTTCCGCGGCAACGTCTATCGCCAGCTGCGCGGGACGGACGCGAATTTTCGCCGCATCTCGCTGCAACCGCCGACGCTCGGCGACCTCGGTCTTCCGAACTCACTCGCGAAGTTTACGAACTTCCACCAGGGCCTGGTGCTGATCACCGGCCCGTCGGCTTGCGGCAAGTCGTCGACGATGGCGGCGCTCGTGAACCTGATCAACGAGGAGCGCGCCGAGCACATCCTCACGATCGAGGACCCGATCGAATACTTGCATCCGTCGAAGCGCTGCGTCGTGAATCAGCGCAACGTGAAGCGGCACACCGAGTCCTTCGCGCGCGCGCTGCGCGCGGCGCTGCGAGAGGATCCCGACGTGATCGTGATCGGCGAGCTGCGCGACAGCGAGACGATCTCGCTCGCGATGACCGCCGCGGAGACGGGTCACTTGGTGCTCGCGACGCTGCACACCGACAACGCGGTGCGCACCGTGAACCGCATCATCGGATCGTTCCCGCCCGACCAGCAGACTCAGGTGCGTTCGATGCTCTCCGAGTCACTGCGCGTCGTGATCTCGCAGCGGCTGCTGCCGCGCGCCGACGCGCGCGGTATGGTGGCGGCGATCGAGATCTTGGTCGTGAATCGGCCCGTCGGCAACTTGATCCGCGAAGAGAAGACGATCCAGATCCGCTCGACCATGCAGACGAGCGCGGCGCTCGGGATGTGTCTGCTCGACGGTTCGCTCGCTCAGCTCGTGAAGTCGGGGACCGTGAAGCGCGAGGACGCGCTCCTCCACGCCGAGGATCCGAAGTCGATCCCGCCGGGGAAGTGAGCGGGAGGACGACGTGGCGCAAATCGACGAGCTCCTCCGCTACCTGAAGCAGCACAAAGGTTCCGACCTGCATCTCGCGGCCGGGCTCGAACCGCGCGTCCGCGTGAACGGCGAGCTGCGCGCGGTCGAGGGCCAAGCGCGCCTCGGCGACGACGCACTGCGCAAGCTGCTGCGCGAGATCGCGAGTGAGTCGCAGTGGCGCACGTACGACGAGAAACACGACCTCGACTTCGCCTACGGGCTCGAGGGCGTGGCGCGCTTCCGCGCGAACTTCTTCGTGCAGGAGCACGGCGCGGGCGCGGTGCTGCGCATGATTCCCGAGAAGATCGTACCGCTGGAAGAGCTCGCGCTGCCGAAGTCCATCGAAGATCTCGTTCACCTGCGCAAAGGACTCGTCGTCGTCACCGGCCCCACCGGCTCGGGTAAGTCGACAACGCTCGCCGGAATCGTCGACAAGATCAACCGCACTTACTCGAAGCACATCCTCACGCTCGAGGATCCGATCGAGTTCGTGCACGAGAACAAGAAGAGCGTGCTCTCGCACCGCGAGGTCGGCTCCCACACGAAGGGCTTCGGGCCGGGTCTGCGCGCCGCGATCCGCCAGGACGCCGACGTCGTGCTGGTCGGCGAGATGCGCGACTACGAGACGATCTCGCTCGCGCTGACCGCGGCCGAGATGGGCATGCTCGTGTTCGGCACGCTGCACACCAACAGCGCGCCCAAGACCATCGACCGGATCATCGACACGTTCCCGTCCGACGAGCAGCCGCAAGTGCGCCTCTCGCTCGCCGAGTCACTCGCCGGCGTCGTCGCCCAGCTCCTGCTGCCGACCTCGGACGGCAAGGGCCGGGTCGCCGCGAACGAGATCCTGCTGAAGACGAAGGCGCTGCCGAACATCATCCGCGAGGCGAACTTCGGCATGCTCGGCTCGTTCATTCAACAGGGCAAAGCCGACGGGATGCAGCTGATGGACGACGCGCTGTTCGAGCTCGTCTCGGCCAAGCGCATCGACCCGCACGATGCGTACGCGAAAGCGACCGACAAGCCGCGCTTCGAGCCCCTGCTCCCCAAGGAATAGCCGAGCTGATACGCTCGCGGGCATGGTCAAGCTCAGCTTCTGCCTGCGCCGTCTGCCCAAGCTGTCGCGTGAGCAGTTCCAGGCGTACTGGTTCGAGACGCACGGGCCGCTCGTCCGGAAGCAGGCCGCCGCGCTGCGCATCCAGCGGTACGTCCAGACCCATACACTGCTCGGCGACGCCGCGGACACGCTGCGCGCGACGCGCGGCGGGCCGGCGGGATACGACGGTGTCGCGGAGCTGTGGTGGAAGGACGAAGCGGACATCGCCGCGGCGCTGGCGAGCCCCGCGGGCACGGAGGCGGGTCGCATCCTGCTCGAGGACGAGCGAAAGTTCATCGACCTCGCGAACTCGCCGCTCTTCTGGGCGCGCGAGCGAGAGATCATTCCGGGGAAGTGAGTTGA
Source organism: bacterium (assembly GCA_041498295.1). GTDB lineage: Bacteria > Myxococcota_A > UBA9160 > SZUA-336 > SZUA-336 > VGRW01. Next base: position 9,060 of record JBGQIB010000023.1, on the reverse strand, counting down.
TTCGGATCGCGCTCGACGTTTGGTCCGACTATCTCTGTCCCTGGTGCAACGTCGCGGCGACGCGCCTGCACCGGATCGAGGACGAGTTCGGCGCCGACGTGGAGCTGCGCTGGCGGAGCTTCCTCCTGCGCCCCGAGCCGGCGCCGGGACGCGATCTGGCGAAGTTCCGCCGCTACACCGAACTGTGGCAGCGCGCGGCCGAAGAGGAGCCCGCTGCCGAGTTCCGCGCCTGGGCCAGCGACGAGGGACCGCCTTCTCACAGCGTGCCCGCGCACTTGGTCGCGAAGGCGGCGGCGACGCTCGGACCCGACCCGTTCCAGCGCATGCACCGCGCGCTCCTGCACGCGTACTTCGTCGAGAGCCGTGACATCTCGAACGCCCGCACTCTGGCCGCGCTCTGGAGCGAGGCCGAGCTGCCCGGCGCGGAGCTCGCGCGCGCGGCCGACCCGGAGCTCTTGCGCTGCGTGACCGAGGAGCACGACCAAGCCGTCGAGCTCGGCGTCAGCGGCGTGCCCGCGGTCCGCATGGTCGGCAACGACGTCGCGATCAGCGGCGCGCAGCCGCTCGAGGTGTATCGCCGCTGGGTCCGCCGCGCGCTCGAGGCGCGAGCGTGAGCGTCAGCGTGCGAACGAAGTCCCGGCGCGCCGAGGGCCGCCCCGAGGCGCGCCTGCAAGCGAAGCGCGCAGTGAGCCGAAGGCGAACGGAGTTACAATGAGAATCGGCATCCAGATCCCCATTTTCACTTGGCCCGGTGGACCCGGCGCGCTGGCGCAGAAGCTGCGCGAGATCGCGCAGACCGCGGACGAAGCCGGCTTCGCGAGCATCTGGGTGATGGATCACCTCTTCCAGATCCCGATGGTCGGCGCGGCCGAGCAGGAGATGCTCGAGGGCTACGCGACTCTCTCATATCTCGCGGGAGTCACACGGCGCGCGAAGCTCGGCACGATGGTCACGGGCGTGACCTACCGACACCCGGGAGTGTTGATGAAGACGGTGACGACGCTCGACGTGCTCTCGGGCGGGCGCGCGTATCTCGGCATCGGAGCGGCGTGGTTCGAGCGCGAGCACGCGGGGCTCGGCGTTCCGTTTCCGCCGCTCGCCGAACGCTTCGAGCGCCTGGAGGAGACACTGCGCATCGCCCTGCAGATGTGGTCCGGCAAGGTCGCCCCGTTCGCGGGCAAGCACTACCAGCTCGCCGAGACGCTTTGCGTGCCCGCGCCACTCTCGCACCCGCGGCCGAAGATCCTGATCGGCGGCGGCGGCGAGAAGAAGACGCTGCGCCTGGTCGCGCGCTACGCCGACGCGTGCAACCTGTTCGCGTTTCTCGGTCCCGACGGGCTCGGCCGCAAGCTCGACGTGTTGCGGCGCCACTGTGACACCGAGCGGCGCGACTTCGCCGCGATCGAGAAGACGACGCTCGGCACCGCTTGGCTCGCGCCCGGAAAGCAATCCGCCGCGGACCTCGTCAAGATCTGCCGCGAGCTCGCCGCGATCGGCATCGATCAGGCGATCTTCAATCTCCCCAACGCGCACGAGATCGGCCCGCTCGAGACCTTCGGGAAAGAGATCATCCCCGCCGCCGCGCAACTCTGAAAACTCACTGCTCGAATCGGCAACGGGCCGGCGCTTCGGCGGGATGCCGACGAGTGGGTTTCGCAGCGAGTCCGCGAGCGAGAAGGGACCCACGAGGAAGCGCCCGCCGAAGCGCCGGCCGCTAGAGCAGCGTGCCGCCGAGGATCAGCTTCGCGATCGTGAAGTAGATCACGAGTCCGCTCACGTCGACGAGAGTCGCGACAAAGGGGGCGGATGCGCTCGCGGGGTCCACGCCGATCCGGCGGAACAGGAACGGCAAGAGCGACCCGGCGAGTGATCCGAACATCACCACGCCGACCAGACTCGCGCCGACAGTGAATGCGATGCGCAGATAGTGTTCTCCGTAGAGCGGAGTCACCGCCTGCCACATCACGATGCGCAGGAATCCGATCGAGCCGAGCAGTGAGCCGAGCGCGAGGCCCGAGGCGAACTCGCGCCGAACCACGCGCCACCAATCGGCGAGCCGCACCTCGCCGAGTGACATCGCGCGCACGACCAGGGTCGACGCCTGCGAGCCGGAGTTGCCGCCGCTCGAGATGATCAGCGGCACGAACAGCGCCAGGACCACGGCCTTCGCGATCTCGTCCTCGAAAAACGCCATCGCCGTCGCCGTGAGCATCTCGCCGATAAACAGCGCCGACAGCCAACCACCGCGGCGCCGGAACATGCGGCTGAACGCGATGTCGAGATAGGGCGCCTCCAGGGCTTCCATGCCGCCGAGTTTCTGGATGTCCTCGGTCGCCTCGGCTTGCACCACGTCGACGATGTCATCGACGGTGACGATGCCCTTCATGTGCCCTTCGGCGTCGACGACCGGGATCGCGATCAAGTCGTTCTCGGAGAACAGCTTGCCGACTTCTTCCTGGTCCTGGTCCTCGCGCACGGTCACCAGATCGCGTTGCATCACCTCGCGCACCGTGCGCTCCGGCGGCGACGCGAACAGCTCTCGGAACGACACGACGCCGAGCAGGTGCTGTTGGTCGTCGATGACGTACAGGTACGAGATCAGCTCGAGATTCGTGCGCGCCTGGCGGCGCAGATAGCCGATCGCCTCGTCGACGGTCATGTCGGGCCGCAGGCGCGCGTAGCGCGGATTCATCAGGCCGCCGGCCGCGTCCTGCTTGTACGCGAGCAGCGCGGTGACCTCTTTCCGGGTCGGATCGTCGAGCAGGCCGAGCAGCGCGTCGCGCTCCTCGTCCGGAACGTGCTGCACCAAGTCGGCGGCGTCGTCGGGGGCGAGCAGGCGCATCCACGAACGCCGCTCGTTGCGCGGCAGCCCGCGCATCAGAGTCGCGAGATCCGCCGCGGAGAGACCGAGGAAGAACTCCTCGGCGTCGTCGCGCGACAGGAGATGGAACGCCTCGACGCGCTCCTCTGGCGTGAGGATACGCCAGATGGTGCGGAGGTCGGCGGAATTCAGCCGATCGTCATCTTCGATCAGCGCTTGAGTCATCGATCGCTCCGCGCGAGCGCCGCGGTCGTCGCGCCGCGCGCGGATTCTCGCGCAGCGACCGCGGGGCGTCTACCGGGATGCGGCGCGGAACCAGTCTGCCTCGGTGAACTGATCCGCGCGGATCCTCTCCCAGACGCCGCGCATGACCGCGAGCTCGTCTGCACTGTGTTTCGGCGCGGGCTCGGCATCGACCTGAGCGGAAAAGAAGAAGAGCCGCCGGCTCGTCTCGCGCGCGGGGACGGAGGTGTCGCGGAAGACGATCGCGTTGTGCAGCTCGAGCAGCGCGCGAGACAGATCCTTCCAGCCGTCGTCGCCCAGTGCGTCGCTCGAGTAGAGCAGCGTCTCCGTCGCCTCGATCTGGGCGCGATAGGGCGCGGGGTCGATGTGGCCGTCGACGGGCGTAGAGGCCGCGTCGACGGGCGCCGGCTCACTCGGCGCCGACACGGTGCGCTCGCAGCCCGAGGTGAAGCCCAGCGCGAGCGAGCCCGCGAGCGCGATTGCGGCCGCCCTCCGCTGACCCGCCGTCATTGGCCCTCCCTGCGAACGGATAGCTTGCCCGCAGCGCGCGAGCTCAGTCAACGCGGCGCGCCCACGGGGTCGGCAGCTCGCGCGCGATTTCGCGGCGAGCCGCCCGCTTCGACGCTCGATCTTCGCGAGGCGCGCCGCCGCGACTAGAGGACGTCGATCGCGTCCTCGGGGAAGACCCCGAGATACGCGAGCACGGCGTGGTTGAGCTCGTCGACGAACGAGATCCCGCTCGGGACGAACTTCGGGTCGAGCAAGCGGCTCAGCAGCATGGCCGAGATCATCCGCCCGACGAACACGGCCGCGACGACCGGAATCGGGTGCAGGATCTCGTGCCGGCGCGCGACCACCAGCTTGGTGAAGCGCTCTTCCATCATCTTGCCGAGCTGCTCCGCGCGCGCGTAGAAGCGCGGGTCGTGGATTGCACGCGCAGCAAATGCGCGCAGCTGCCCGCGGCGCTGATCGTTCACGCGCACCTGGAACGCGACGAGCTCCCGCACGACCTCGCAAATCGACGCCCCGACCCAGCGGCCCTCGTCGAGCGCCACCTGCGCGGTTGCCCAGGCCTCTTCGATGAAGCGCTGGTGGAGTGCGGCGAGCAGCGTGTCCTTGTCCGGGAAGCGCGTGTAGAACGCTCCGACCGACGAGCCCGCCCGGCGCGCGATCTCCGCCACCGACGCGTCCTCCCAGCTCTTGTCCGCGAGGATCGACTCCGCAGCATCGAGAATCCGCGAGAGCGTGAGCTGGCTCCGCGCCTGCTGAGGCGGTCGGACCCATACGAGCTCGGGAACGGGTGCGCTGCTCACCTGTTGGGGGGCGGCCATCGCGGACTCCTCTATGCGAATCCGGGGTACGAACCCGAATTCCGGTTCTGATCCGCATTCATACGGGTCCGACCAAGGTTTGGTCAAGCGCGAAAATCTCAGCGCATTCCAAAGTCCCATCCGTCGCCGATCTTGTAGGCGGAGAGCACGCGTCGAGCCGTGGTCGTCACGTGCACCTCGTCCGGGCCGTCGTAGATGCGCGCGAAACGCGCGTGCCGGTACATGCGCTCGAGCGGCGTGTCTTCCGTGACGCCCTTCGCGCCAAAGACCTGGATCGCCCGGTCGACCACGTTGTGCAGCATCTGCGCCCCGAAGACCTTGATCATGCCGATCTCGACCCGCGCTTCGTCGCCTCGATCGATCTTGTGTGCCGCCGCCAGGGTCAGCATGCGGCTCGCCTGGATCTCGCACAGGCTGTCGAAGACGAACTTCTGGATCTGCTGGTGTTGGCCCAGCGTCTTGCCGAACGCGACGCGCGAGTTCGCGCGCTCGCACATCAGATCGAACGCACGCTGTGCCTGCCCGAGCCAGCGCATGCAGTGGAAGATGCGCCCCGGGCCGAGGCGCCGCTGCGCGATCTTGAAGCCGCCGCCGCGCGGGCCGAGCAGGTTCTTCTTCGGCACGCGCACGTCGTCGTACTGAACTTCACAGTGTCCGCCGTACTGACCCATCACGCGCACGTCGCGCAGGATGTTGTAGCCGGGGGTGTTCGTCGGGACGATGATCATCGAGAACGCGTCGTGCGCGGGCGCGTCGGGCTCGGTGCGACACATCACGGTGGTGTAGGCGGCGCGGTCGGCGCCGCTCGTGAACCACTTCCGTCCGTTGATCACCCAGGTGTCCCCGTCCAGCGTCGCGCGCGTCTGCAGCTGCGTCGGGTCGGAGCTCGCGACGTCGGGCTCGGTCATCGCGAAGCTCGGAAATACCTCGCCGTCGACGAGCGGCTTGAGATACTTGTCGCGCCACTCCACGTCGGCGAACTCGTGCAGCATGATCGAGTCCTGCAGCGAGTGAGTCCCGAGCGCGACCATCGCCACGTTCGAGCGCCCGACGACCTCGTTCACGTACACGTAGTCCAGGAACGGCAGCCCCTGGCCGCCGATCTCGCGCGGGTGTCCGAGCGCCCAGAGGCCCTCCTCCTTGGCGCCGTTCATCAGCTCGCGCATCGCCTCGCGCGCCTTCGGATCGTCTCGGTCCTCGACCAGCGGCTCGACTGGATAGCAGCGCTCCTCGACGAAGCGCTTCACCCGGTCGCGAATCTCACGGACGCTCTCTGGAACCTCGAACGACATGACCCCTCCCTCGAATGGTCCGCCAGCCTAAAGCCATGCGACCGCGCGGAGCAAGCAGGGCCTTGAAAGCGTCGGGGAGTTGGCTACAGACCCCCCATTCCATGACCACTCCTGCCTGGAGGGAAGGCAGCAAGCTGGTCCACCCCTTCAACCCCGAGTTAGGGGTGGGCTTCGTGCGGCGCGTCGAGGGCCGCTATCTCGTGGTGTATTTCCCGGCCGTCGAGCGGGAAGTCACCATGGCTGCACAGGGCGCGGGCCTGGTTCCTTTGATCCTCCCGCCGGGGTCCGCGGCGATCGAGCTCGCGAAGAACGCAGAGGTGCGCCTCGAGAGCTGGGACGGCGAGCGCTACGTGCTTTCCGATGGGCGGCGCCTCGAGGACAAAGAGGTCTGGCCGCTCGACCAGAGCTCTGGCCCGATCGAGCGCCTCGCGCAGTTCCGCCTCGACCGGCTCGGCTCGTTCCGCAATCGGGTCGACGGTCTGCAGCTGCGCCGTGTGCGCGAGGCCGGTGGCCTCGGGAGCTTCCTCGGCGGCCGCATTTCCCTGTTTCCGCATCAGCTTCACACGGCGCTGGCCGCGGTGAAGAGCGACCCGGTGCGCTGGCTGCTCGCCGACGAGGTCGGCCTGGGCAAGACGATCGTGGCGTGTCTGATTCTCTCTGCCCTCGTGCGCACGGGCCGCGCGAAGCGCGCCCTCGTGATCGCCCCGTCCACCTTGACCGTGCAGTGGCTCGGCGAGCTCTACCGGAAGTTCCACCAGGTGTTCGTGCTGATCGACGAGGCGCGCATCGAGAGCGTCGAGCGGGACTACGGCGAGGGCAACAACCCGTTCGACGTGCATCCGTTCGGCGTGATCTCGATGGAGCAGCTGGCGGCGGATCCGGCGCTCGCGCGCCAAGCCCGGAACGTCGACCACGACCTCGTGATCGTCGACGAAGCGCATCGGCTCGCGCTCGAGCACTTCGACGCGGCCGTCGCGCCGCTGGTCACGAACGCGAAGCACGCCATCCTGCTCTCCGCCACCCCGCTGCAGGCGGACAAGCGCGGCTTCTTCCACCTGCTCCAGCTGCTGCACCCGGAGAGCTTCTCCGCGTTCGACGCGTTCGATGCGGCGGTCGGCTCGGGCGGGGCGGTGTTCCCGTGCACGAGCGCGGTGCGGCGCAGTGACTTGGGCGGGCTTCCGCCGCGGCGCCCGCAGCCCGTCGACGTGGCGGCCTTTGGCAAGGACGTGCGCAAGGATCCGCGCACCGAGTGGCTCTCCGCGCACGTGCGCGAGTGGCACGAGAAGAAGGAAAAGGCGCTCGTCTTCGTGCGCGACCTCGACCGCCTCGAGAAGCTCAAGAAGCACCTCGAGCAGGCGACGCGCACGCACATCGCGGTCTTCCATGAGTCACTCAGCGCGGCGCAGCGCGACATCGAGGTCGCGCGCTTCCGCGAGACGAATCTGCCGGTGCTGATCTGCACCGAGGCGGGCGCCGAGGGGCGCAACTTCCAGTTCTGCGACCGCATGGTGCACTTCGACCTGCCCAGCGATCCCGTCGCGATCGAGCAGCGCATCGGCCGGCTCGACCGCATCGGGCGCACGAAGGACGTCGAGATCGTGTACTTCCGCGGCGCGAACGTGAAGCCCGACGTCGCGCGCCTGTACGAGAGACTCGACTTGTTCGCGCGGCCGTCGGCCGGTCTCGACCTCGCGCTCTCCGGCGTGCGCGAAGCCGTCGAGCGGGCCGAGGCCGAAGAGACCGCGCTGGACGTCGAAGCGCTGGTGGCGGAGATCGAGGCCGCGCGCACGCGCTCGGTCGCGGACATCCCGCGCGTGATCTACCGCGACGCCTACGACGCGTCGCAGGCCGAGGGCATTCTTTCACTCGTCCCGCCGGAGCTCGAGCAGAGCATGCGCCGCTTCTGTCTGGGCGCGGCGAACGACCTCGGCTTGAAGATCGTCGAGAAGGGCGGCACCGCGCTCTACTACCTGGAGATGGGGACGTCACTCACCGTCGAGTCACTGCCCGGCGTGCGCGACGAGGGCCGTTGGCTCGGCACGTTCGACCGCGTGGAGGCGCTCGAGAAAGACGAGCTCGAGTTCTTCGCGAGCGGTCACCCGCTGGTCGAGGGACTCTTGCTCGAGCTCGAGGACGGCGTGCGCGGGCGCGCGACGATGTTCTCGATGGCGTCGCCCGAGCTGCGCGGCGCGGGGCTGCTCTGCGTGTTCAAGGACGGCCCGGACTGCCGCGCCATCGTGTTCGACACGAAGGGCGAGCAGCGGCCCGAGTGGGCGTCCAAGCTCATCGAGTCACTCGGCAAGGCGAAGCCCGCGAAGCCGGAGGAGCTGGGCCTCGACCAGCGCGCCGCCGACGGCATCCGCGAGCTCGGCAGCATGTGCGAGTTCGAGGCGCCCGAGAGTGCGGTCCTCGAGGGCGCGGCGTTCTTCCGGTTCGTGCCCGAGACCGCACCCGGCACGTAGCCGTACAGCGCGCGGTAGAAGACGCGCGCGCCGTCGCTCTGCCCGGCGATGGGCGCGCTCCCGATCGCACCGGCCGCACGCGCGAAGCGCACCGGCCGCTCGAGGTCGCCCGGGTCGTCGGAGACACAGAGAAGTGTTCGTCCAACGATCGACTCGGGCGGCGTCCAGTAGCCGTACATCAGGCTGGTCCCGGCTCCGAACAGTTGGCGCCCCCCGATCGTCCAGCGTGGTCCCGAGGCCGGCTGATAGAACGCGAGCAGGCTCGACGTCGCGTAGCGGTCGAACGCGACGATCACGGGCTGCGCGCCGGTCTCGGCGCGCACGTCGTTTGCCGCGCGATCGACGGCCGCGGCGATGTTCTGCCAACGCTGCGCGTAGCGCGTGCCGCCCGGGAAGTCGGTTCCGGGCACGCCGAGCGCGAGCGCGTGCAGCGCCGCGCCATAGCAGAAGAGCGCCAGCCACAGACTCGGCACAAAGAGCGCGGCGGCCGTGCTCGCGAGCCGACCGCGGTGTGCTGCGGGCGCGCCCGCGAGTAGCGCAGCGGTCGCCGGGAGCAGCGCGAACCACAGCGGCCCGGTCCAGTTCATCTTGGGCACGTGGGCGAGCGAGAAGAGCGCGAAGACCGCGAGCGGAGCGAACGCGGCGCAGCCAGCGAAGCGGAAACGGCGCGCGCTCTCGTCACTGGGTGTCTCGGCGTCGACGGCTCGGCGCGTTTGACCGCGCAGCAGCGCGAGCAAAGCTGCGACGACGACTGGCCCGAGCAGCACCACCACGCTCGCCATGAGTCGGTGCAGGCCGAACGCTGGCGGATCACTGAGTCGGCGCGCGCTCTGGAACGCGAACGACGCCCAGTCGTTTCGATAGTTCCACACGAGCACCGGCGAGAAAATTGCGAGCGCGAGCGCCGCGGC